>JBCBCF010000201.1:0-8135 GCA_038530905.1 Acidobacteriota bacterium
TGCATCTTTCTCGATGTGCTTGCGGTACTCGTCGAGCGTCGTGGCGCCGATGCAGTGCAGCTCGCCGCGTGCCAGCATGGGCTTCAGCAGGTTGCCGGCGTCGGTCGCGCCTTCGGTCTTGCCGGCGCCGACGATGGTGTGCACCTCGTCGATGAAGAGCAGGATGCGGCCATCCGCCTCCTTGATCTCGTTGAGGACCGCCTTGAGCCGCTCCTCGAACTCGCCGCGGTATTTGGCGCCGGCCAGCAGCGCGCCGAGGTCGAGCGAGAAGACCGACCGGTCTTTGAGCCACTCGGGAACGTCGCCGCGCACGATGCGCTGCGCCAGGCCCTCGACGATGGCGGTCTTGCCGACGCCCGGCTCGCCAATCAGCACCGGGTTGTTCTTCGTCTTGCGCGACAGAATGCGGATCGTGCGGCGGATCTCGTCATCGCGCCCGATCACCGGGTCGAGCTTGCCTCGGCGCGCCAGGGCGACGAGATCCTGCCCATACTTTTCGAGCGCCTCGTAGGCCTGCTCGGGGGTGGCGCTGGTGACGCGCTGATTGCCGCGCACGGCGACGAGCGCCTGCAGGAAGACGTCGGGAGTGACGCCGTGGCTCGAAAGGATCCTGCCGGCGTCCGTGTCGGGCCCCTCCTCGAGGACGGCGAGCGCCAGGTGCTCGACCGAGACGTACTCGTCCCGAAGCCGCTTGGCGGCATCTTGAGCCGCGAGCAAGAGGCGCTGAAGGCGTTCGGTGACGAAGATCTTGCCGGGTTCGGCGCCGGGCCCGGTGACGCGGGGTCGGCGCTCGAGTGCGCGACTCAGCTCTGCGCGCACGGCCTCCACCGGCACATCCATCCGCTCCAGCAGACGCGGTACGAGGCCGCCGGCGTCGTCGATCAACACCGCGACGAGGTGCTCGACGTCGACCTGCTGATGCCCGAAGGTGACGGCCCGGTCCTGTGCTGCCTGGACGGCTTCTTGGGATTTCTGGGTCAGCTGATTCAAATCCATGGTCTCTTTCCTCGGTGCGCCGGGTGATTCGCCGCTCTGATGGCGAGCTAGCTCCCACGCGATCAAAGAAGCCGGCGGCGGCCGGCCGATCGTTCGCTGCTTCTGCGCGATGGAGCCGCTAAGCCTCGATCTGAGTCTCATCGAGTCAGGTTAGAGAACCGGGCAGCGCGAGGCTGGATTCCGCCTTCCGGTGGAATCTTCAGTACGAAGCGAAGAAAATCGAGAAACCTGAGTGTGTAGCCGGCAGATTGAGCGTCGGCTCACCGATCATGTGTCGGGATCGAAGCTCGAGGCCTCGGCGAGCTGCTCGAAGAGCTCGCGCTCGCGGTCCGAAAGCTGCTTCGGTACCACGATCTTGAGCTCGGCGAGGAGATCGCCGGCGTCTCCCTGGCGCGCCGGGAAGCCTTTGCCGCGCAGCCGGATCTTCTGGCCGCTCGACGAGCCTGCGGGGATCTTGATCTTGAGCGCGCCATCGAGGGTCTGCACGCGCGCCTCGCCGCCGAGTGCGGCGGTCCAAGGTGCGATGGGGATCTGAGTGCGCAGGTCGCGGCCGTCGAGCGTGAAGCCATCGTGCGGCTGCAGCAAGATCTTAAGAAAAAGATCGCCGGAGCGACCGTCCGCGCTCTGTAGGCCTTTCCCCTTGAGTCGCAGCTTTTGACCGTCGGTCACGCCGGCCGGTAGATTGAGCGTGAAGGTCTTGCTTCGGCCGGCGGTCGGGTCGTGGATCGACAGTTCGCGCTGGCCGCCGCGCGCCGCGTCCTCGAGCGTCAGCTCCAGCTCTACCTCTTGATCGAGTCCGCCGCCGAAGCCGCCGGCGTCGTAGCTGCCGGCTGAGAAGCCGCCGCCGAAGTCGAATCCGGAATATGGAGCGCCGCCGCCCGCGGCGCCCGCGGCTCCGGCCCGCTGCTGGTTGAAGAGCATGTCGAAAAATGAGCTGAAGCCGCTCGAGCCGCCGCCGAAGTCCACCCGCACGTTCTCCCAGCCGGGTGGTGGCCCGCCGCGGCCGGCTTGCCGCCAGGCCGAGCCGTATTGGTCGTAGGTTGCCCGCTTCTCGGGATCTTTCAGGGCCTCATAGGCCTCGGTGATCTCTTTGAACTTGTCCTCGGCGCCTTCGCTGCGATTGACGTCGGGGTGATACTTCCGCGCCAGCTTGCGATAGGCCTTCTGGATCTCCTCAGAGGAGGCATCTTTCGCGACGCCGAGCGCGCCGTAGTAGTCCTTATAGCTCAACGGATGGGCCTCCGAGCGTCGAGGAGGGCCGGATGCAGCATGGCGCTCCAGCGGGAGATCTCGCGGCGAGGGGTCCAGACAGAGTGCGCTGTTCGCATCGAGATCTTGAGTCTGCCATCATCAGGTTTGAACAGCGCCGAGACTATCGGCATTCCTGCCGACCGACAAGCTCAGCGGAGACCGCGGCGAGAATCGCTCGTTCAAGGTCTTTCCTTGTGATCTCTCCCGAGCGCGTCTCTTTCGATGGCCCGTCTCTCGATGACCACCTGCCTCATGACGACACTTTTCTCGATGACCGTTCCGTCGCCCGCGGCCGCGGGCGGCGCGACAGGCGACGATCCGTCTCGGCAGCCGACAAGCGCGTCGCCACCGGCCGGTCGCCTTCGCTCTTTCGGGTGGTGGGTGGTGCGAGCCACGCTTTGGATCGGCCTCGCCATCGAGTTGGCCTGGCTGGTCGGGGCGAACACCCTGCTGTCGACGTCGCGCGGTCCCGAGCTCGTCTCCGGGGACGGCTCTCGGACCCACGTCTCCTGGAGCGGCGGCTGGACGGTGGTGCCTGGCATTCTGAGCGTTCGGGATCTGTCGATTCGAAGCCGCACCGAGCGATCCGCTTGGGGTCTCGACGCGCGCCGAGCGTCACTCGCGGTCTTCATTCCGGCACTCGCCGCCCGTCGGGTTCAGGTGGTCGACGCCTCGGCAGACGGCCTCCGGTTCTTCTATCGGGCTGGAGATCCTGAGGCAGCCGAGGCCATTGGCTCGCAGCATCTCCCGCCGTTTGACGCCTTCGATGGTCTGGGGCCGACGATCGACAGGCCGAGAGACCGGCCCTGGACCTGGGACTTCCGAAGCGTCCGGGTGTCGACCGTCCAGGAGCTGTGGATCGGGACCGTGCGCTATCTCGCGGAGGCCGGCGCTTCAGGCTCGCGAGCCGTGTTGGCGCTCGAGACCGTTGCTCGGGGCGATCTGGAGATCCCGCACGCCGACCTCCGTCTGACCCCCGGCACGATCGAGCGCGCCGGGGATGCGCTCGGCCGTCTCGATCGGCTCATCGTGACAGGACGGCTCGAGCGCATCGACAAGAGCACGACGCGCGGTCGCCAAGTGCTCGAGAACGTTCACGCGCGGGTGGAGATGGAGACGGGCGACATCGGCCTCGATCCGGTGGCGTACTACCTGCGCGGCACTCCGGTGACGATCGACGGCCGAGGCACCATGCGGGCCGATTTGCGGGTCGCGGCGGGAAAGCTGAGGCCGCCGAGCACGCTCGAGGTCTCCGACGGCGAGCTGCACGTCGACTACCTCGACGTGCAGGCGTCCGGCGAGGGCACGCTGTCCCTGGCGGCCGTGGCGCCCGGCCCGAGCGACCGCGATCCGCCGTGGACCCGCCCGGAGCAGGCCGGCGTTGGGCGCGTCGTGCTGAGCGCCGACGTGGTGTCTGTGGGCGTCGGGCGAGGCCAGGATGCCGCATCTCACCTCAGCGACGGCCAGCTAACGGTCGAGGTGGTGTCGACGACTCTCGATCCCTCGGCGCCCCAGCCGCAGGCGGAAGCGGTCGTCAATCTTCGCAACGCCCGCGTGCCAGACGTTGCCTATTACGATGCTTTCCTGCCTCCGAGCTCGCCGTTGCGCTTCACAGGCGGTTCGGGCACGCTCGACTGCGAGGTGCGTCTGCGCGCGCCGGAGCGCAGCGCCGCCATTAGGGTCGCGCTGCGCTCGGATGGCCTCGAGGGGACGGTCGACGGACACGCGGTGCGCGCCGGCATGGCCCTCGAGGCTGACCTGCCGACAGGCGAGCTCGACAGCCGTCGGTTTCAACTCGAGAAGGCGACTCTGGATCTGCGCGACGTTCGACTGCTCGCAGCCGGCTCCACGGAGCCTTGGTCCGGCGCCGTGCAGCTGGCCGGCGACGTCGGTTTCGACCGCCCGCTGACCTTCGACGGCGACGTCAGCGCGACCCTCGCGGACGCGATGCCGGTCATCGCGCTTCTCGCCGGCGACCGCCCGCCGGTGCGCTGGGTCGGCGACCTTCTCGACCTCGGCGGCGTGCAGGCCGACGCTCGTCTGCGCGTGGTCGGGGACGCGGTGACCGTGAACAACCTCGCGATCGGCTCCGGTGATCTCGCTGCCGATGCACAGCTGCGGTTCACCGACCGCTCCCGCGCCGGGCTCCTGTACCTCACGACCGGCCGACTCGACGTCGCCGTCGAGCTCGAGTCGAACGGCGAGCGGACGTGGAAGCTTCGCGACAGCCGCGCTTGGTACGATCGCAAGACGCAGGATTTCTGAACCGGGCGCCGTCCGGTATCTGTGGCTCCGTCCCATCGAGCGTCGTCGCGCACCCGTCGCGTGGCGGCGCCTGCTCGGAAAAACTCTTCCAAGAGGATCCAACGATGGCGAATGGGTTCAGTCAAGTTCCAGACAGCCTGAAGTTCACGGTTCCGGCCGCAGTGATCGATGGCGAGCCGGGTGCTGTCGCCGAGATCTATGTTGCCGACTCGGCTGGCCTCGGCGTGGCGCTGGCCACCGGTGGCGACCTGTCCAACGCCACCGATGCGAAGCTTCGCGTCGGCGCGGGCACGGGCGAGCAAGCGCTTGTGTTCTCCGACGGGCTGGCGCGTTTGAGGTTTTTCGGCAGCGCGGAGAACCGACTGCGCGTTCTTGATTCCCCAGCCGAGCTCGCAGAAGAGAGGGAGCTGCTGCCCGATGCCGTTGCCTCAGCGCTCGAGTTGCCTTCTCTCGGCGAAGGCCGTCGCTATCTGATGATGCGCTGGGACTATGACCTGGCTGGCCTGGTCGAGGCTCCCATCGCTCTCGCCAACGGTGTCACCGGCGGTTTCGCGGTCGATGGCGTCGGCGATGCCCGATTCGTCATCGTTCGAGAGATCGACGAGGAGGTTGGGGCCAAGGAAGCAATCGAGAGACTTCTTGAGGCCTGGCGATCGCCGCGCCAGCTCGCGGCGATCGACGGCGAAGGACCGACAGCCCGTGCCGCGATGACCGAGCCGACGTGGATCGTCACGGAGCTCTTCGGCCGGATCTCGTCAACGTTGGAGATTGGGTACGGCTACGACTTCTCTTGGATCCGCAGCCTTCGCCTCGGCGAGCTGAGTGGCGACCTCGCGCTCAAGGTTCAGGCAGGATTGAAGGCGGCGATCGGGGGTTCTCTCGCCGGTCGCTTCGCCTTGGTGATGGCTTTCGAGACCCCGCAAAGGGTCCGCGTTCGCCTTCTGAAAAGCAAGGCGAAGGGCTGGAACTTCGCTCTCGACGTCGGTCTGCAGCTCGACGGATTGGAGTCGGCGCTGCCGGAGGGCGGGCTCGATGATCTGGTGAAGGCGATTCTCGGGATTCACGATCATCAGCTGCTTGCCGACCTCGAGAAATGGCTCGATCCGAACAAGACTCTCGCCGAGATCGCGGGCGACGAAGGGGAGAAGTACCTTGGGAGCCTAGCGAAGAAGGTCTTCGGGGCGAAAGGAAACCTTGCGAAGGCGAAAGTTGCGGAGCTCCAGGGCGAGCTGAAGCGGCTGCTTGAATTCTGGTCGAGTGTCGACGCGCGACTTGCCTCCGCACTGTGGAATGAGCTTGGCACCACGGAGAGCGTCGAGGCGATTCGCTCCCTGGCGCAGGACATCGTCGAAGCGGACGACGTGCCGGGGCTGGTCCGCAGTCAGCTCGAGACGACAGGGTTCTTTTCGACTCCCGATGGTGACTGGCTGCGCCAGGCGGCGGAGGTCGCTGCGGGCGGGCTGGCGACGGTGCTCGCCAGCGACGAGGCCGTCGGATCTCTGCAGTCGCTCGCGGGCAAGACCCTCGCGCTGTTGTCCGAGGACGGCGCTCTGGCAGCGAGCACCAAGCTCAAGCAGGCTCTCGACGAGCGATTCGGGCTGAAGGCGATCGCCGAGAAGCTCGCAGCGGCTGAACGCACGATCTCTAGCGCAACGCTCGCTGACCTGGATCCTTGGGTGGCCGAGCGGCTGCGTCGATTTCTCGGTGCCGACGAGCTGTCGTTCGAAGGCCTCGAGTCGCTTCGAAGCGTGCTCGGGACGTTTCTTAATGGCGCGGCAGCGCAATCGATCTACGCAGCAGGGCGCCAGGCGCTGGAGGCGGGCGTGCGGGCGGATCTCGGGTTCAGCTACGCGCGGCTGAAGGAGAACGGTGCTCTCGTCGACGCGACCTTCGATCTCGGCGCTGACCCCGAAGTGGCTCGCCTCCTCGAGCGCCTCGTCGATGGCGACGTTGATCTCTCCGCGCTCGACCAGAGCGAGGGCGTCACGCTGCACGAGGGGTTCTTGACCCACCGGATGGCGCGCGAACGGCGGGTGGGGCTCTCGCTGCCGCTCTTCCAGTCGGAGGTCGTCGCCACGACGGCTGCCTGGAGCGAAGTCGAGGCGGCGGCCGACGGTTCGGGTGTGCTGCTCTATCGCGGTGGCGCGACGAACGAGGCAGCGCGCCGACGAGCCCAGGTCCTGAAGGCGAGCCGGCTCTCGCTGGCCATCAGCTTGCCATCGGCCCTGCGCGAGGGGTTGCACGATTGGAGGAGTCGGGAGCTCGATAGCCCAGCGGGGAACGTCGATTGGACGTACACCCTGGATCGATTTCTGCCGGCGGCGACGCCCGACGATCTTGTCGAGACCGTCCAATTCCTTCGCCGCGTCGAGGGAGAGACGCTTGGAGCGGATCCGGCGGCCGCACGGACGGTGGCGTGGGCAGGAGACGTCGACCGAGCCACGGACAATGTCGCTGGCTATGGAAGCGGGACGGTCGGTAACACTCGACTTGTCTATAACGTGGTTTTTCCAGAGGGGATAGGCTCTGTCTGGCGCGAAGCACCACTGCGGCCTGACATCAGGTTCGATCGCCGCTTGTCGATCCAGATGCAGCGCGAGCTGCGGGAATCCGTTCCTCGGATCTATTTTGGTGATCCAGATCTCTACAGGGACGAAAGGTCGTACCCCCTTCTTCTCTGGTCTGCGTTTCCACTGAGGACCCAAGTGTTCGAGACGAGGAAGGGCATCTGGCAACTCGTGGACGACGGCAAGGCCCTGATCACGCCATGGGACAAGAACGACAACTGGCTGAGGATCGCGAACTCGGACGACTTTCTGGATCGGCTCGACCGTCGGCTCGAAGCGATCGAGCAGAGACTCGTCGGCCGAGGGAAAGAGCGTCTGCGCAGCGCGCGGCAGATCAAAGATGCAGTGTTGGGAAATCCGAACCTGAAAAATCAGGTTCTCGAAGTCTTCGCGTTCGAGCGCCAGCTCATTGGGCGGACAGTCCGCGCCGTCCATCTCTTCGGCAGTCTGCGCTCCGGCGCTCGCCCGCAGGCTGACGTCCTGGACGACCTCGCCGAGTTCTCGACCGCGCTGTCCAAGACGTTCAACGAAAAGTTCTCCGTTGGCGGGCTCACCGATCGTGGAGAACTTCGAGCCGGTGGCAGCTGGGTGTTCTTTCGCGTGGCGCAGGCCTTCGCTGCTGCCTTGGGTCAGACGGTGCCGGAGCCGACTTCCTTGCTAGAGGTGACGGTCGTCGCTCCGTCGATCGACGCCGAGCGCATCGCCTCTGGGCCGCCACTCGAGAGAGACGAGGTTGTGTTGCGGCAGATGATCGAGAACCTCGTCGTCTGATCTGCAGCAGTCTCGCCGCCGGCGCCTGGCCGGTGGCGTCGCGCTGGTTGACAGCCTTCGGGGTGCCTGCTGTAATTCGCGCGCCAGAGAATCGATCATGCGAATCGTCGAGCGACATCTTCCGCACGCCGTCCTCCCGACGCTCCCGCGCGCCTTCGCCGCCGCGGGTAGCTGGTGGCATGGCGTGCATCACGTCGCCTAGGCCGGACTGCGTTCCGGTTGCGGAGCCGGAACGAGTCGCCGATCTCGAAGCCTCTTTCCGGACCTCCCGCGAGCCGAACGGCC
>JBCBCF010000202.1:0-7961 GCA_038530905.1 Acidobacteriota bacterium
GAGGTGGTCCTGAAGCCGCGCGGCGCTGTCATCGCCGGCCGGATAGACGTAGGAGGCGCGCAGTTTCCGATTGCCGATCGGGTGCAGCGCAAGAAGCAGAGACTCCTCCATCTGCCGGCCATCGGCGCCATCCCAGCGACCGCGCGACGAGAACGCCGTGCCGAGCTGCGTCATCAGCTCGCTCTGGCCCTTGTACTCACCGTTCGGCTTGGCATTGATCTCTTCTTTGTGGGCACGCTGTGCGGCCACGAGATTGACACCCCCAACCTCCTCGGCATCGGCCGAGATCGTCAGCTCCCCTTCGACCGTCGCGTCAGAAGGTCGCAGCACGATGCCACCGGCGCCGTTGTCGACCACGGTCCAGAATCCCGGCACCTCTGCCAGAGCCAGCGCTATCTCGGCGTTTTCGACGCGCGGCCCCGGTGTTGGCTCAGGAGCAGCCTCCGGCTCCGTGGCCGCGTCTCCGCAGCCGCCGAGCGTCAGCACGACAAGAACTGAAAAGAGGGCGACAACGGAGCGATGACGAACGACATCCAAGAGCATCACGGGCCTTTCTTGAGTTGGGGCACCAAAGCGGCGCCGAGCGACCAGCAGCGGCCGAGTCTACAAAACGCCCCAACCGAGAGCTCCCGGCGGGAAGCGAAGACGGCCGCGCAGAGGCCCGCGATCAGTGCAGCGGCTCGACGACGCCGGCTGCGCCGCCGCCACCGCGCGGATCGGCGGCCGACTCGAAACGACCGTCGCGCAGGCGAACGGCGTGCACCTGCGCCACACCGGCAATCGGCTCCAGCGTGTGACCGCGCACCTGGAGAGACAGGCGCGTTTCGGGAGACAGCGCATCTGGCTCGTAGCGCAAGGCGTCGGGTAGCCACTGGTGGTGGAGCCGCGGTCGATCGATCGCCTGCTGCAATCCGTCGCCGTCCACCCACAGGGACAGGAGGACCTGGTGCACGGCGGTCGGGATGCGTGAGCCACCGCGGCCACCGACCGCCAAGAGGTCGCCGTTGCGCCAGGCGATCGTCGGCGTCATCGACGACAGCATGCGGCGGCCCGGTCGAACCGCATTCGCCTCTCCCTGCACGAGACCATAAAGATTCGGGCTGTCGGGCGCCGCGGTGAAGTCGTCCATCTCGTTGTTCAAAAAGAAGCCCGCCTCCGGCACCCACAACCCGCTGCCGAAGGTGCCGTTGAGCGTCGTGGTCAGCGCCACAGCGCCCCCCTGCGCATCGATCACCGAGATATGCGTTGTCTCGTCGGACTCCTGCGTGGAGCGGTCGAGCCCGGCCGTGGGCCAAGGCGAGATCCAACTCGACCGTGCTGCACCGCCACTGACCGTGCGCGCGCGCTCTGCGATCCACGGCGGCGCCAGCAGCTTCATGGCGTCCGCCTGGGCGTGCTCGGGGTCTCCGAGCAGCAGGCGGTCGGCGTAGGCCCGCTTCCATACCTCGGCGAGGTAGTGGGCTCGCCCGGAGCCGAAACGAGGCTGCGCCGCCCACGGCAACCGCTCGAGCATGTAGAACGAAGAGCCCAAGACGATGCCGCCCGAGGACGGCAGATCCATCGAAGCCACCTGCCAGCCGAACATCGTAAAGCGGACCGGTGGACGCCACGCGGGCTGATAGCCGGCGAGGTCGGAAGCCTTCAAGACGCCGCCGTAGCGGCGGGTCACCTCCTCGATCGCGTCAGCGATTGGCCCTTCGACGATGGCAGCTGGACCGCGCTGGGCATAGGCACTGAGGGTGGCCGCCAGCGCCGGCTGACGCACGATCGTCCCGGCCGCAAGCGCCTGGCCGTCGGGGAGCCACATGCTGGCGGTCTCGGGAAAGCGGCTGAGCAGCTCGCGCTTGTTCTCGAGCGCTGCAGCCAGCCGTCGAGAGATCGGGAAGCCTTGGCCGGCAAACCGTCGCGCCGGTTCGACGACCGCTGCCCAGGGCAGCGTGCCGTAGCGTTCATGCAGGGCGTGGAGGCCGTGCGGGGTCCCCGGCGTGCCCACAGCGAGTCCACCGACGCGGGATCGCTCGTCCACCGGTTTGCCCTCGGCGTCGAGGAACATATTGTCGGTGGCGGCGGACGGGGCCGTCTCACGGAAGTCGAGCGTGATGAGCGTTTCGCCGCTTGCCGCGCCATTCTCGCTCGAGTCGGGAAGGCGCACGACCGCGAACCCGCCACCGCCGAGATTGCCCGCCTCGGGCGAGACGACCGCCATGGCCAGCGCGGTGGCCACCGCCGCGTCGACCGCGTTGCCGCCCGCCCGCAGGATGTCGAGGCCGACGTTGGTCGCCAAACGCTCGTCGCTCGCCACCGCTCCGCCCTGCCCCTCGACCGGCGGCGGCGAGGCGGCGTTGGCCGCGAGCGCGCCGAAGATGAGGCCGGCGACGAGGGTGCAGGCCGTGACAGAAGACCGAAGGGCTGGAAGAGTCATAGCTGCTTCAACTCGTTGACGATGTCCTGCACCGCCTTCTTGGCGTCGGCGAAGAGCATCATCGTGTTGTCATATTCGAAGAGCTCGTTCTTGATGCCGGCAAAACCGGGCGACAAGCTGCGCTTGATCATGACGACCGTCGCCGCGTTCCACACTTCGAGCACCGGCATCCCCTCGATCGGGCTGCCCGGCGTCTTCTGAGCGGCCGGATTGACCACGTCGTTGGCGCCCACGACGATCACCACGTCCGTGGTGCGGAACTCCGGGTTGACGACGTCCATCTCGAGAAGCTGATCGTAGGGAACATCGGCTTCGGCGAGCAGCACGTTCATATGCCCCGGCATGCGGCCGGCGACCGGGTGGATCGCGTAGGTGACCTTCGCCCCGCGCTTCTCGAGCATCTGTCCCAGCTCGCGCACCATGTGCTGGGCCTGCGCCACGGCGAGGCCATAGCCGGGCACGAACACGACCGACTCGGCGTCCTCCAGCACCAGTGCGGCCTCTTCGGCGCTGAAGCGACGGACCGTGCCGTACTCCGACGCACCGCCACCGCCGCCGCTGGCTGCCGTCTGGTCGCCACCGAAGCCGCCGAACAGCACGTTGGTCAGCGTGCGGTTCATCGCCACGCACATGATCTGCGTCAGGATCAGGCCGGACGCACCCACCAGAGCACCGCTGATGATCAGCACGTTGTTCTGCAGCGTGAAGCCCGCCGCTGCGGCGGCGAGACCGGAATAGCTGTTGAGGAGCGAAATGACGACCGGCATGTCGGCGCCGCCAATCGGGATCACCAACAAAACGCCGAGGGCCAGCGCGGCCGCGGCCGCGCAGAGAGTCGCCAGCGCGACGGTGTCGGAGGCGGTGGCGGCATAGACGGCCACAGCGCCGAGAACGAGCGCGCCGATCAACAGCGCCGCGTTGAGGAGATGGCGCGCCGGCAGCAGAATCGGATTGCCGGTCATCTTGCCGGCCAGCTTGAGGTAGGCGACGATGCTGCCGGAGAGGGTGACCGCGCCGATCAAGATCGACAGCACCAGCGTGCCGGCCGGTGCCGCGCCTTGCAGCGCGGCGAACGAGTCGCCCGGCGCCTCTTCGACCCCCGCCCGCCACAGCACCGAGGACGCGACGAGCGCCGAGGCAGCACCGCCCGAGCCGTTGAAAAGGGCCACCATCTCGGGCATCGAGGTCATCTCGACGCGCAGCGCGGCAACGGCGCCGATCGCTCCGCCGATCGCCAGGCCGGCGACGATCCAGGTGTAGGAAATCGCGCCGAGGTCGAGCAGCGTGGCGATCACCGCCACCAACATCGCCAACGAGGCGAGCGCGTTGCCACGGCGGGCCGACGAGACGCGCGTCAGGCCCTTGAGACCGAAGATGAAGAGGACCGCCGACGCCAGGTACAGCGCCGGCACCAGAGCCGTGTCGACAAAGCTCATCGTTCGCTCACCGCTTCTTCTTGCCGAACATGCGCAACATGCGATCGGTGACCAGGAACCCGCCGACCACGTTGACCGTCGCGGTAATGATCGCCGCCAGCCCGAGCAGACCCGAGATCGTCGGTTCGCCGAGTCGGGCCGCCTCGAAGGCGCCGACGAGGGTGATGCCGGAAATCGCGTTGGCCCCTGACATCAACGGCGTGTGCAGCGTCGGCGGGATCTTCGTGATGATCTCGAAGCCGACGAAAACCGCCAGCACGAAAACGTAGAGACCGATGAGCAGCGGCCCCATGACGACGGGTTCAGCCATCGGCGGACTCTCCTTCCGGGCCGCCATCTCCGGCGGCGTCGGGCGACGGATTGGGAGCAGACTCGGCGATCGGCAGACCGAGCGCTGCGCGCGTCGGGCCATGGCGCACCTCGCCCTCGTGAAGGAGCAGCGCGCCCGCGACCACTTCGTCCTCGAGATCGAGCCGCAGCGCGCCGTCGGCGATCAACGGCTCGATCAGGGCCCAGACGTTGCGGGCGTAGAGCTGCGAGGCGTCGACCGGCGTCTCGGCAGGGAGGTTCGCCGGACCGAAGATGCGGACGCCGCCGTGATCGACCTCTTCCTCGACACGAGACAGCTCACAGTTTCCGCCCTGAGCCACCGCCAGATCGACCACCAGGGCGCCCGGCTTCATGCGCTCGACCATCTCGCGCGTCACCAGCACGGGAGCCTTCTTGCCCGGAATCAGCGCGGTGCAGATCACGGCGTCAGCCTGCTCGACATGGCGGGTGACGATCTCGCGCTGGCGGCGCAGGAAGTCCTCGCCCATTTCGCGCGCGTAGCCACCTTCACCTTCGCCACTCTCCGCCTGCGGCAGCTCGATGAAGCGGCCGCCGAGAGACTCGACCTGTTCTTTGACCACCTCGCGAATATCCGACACCTCGACGATCGCACCCAGGCGCTTGGCCGTCGCCACCGCCTGCAGGCCGGCGACACCGGCGCCCATGACGACGACCTTGGCCGGCTTGATCGTGCCGGCCGCCGTCATCAGCAGAGGGAAGTACTTCCCCAGGCGATAGGCAGCGAGCAAAACGGCCTTGTAGCCGGCGATCGACGCCTGGGACGACAGCGCGTCCATGGATTGAGCGCGGCTGATGCGCGGCACCAGCTCCATCGCCAGCGCGTCGACTCTGCGCGCGGCCAACGAGCGCACCAGCTCGAGGTTCTGATGCGGCGCCAGCAGGCCGATGGCGAGCGCCGATGGCGACAGACCCTCGACATGCTCGGCGCTCGGCGGCCCGACTGCGAGCAGCAGCCCGACGGCCCCGAGATCTGGCGTGTCGACAACGGTGGCACCCGCCGATCGATAGTCGTCGTCGGAGAACGAGGAAAGGTGCCCTGCCCCCGTCTCAACGTGCACGTCGAGGCCGGCAGCGGCCATTTTTTTGACCGTCTCGGGCGTGGCGGCGACGCGGGTCTCTCCGGGCGCGCCGTCC
The DNA here is from genome assembly GCA_038530905.1 of Acidobacteriota bacterium. Classification (GTDB taxonomy): domain Bacteria; phylum Acidobacteriota; class Thermoanaerobaculia; order Multivoradales; family J023; genus JAUIJL01. Next base: position 5,344 of record JBCBCF010000202.1, read on the forward strand.
CGGGGCACGAAGACTCGAAGCATGCGCGGCGGTCCTCCTGGCGAATCTGGTGCTCGAAGCCCGGGCATCCTAGCGCACCCGAAGCCACCCGCTCGCAGAGCGACCGCGCCGGCCCGGAGGCTGAGGCGTCGGCTCAAACACCGGTAGCGACATTGAAGATCCAGCTCGCCGCAACGGTCGCCACCAGGGCGACGCGCAGCGGCCAAGACAGTCGCTTCGGGGGATTGGGCAGCGGGTGCCCAACGAACGCGGCGCCGGCTGCGATCAAGCCGCCGACGGTGAAGACGAGCCACAGAAGAGTGGGCAGCGGATAGAGGCTGAGGGCATCAAAGACGCGGCCGTCGCCCAGCAGCAACGCTGCCCGCGTGGTGCCGCAGGTTGGACACGGCACGCCGGTCGAGGTCTTGAGCGGGCAGGCGGGCAGAAGGAGCGCCAGCCTCTCGGCGAACGGCGCCAGCAGCGCGATGCCGAGCACGGCCGCACCCCACAGAAAACCGAGCTGGCGCCTGCCTCGAACCTCAGCCTGCGGCGTCGGTGCACGATCGAGGACCGGCACCGACGGATGGCCCTCGGCGCGTTGCGGCGCTTCAGCCATCGATCAGCCGGCGTTGAATCCCTGCATCATCGCGGCGCCAAACATCATCGACATCGCCACGATGCAGAGGCAGCAGAGGATCAGAGGCATCAGAAGACCAAGAATCGCCTTGACACTGGTCGTCTCATGCGCCTCGCGAAAACCGAAGAACGTGAGCACCATCTGCCCCACGAACGCGATGAGCTGGCCGAGCAGCGGAATGACGAGGGCGATGCTGGCCACCTGCGAATAGCAAAGGGCCTTGAACGTCCCTTCGATCCCGGTCGGTGACGCCGACGTGGCACCCACGACCATCAGGGAGAGGTGATACATCCCTGTGCCGATCGCGATGCCAAACGCGAGGATGAACGGCCAGGCGAAAACGTAGACGATCAGGAAGATCACCGTCCCGCCCATCATCCCCGCCAGCTCGTTGGTGCCCGAACCCATCGAGCCCATCATCGCGCCTTGGAAGAGGGTGCTCCAGAGCTGCGCGATGATCACCGGAATCCAGGTGACCAGAACCGCGAAGAGCAGAGGGCCCACATAGTCTCCGTCGCTGCGCAGGCGAGCCATCGACTGCTGCGGCTCGGTGGCGATCATCTTGATGGTCTCGATCAACGCTTGGCCAAATCCGAGTTCACGCCGACGGTCCCAGGGAAGCGGCTCCAGGTGGGTGGCCGGAACCTGTGAACCGCCGCCGACCGGCGGCGGCGCGTAGCCCGGAGGCGGGGCGGCCGGTGGCGACGGCGCGCCAGGGGGAGGGGCGCTCGGCGGAAAATCGTCTTGCACAGCGGATCTCCTGAAAAAGATGAAGTTTGGCCGCGAGCGTATCGAAGCGACGACGACCTCGCCACCACATCCAATCCCGGCACAGTCGACGATACGATCGGTGTCGATGCCCGAGCCGCCCACTTTCGCTCTTCCTTCGCCCACGGCGGACGATCGTCCGCGCGCGGTTGCACCTCCACGACTCTTTCTGGCCCTCGAGGCCCGCGCCTTCGCTGAAGGAGCGCTCGGCGCTCTGGCAGCGCCCTGGCTTCTCGAGGGACCTCGTGGGGACGGCCATCGGGTCGTCGTTCTGCCCGGCTTTCTCGCCTCCGACCTCTCGACGCGACCACTGCGCGGCTTTCTCCGGCGCATGGGCTACGACCCCGTCGGCTGGGGCCTCGGACGCAATCTCGGCCTGCGCACGCGGCTCGAAGAGGAGCTGGTCGAGCAGATCGAATTCCTCGCCGACCAATCCGGCGGACCGGTCAGCGTCATCGGCTGGAGCCTCGGCGGCGTCTATGCACGCTGGGTCGCCAACGAGACGCCGGCGAGCGTCCGGTCGGTCATCACGCTCGGCAGCCCGTTCGCCGACGATCCGCGCGCCAACCATGCCTGGCGCCTCTTCGAGCGCATCAGCCCCCGCAGCCTCGGCGAGCTCGAACCGCATCAGATCGACATGATCCAGCGCAATCCGCCCGTCCCCACGACCTCGATCTACAGCCGGACCGATGGCGTCGCGGCGTGGCGATGTAGCGTCACGCCCAGCGGCGAGCGCGCCGAGAACATCGAGGTGCACGGCAGCCACTTTGGCCTCGGGGTGAACCCGCTCGTCCTGCACGCCATCACCGATCGGCTGGCGCAGCCAGAGGGCGGCTGGCGCCCGTTTCGCCGACACGGGCTGCGACGCGTGTTCTACCCGCGTCCCATAGCGCCGAACGCCCACATCAACGGCGCGACGAGAGCTGAAGAGCAGATGGCGGAATGAACGACTACTACTCTCACCATCCGCTCGTCAGCCTCGATCGACACGTGGTGCTCGCCGGCTTCGTCACGGAGGAGACGCGCGGGATCGGCTACCGCCTAGCCGCCCTCACCGGCCTTCCGGTCACCGACCTCGACCGGTCGATCGAGCATGTCGCCGGCCAATCAGTATGGAAGCTCATCTGGAACGAGGGAGAGGCCCGCTATCGCGAGCTGGAGCGCGTCGCGCTGCGCCGAGCCCTCGACGACCGTCCGCTTGGCATCATCACGCTCGGCGACGGCACGCTCCTCG
>JBCBCF010000203.1:0-7956 GCA_038530905.1 Acidobacteriota bacterium
CAGGGCGGCGGCATCGGCCAGCTTGCGCGACGGCATCGGTGACGTCTCGACCTCTCCGCTCGCCAGGACGAGGTCGGCGTATCGCACCTCGAGGGGAGCGCCGCTCTGGTTGACGATGTCGATGCGAATCGCCGCCAGCCCGTCGGGAGCCTCGTCGGGGAAGATGCCCGTTGTCAGGGTCAGCGTCACGCCGTTGGCGTCGACGGTGAGCTGATCCGGATCGAGATCGCCTGCGACCGACGCCAATGGCTCTTGGTTGGTGGCGCAGCCGATGAGGGTCGTGCTCAGCAGAACGAGCGATGCGGCAACCAGGCACGCGCGGGGTGAGGCGATCAGGCACGCGTGGGGCGCGGGCCGGAAGTGTCCATCTCGGAACCTGGCGCGAATCGACGAAGGCAGCATCGAGACAATCTCCTGAAACGGCGATGGCCGAGAGATGGCAGGGCATCGGAGGTGCCGTCGGATGATAGCCGACGCGCGGGTTCCGCGGGCTCGTCGTCGGTGGCGCTCCGCGACCGACGTCGGTCGGTCGGCGCGTCAGCTCGCGACGTGGACGGCAGAGCCCGATCGCTTGACGCACACCGTCGCCCTCGGTCACGATGGCGTCACGAATCACCCGCGCTCGACGCGGCGATCGTCGACAGCTGGGGCGGCTCTCGACGGTCGGGCGGAATTAGGGTCCGCCGCTTGTGGATTCGCCCAGAAAGGAGGTGGTCCTGTGAGTCATTGCATGAACGGTTTCGCGGAGGTGGCGTCCCTCTAAGAGGCGCTCCCGTGCGAACGTCGGGAACCCCGCGCCGACTGAGGGGAACCCTACGCCACCGATGCAGACCCGGAGGCCCCGGCCCGCGTGATGCGGCCCGGGGCCTTTCGTCGTTTGGTCGAATCTGCCGCCGTCGCGCTCAGCGATCGGCAGCAAGCCGGGCCGCTCGCCCAACGAGCGCCGCCAGCTCGGCGACGCGTTCGTCGCCTGGGAACTCGACGGCCACGCGTTGCGCGCGCCCGAAGATCTCCTGGAGGCGAGCGGGTGGAGCGCCGTCGCGGAGCGCCTCGCCGAAGTCGCCGGCGACCCGCGCGAGGCGCAATCGACGATCAGCCTCCCCCGGGCTGCGCGCCATGTCACGCGCGTCGATCTCGAGCGTCCGCTCGACCACTGCTCCACGCGCGATCGACCCCCATCGCAGATGCACGGTCGCCAGAGGATCGCGAGCGCGGCGCGGGCGGTCGCGCAACTCGAGCTCGTAGAGAGCCGTCACTGTGTGTCCGGCGCCGATTTCGCCTGCGTCCACCGAGTCGTCGCGGAAGCGATCATCGGCAATCGCGCGATTGGCGTAGCCCACGAGGCGCCAGCGCGCGACCTGCCGACGATCGAAGACCACCTGCGCCTTCGCGTCGGCAGCGAGGGTCTGAAGCGTGCCGGTCAGGTCTTCAACGAAGAGCCGGCGCGCTGCGTCCAGCCGGTCGACGTACGCGTAGCGTCCGTTGCCGCGATTGGCGAGCTGCTCCATCAGAGTGTCGTTGTAGGGACCCATGCCGAAGCCGACGGTCGTCAGCTCGACGCCGCGCGCCGCATCGTCGGCGACGCGCGCGAGCAGAGCCTCCGGCCCCGTCCTGCCGACGTTGGCGACGCCGTCCGAGCAGAGGATGACGCGCGTGATCGCGCCGTCGCGCTTCGTCCGCGCCGCCATCTCGTAGGCCAGCACCAGACCTTCTTCCGCGTTGGTCGAGCCGCCGGGCTGCAGGCGATCGATGGCGGCACCGAGCGCGTCGAGATCTCTCGTCGGCTGCTGCACGATGCGTCCGCGGTCGCCGTAGACGACCAGGCCGACGCGATCGTCTGGACGCAGCTCGGCGAGCAGCAGACGCAGCGATGCTTTGACTAGGCCGAGTCGATCGTCCCGATCCATCGAGCCGGACACGTCGACGACGAAGATCAGCGTCGCCGGCGGTCGGTCGGCCGAGTCGACATCGCGACCGCGGATTCCGACGCGCAACCAATGGCGTCCATCCGGTCCCGGTGCCATCTGCGCCGACAGAGAGAAGTCGTCGGCCGGCTGGCCGCGTTGGGCACGCGGCGGTGGGTCGCGGTAGTCGAAGGCGTTGACGATCTCTTCGGGGCGCACGAGGTGACCGGGCGGCAGCGCGCCGTCGTCGAGGAAGCGGCGGACGATGCCGTAGGAACCGTCGTCCACCTCGAGAGCAAAGGTCGACAGCGCATCCTCGTTCGCCTCGATGAAGGTCGGTTCGGCGATGGGCTCGATCGCGGCGAGCCGGCCCTCGGTGGCATCGGGCTCGGCCCGAGCGCTGGCGAGGTCCGCCTCTTCCTCCTCGATAGCTTCCTCGACGGCCGTGGCGTCGACCCTCTGCCGTGCGCTGAGGTCCTCGGCGAGTTCCTGCGGCGCCGCGAGTCGTCGGCTCTTGTCTCCGCGCGCGATCGCCGGCTTGGGGATCGACCCGAGCGTCCGGGCTCGCATCGGTGCCTTGATGGCGTTCGGCGCCGGGGCGTCCGCAGGCGGAGGTGACGGTGGTGCGGGCTCGCCGCGCAGTTGCTCCGGCGCCTGCGTCGGCGCGGCCTGGCCTTGAGTGGCGGCGGACGAAGAACCGATGAGTGCGGATTCCCTGGAAACCAGAAGTTGATCCGTCGCCTGGTCGATCGCGAGCGTCAGATGCACCTCGGCCTCCTCGCCGGCCTCGTCGCCCGGAGGCAGGGGCTCCTCAGCGTCTTCGAAGCCGTCGAGCCGGGCGCGCACCTGCCCCGCCTCGGCTCCGAGATCGAAGGTGGCCCGCCCGCTGGCGTCCGAGACCGCCGTCGCCGAGTCACCGGCCGTCTCGGTCGTGACCTGTGCGCCGGGGACGACAGCGCCGCGTTCGTCTTTGACCTGAACCTCGATCCGGCGTCGGCCCTCGGACAGCATCTGGGACGGATCGGTCGGTCGAGCCTCTGCGGCCAGCGCGGTCGCTGACTCGCCCGGCGTCGTTGCGGAGATCGGCGGCGCGATGCTTTGCCGCGCGTCCGATCTGTCTTCGGTCCGTCGAAGGCTCCCGGGGAGCGGCGCCCCGCTCGAGCCGTCGTCGACCGCCCTCGGTGCCGGCGGTCGTCTGGCAGCATCGGCGGGTTCATCGCTCTCCTTCGGTTGAGTCACCGGCGGAGCGACGTCACCCGAAGCAACGGATTGGGCGATCTCCGCTTCGCTGAGCGCCGTTGACTCAGGAGCGAAGGTCGAGCGGTCGGTCCAGGCAAGGAGGCCGAGACCGAGAGCAACCACCAAGAGCGCGGCGAGAGGCATCCAGACATGCGTCGACCGAGATGGGGCGGCGTCCAGGGATTCGGCCGTCAGAAGCGGCGCCGCGAGGCGGTCGAGATCTGCCGGGACGTCGGCCTTCAGCCGGTCGAGGAGATCGTCGGGAGGTGTCGGATGGTCGTCGCTGCGCAGCAGGCGATCGATGTCGTGAGGATTCGAGGCGCTCATCGTGAGGTCTCCTCGAGGGCAAGGCGGAGGCGGCCACGCGCCGTCTTGAGGCGCTTGCGGATGGCGGCGCCGGTGACGTTTTCGAGAGCGGCGATGTCGGTCACGCGCAGCTCGCCCCAGAACCTCGCGGTGACCGTGAAGCGGAGATCTTCGGGCAGCTCGAGCACGGCACGCCGCAGACGCGCGGCGACTTCGCGGCGGTCCAGGCGGTCGTCGGGGCCCGAGGCCGGGTCGATCAGGCGTTGGTCGACGTCGTCGTCCAGCGCCGGCAGCGGCTGGGGGCGCCGCACGTGGTTGAGGAAGGTGGTGTAGGCGATCCGATAGAGCCAGGTCGAGAAGCGCGCCCGGCGATCGAACGAGTCGAGCGCCTGCCAGGCTCGTCGGTAGGTGTCTTGGGTCAGGTCGGCGGCCACGTCCCGATCGCCGCTGAAGCGGACCAGGGCGGCGAAGATCGTGCCGTAGGTGGCCTCGATCAGGCGGTCGGCCGCCACGCGGTCGCCGCCGGCGAGACGATCGAGGAGCCTTCGTTCCTTCTCTGCCGACAGCGCGCTCGGCGAGGCGGTCGGGGCGGGATCGGAGGCGGGCAAGGTCATGGTGGCAACAGGCCTCCGGGTCGAGGAGGAGCCGGCGCGGGGCTCGCCCGGCGCCTCGCGGGGTCGAGACCGACGTCGCGGCGGGTCGGTGGAGGTCGACGATCGGAGTCTCAGGCTCATGATGTCCTTTGGACACTGAGAGAGCGTGGAACGCAACCGTCCGGATCGAGCGGCCGATGCCGCAGGGCGACGTCTTTGCCGCATCTTGACAAACGCGGGGGAGCGCGGTACTTTACCGACCGGTAGGTAATGCGCATCTCCGGATGCGCCTCAACGACGTCTCGAGCCGCCGTTTTCCCTGCGTGGCCACGGCGCCTCGAACCAGCGCCAGATCTCGAACCCGCGCCAGATTTCGAACCAGCACAGTCTCCCAACGCATGACGACAGCAGCTCCTTCGGCTCCGACCCTCTTCGACGACGCCCGCGCCGGCAACATCTACCGGACCGCGGCGCAGCTGATCTACGAGAAGGGCTTCGCAGCGACCTCGATGAACGAGATCGCAGAGGCTGTAGAGCTGACCAAGCCGGGGCTCTATTACTACGTCAAAGGCAAGAAAGAGCTGCTTTTCGCGATCATGAGCTTCGCGATGGACTCGCTCGATCGGGACGTGGTGGCACCGGCTCGGCGCCTCATGGATTCGGCCGCTCGGCTGCGCTCGATCATCGGCGGCCACGCGGAGCTGCTGACCCGTGAGACCGGCGCCCTGGCCATCCTCATCGACGAAGTCGGCGGACTCTCCGAAGAACAGCGCCTCGCGATCACTGCTCGCAAGCGCGCGTACTTCGACTTCCTCCGCGACACCCTCGAAACGCTGCGCGACGAAGGCCGCCTGCGAACGGTCGATCCGACGACCGCTGCCTTCAGTCTGCTCGGCATGGTGATGTGGATTGCCCGCTGGTACCAGAAAGACGGTCGCCTTCCCGGCCAGGCGGTGGTTGACGACCTCGTCGAGATCGCGGTCGCAGGCGTGCTGGCCGACGCGCCGGCCCGGCCTTCGCTGGCCGGTGCCATCTGACCTTTTTCTTTCGTCTTCAGTTCCACCCCCGCTTTCGCGAATCCCTCCGACGCCCGCACCATAAAGGAGCCGACATGGCCGATCCCAAGATCCAGGTCACCGAAGAAGAGGCGATGAAAGTCGCCGAGGACTCCCGCCAGAAAGAGTGGACTCAGCCGAGTTTCATGCGCGAGCTCTTCCTCGGCAACTTCCGCCTCGACCTCATTCATCCGTACCCGCTCGAGCGCGAAGAGCGCCCGGAGTTCACCGCCTTCTACAACGCGCTGAAGGAATTTCTGCGTGAGCACGTCGACTCCAACGAGATCGACGAGACCGGTGAGTACCCGGACGAAGTCGTCGACGGTCTGCGCAAGCTCGGTGCCTTCGGCATGAAGATTCCGGCGAAGTACGGTGGCCTCGGCTTCGATCAGGTCGAGTACGGCAAGGTCATGGAGATGCTCGGCGCGGTCGATGGCAACCTGTCGGCTCTTCTTTCGGCGCATCAGTCGATCGGCGTACCGCAGCCGCTCAAGCTCTTCGGCACCGAGGAGCAGAAGCAGAAGTTCCTCCCGCGCTGCGCTCGCGGCGAGATCTCGGCCTTCGCGCTCACCGAGGCCGAAGTTGGCTCCGACCCGGCCCGCATGACCACCACCTACGAGCTCTCGGAGGACGGCCAGCACTACGTGATCAACGGCCGCAAGCTCTGGTGCACCAACGGCACCAAGGCCAGCCTGCTGGTCGTGATGGCCGCGCACGCGACCAACAAGAAGATCAGCGCGTTCGTCATCGAGGCCGACGCCGAGGGCGTCCAGATCGAGCATCGCTGCCACTTCATGGGCCTGCGCGCGCTCGCCAACGCCGTGCTTAGCTTCGACCGCGTTCTGGTGCCGGTCGACAACCTGATCGGCAAGGAAGGCCGCGGCCTCAAGATCGCGCTCACCACGCTCAACGACGGTCGCCTGTCGATTCCCAATGGCTCGGTCGGTACCGCCAAGCAGGCGCTGCAGATCTGTCGCGACTGGTCGAAGGATCGCGTCCAGTGGGGCAAGCCGGTCGGCAAGCACGAGGCGATCTCGCACAAGATCGCCGACATGACGGCGAATACCTACGCCATGGAGTCGGTGGCCAGGCTCGCCACGGAAATGTCGAACCGCGGTGGCTACGACATCCGTCTCGAGGCGGCGGCGGCCAAGGAGTGGAACACGGCGCGGGCCTGGGAGATTGTCGACGAGACGATGCAGATCCGCGGCGGCCGTGGCTACGAGACCGCGACGTCGCTGCGTGACCGCGGCGAAAAGCCGATTGCGGTCGAGCGGATGATGCGCGACTACCGCATCAACAAGATCTTCGAGGGCTCGAGCGAGATCATGCACCTCTTCATGGCGCGTGAGGCGGTCGACAAGCACCTCGAAGTCGCCGGTGCCATGATCGACCCGCAGCAGTCGGTCGCCGAGAAGGCCAAGGCCCTCCCGGACATCGCCAAGTTCTACGCCCAGTGGTATCCGACCCGCTGGATTCCGAACCGCGCGTCGTTCGCCGAGTTCGGTCCGCTGGCCGGCCACCTTCGCTTCGTGGAGGGCAACACGCGTCGCCTGTCGCGCTCGGTCTTCCACGGCATGATGGTCCACCAGGCGGCCATGCAGAACAAGCAGGTCTTCCTCTTCCGCCTAGTCGACATCGCTAACGAGCTGCTGGCGATGGCGGCATCGATTAGCCGCACGGACGCGATGCGCAAGAGCGGCCACCGCGACGCCCCGCAGGCTCTCGAGCTGACGGACCTCTTCTGCCGTCAGGCGCGGCGCAAGATCAAGCGCCTGTTCGCCGAGCTGTGGTCGAACGATGACAGCCGCAAGTACCGGGTGGCGTCGAACGTCCTCAAGGGTCGCCATCTGTGGATGGAGGAGCTGCTTGAGGGTCTCGAGCAGAAGGCGGCGCGCCCGGTGCTCGATGCCGACGCGGTCGGAGAGCCGGCGACCGAGGTTCCGGTCGCCACGCACTGACCTCGTTCCACGCTTCGTTGCTCCACGGCCCGCGGCGTCCACGTCGCGGGCCGTCGTGCGTTTAGGCGCGGCCTCGGCGGGTTCGGAGAGATTGAGAAATCTGGACTATGGCTCGGCCTGGGGAAGGTCGAAAATCTCTTGAGGTCGGTGATTTCTCGCTCTAGCAAGCGTCTTGGGACGCAAGATGGGCGCGGATGCGACGTTTTTGCAAACTTCGTCGTCGAATCCTCTTGACGAATGCGGATTCGTCATCCATACTGAGTTTCTGTTGTTGGGCCGGTGAGGTCGAAAAGTCGACGTTGCTTCGCGCGTTCCGGAGCGACATCGAGACTTCGAGGCTCGATCGATTTCCGCCGGATCACCCGCCTGAGCGGGTGCCAGATCTCGGACATGAATCGAACGCCGGTCATCGCGAGCGTGGGTACCATGCTCGCGAGACTCGAAGCGCGACGCCGACCGCAGGTCGACGCGCGTTGTCTCGGCTCGCTGTCGAGCCGTCAGCCAGGGAGGTAGCTCACATGCAATCCATCGTTTCTACTCCGTCGTCATCCGCCTCAGTTCCGGTCGATCTGCTGCGTCGCCTCGCCGAAGACGACGCCTTCCGCGCGCAGGTCGAGGCCGACCCCATCGCCGCCTTCGCCTCGATGGGAGTCCATCTCGACCCAGCCGACGTTCCGCAGGAGATCACCCTCCCCAAACGCGAAGCGTGCGCCTTCTGGATTTCGGACGACCTTCGTAATCCGCTCAAGCCCCAGGCGCCACCTGAGTTCCGAGGCCTTCTAGGCTAGCTCTGCTGCCGATTGGTGGCCCAGCTAGCTCTCTTGGATTGTCTAGATCCTTTAGACTGAGTTGTTAGTATCGAAGAGCTTCCTCCAAGAGGGGAAGCTCTTTTTGCTTC
>JBCBCF010000204.1:0-7955 GCA_038530905.1 Acidobacteriota bacterium
GCCGCAAACCGCCTGCCTCGTTCTCGACGAGGTCAGCGCCGGTCTCGGCGCCGATCAGCTGCTGGTGTCGGTCGTCGCGGGCCTGAAGACGGCCTCGATCGCGGCGCTTCTCGGCGACAGCCCGGTGCCGATCGTCCGCGCCATGCCGAACACTCCGTCGCGGGTTGGCGCCGGCATGACTGTCCTATGCGGCGGCCGCGGCACCAACGAGGCCCATCTGCGGCTCGGCGAGGCGATCTTCATCCACGCCGGTCGCGTCATGAGTCTCGACGAGTCACACCTCGACGCGGTCACCGGGCTGTCGGCGAGCGGCCCGGCGTTCCTTTATCTGGTGATCGAAGCGCTCGCCGAAGGCGGCGTCAAGGTCGGTCTGCCGCGCAACGTCGCCACCGAGCTGGCGGCCCAGACCTGCCTCGGCGCGGCGCAGATGGTGCTCGCCACCGGTGACCATCCAGCGCTGCTGAAGGATGAAGTGACGACGCCTGCCGGCTGCACGGTCGACGGTCTCCTCGAGCTGGAGGCCGGCGGCCTGAGGGTGACGCTGATCAAGGCGGTCGTCGAAGCACGGCGCCGCGCGCGCGAGCTGGTTGACGGCGGCGCCGGCTGACGCGGGTTCACCGTTCCTCCATGATCGCCTGAACCTCGGCCACACGCTGCGCTTGCGCCGGCTTGATGAGAACGAAGCCGCGTTTGGTCAGCGTGCCGCGGGGTGCCAGTCGCACCGTCTCGGCTGCGTTTTGCTGCAGCGGGAACCCCATCTCGTCGAGGAAGACAATCCGCAGCTGGAAGCTGACGATCTCGTCGGTCGCGTTGCTCAGCTCGGCGGTCCAGGAGTGACGCCACCAGGTGTCGTTGCGTTCGGTCACGCGATGGCTGACGCGGGCGCGCACCAAGGTGCGCTTCGTCGGATCGCTGGCGTCGAGGCCGGTGTCGGCCGCGTTGCCGTTCGGTCGTTCGACCAGCCGCATCTCTGCCCGCAGATCGACCTCGGCCGCTTCTGCCCGCGCGAGCGCGGTCTCCAGCCGGCGCGTGCAGGCGCGCAGTGCCTCTCGATGCTCTTCGGATCGGGCGTCGAGGGCAGCGACCTCCCGTTCGAGCGCCGCGATCTCTTCCCGGTGTTCCGCCTCCCGCTCGGCGAGCCGCTCCCGCAGCGCCTCCGCCTCCGAGCCAGGCCAGTCGCCGCAGCCGGTGGTCGCGACGGCAAGAGCAGCCGCCAGACCGAGAACCAGGCGCGATCGACGGAAAGGGGAGCTGTTGATCATCGGCATCAGAGTCTCCGGCGGCTGCAGTGCGAGCGACGCATCGCGAACCGATGGCGTCGACGAACGCTGCGCGTGTTGAACATTTTCTCCCGGCGGCAGCCCAGGCCGAATCGTGCCTGGTCGCAGACCCGCCGGGCGTCTTGGACAAGCGCCTCGGCGAGCTTTAGACTGGCCGACGAGTCGCCACGGTTTCCGCCGTGACCGCCTCCCGTGCCGTGTTCGACCGGCGAACCTCACGCCGGAGCCCGATGTTGCGTTTCGACGACGATTCCAAAGACGACAACACAACCGCCGATCTCAGCTCGAAGCTGGACAAGACAGTCTTCACCGACCATGACACCGGGGAGCTGTCGGAGCTCGCGCGTGAGCGAGCCGATCTGGTCTTCGAGGCGAGCCTGATTCTGTTCGCTCATCCGGAAGACCGGATGCTGGGAACGCGCTTTCGGCTGCCGCCCCATGGTCGGCTCGAGATCGGCCGGTCGTCGAATTGTGACATCTCGATGCCGGGCATCCGCTCGCTCTCGCGCCACCACGCCCGGCTCGAGCATCTGGGCGCCGTCGTGCGCATCCAGGACATGGGCTCGACCAACGGCACGTTCGTCAATGACGATCGCATCGACGGCCCGCGGCGGCTGCGCAGCGGAGACCGGTTTCAAGTCGGGGCGCTGCACTTTAAGTTCCTGCACGAGAAGGATCCCGAGAGCGCCTATCACCAGGCGATTTATCAGCTCATGACCAGCGATGGGCTGACCCGGATCTTCAATCGATCGAAGTTCGAGGAAGAGATGGTGCGCGAGTTCGAGCGCGCACGGCGCCACGATCGGCCGCTGTCGCTGGTGTTCTTCGACATCGATCACTTCAAGCGCATCAACGACACCCACGGCCATCTCGCAGGCGATTTCGTCCTGCAGCAGGTGGCCCGGATCACGCAGCCGTTCCTGCGTCCCGAGCAGGTCTTCGCCCGCGTTGGCGGCGAAGAATTTGCCATCCTTTGCCCCGAAACACCCGAGCACGGCGCGGCGCGCCTGGCCGAGAAGCTGCGCGCTCGCTTCGTCGAAGAACGCTACGACTACGCCGAGGCGCGCATCGATCTCAGCTGCTCGTTTGGCGTGGCGGCTCGCGACGGCTCCATGGATGAGCCTTCGGCGCTCTACTCCCTCGCCGACGAGGCGATGTATCGATCGAAGGCCGAAGGGCGCAATCGCGTGACGGTTCTGCGGCCCGAGGCATCGGTCCGCTGAGCCAGCGGGAGAGGGACGTCGCGTGCTGACCGACCTCCATATCCGCAACCTGGCGGTCGTTGAGAGCGCCTCGATCGAGCTCGAGCGCGGCTTCAACGTCCTCTCGGGCGAGACAGGCGCCGGCAAGTCGATCGTGGTCGACTCCCTGGCGCTGCTGTCAGGAGTGCGGGCTTCGAACGACCAGATCCGCACCGGTGCCGAGGCTCTGACGGTGACCGGCGTCTTTCGACCGGCCGGTGACGCTTGGCGGCTCGCGTTGGAGCGCGCCGGTCTCGAGGCCGAGGGAGACGAAGTGGTCGTTCGTCGCGAGATCAGCCGCGCCGGACGCAATCGCGTCTACCTCGACGATCGGCCGGTGACGCTGAAGCTGCTCGTCGATCTGGCGCCCGAGCTGCTTCGCATCCACGGCCAGCGTGAGGAGCTGGGTCTCGTCGATCCCGAGCTGCAGCGCACGTGGCTCGATCGCTGCGGTGGCGAAGAGGGCGAGGTCAAGCTGCGTGCCGTGGGCAGCGCCTATCGCGCCTGGCGCGAGCTGATGGACCGCGTCGAGCGCCTGCGCGGCGATGCCCGGGCCCGCGAGGAGCGTCTCGACCTGCTGCGTTTCCAGCTTGCGGAGATCGACGACGTCGCGCCCACCGAGGGGGAAGAGGACGCGCTGCGCGCCGAGCGGGAGGTGCTGCGCCACGCCGAAGCCATTCGCGACGGCTTGGCGTCTGCGTCGACCCTCCTGTTTGAAGGGGACGACGCGGCTCGGGACGCGGTGGCTCGGGCGCGCCATGCGGTGCAGGAGATTGCCGGCTGGGAGCCAGGAGCCGCCGAGTGGGCGGCCGAGCTGGAGGATCTGTCGATCCGTCTGGGAGAGATCGAGCCCGCGCTGTCGCGGCGGCTCGACGAAGTCGAGTCCGATCCCGCGCGCCTCGACGTGGTCGAGACGCGGCTCGCCACGCTCGAGCGGCTGTTCCAGAAGTTCGGTGCGTCGAGCGCCGAGCTGCTGGCGACACGCGAACGGCTTGCGCAAGAGATCGAAGAGCTCGATGCCGGCTCGCAGCGCCGTTCTGAGCTCGACGCGGAGCTGACGCAGGCAGCCAACTCCTACGCCGTGGTCGCCATCGACCTGTCGACCGCTCGCCGACGGTGGGCGCGCGAGCTGGAGCGGCGAGTGACCGCCGACCTCGCCGAGCTGGCGCTCGGCCGGGCGATCTTCGAGGTGCGTCTCGAACCGCGGCGACGACCCGGCGGCGCCTTGATCGTGGCCGGCGAGCCGGTCGATCCGGGCCCGCTCGGTGTCGATCAGGTGACCTACCAGTTCTCGCCCAACCCGGGCGAGGAGACCCGGCCGCTGGCGCGGGTCGCCTCAGGCGGCGAGCTGTCCCGCCTCTACCTGGCCGTGCAGCTGGCGGCACTCGACGAAAAGGCAGATGGCCGTGGCACGACGCTCGTTTTCGACGAGGTCGATGCCGGCATCAGCGGCGCTGAGGCAGCGGTGCTCGGCCGCAAGCTGCGACGCCTCGGCCGCGGTGGTCAGGTGCTCGCCGTCACCCATCTGCCGCAGGTGGCGAGCTGCGCCGACCGCCATTTCAAGGTCCGCAAGCAGGTCGAAGACGGCCGCACGCGCACCGCCGTCGAGGCGCTCGAAGATGGCGGGCGGGTCGAGGAAGTGGCGCGCATGCTCGCCGGCAGCGAAGTCACCGATCTGTCGCTGTCGCACGCCCGGGAGCTCATCGGCAGTGCCGATGACTGAGCGCTCGATGCAGAACGGCGGAGTGTGAGCGACGTCGCGCCGCCCTCTGCCGGCCGGCTGGCGTGCTGGCGCCTCGGCGAGCCGATCGACAGAGTGCGGCGCCACCTCGACGCTGGCGGGGTTCTGGCGATTCCCACCGAGTCGAGCTACGGCCTCGCTGTCGATCCGCGGAACCCGCGCGGCGTCGAAGCGATCTACCGTCTCAAGGCGCGCGATCGTGGCAATCCGCTACCGGTCGTGGTCAGCGATATCGCACAGCTCTCGATGCTCGGAGTCGATCTTCAAGATCCGTCCCTCGGCCGGCTCGCGCACCATTGGCCGGCGGCGCTGACCTGGATCGCATCGATTCCGACGCCGCTGCCGGCGACCGCGTCGATGCGGACGGTGGCCGTTCGCGTGCCGGCGCACGACCCGCTGCGGCAGCTGCTCGCCACGCTCGGGCATCCGCTCACGGCGACGAGCGCGAACTTGTCGGGGACACCGGCCGTATGCTCCATCGACGGGCTGTCCGACCTGGCGACCGTCGGTCGTCCGCAGCTCTTGGTGATGACGGACGACCTCGGCACAGACTCACCGGACCCTCTGCCGGGTGGACCACCCTCGACCCTCGTTCGGTGGTCTGATTCAGCCGGGCGTTTCGAGGTGCTGCGATGCGGCCGCTTCGATCCCGCCCTCCTCGACGCCTCGCTTTCGGAATGACTCGCATGATGAACCGCCCTCGTCCTTCGATCTCACGCTGGCCTCGGCGATCTGCCCGCGCTGCGCTCGTGCTGTTCTTGTGCGCCGGTCTGAGCCTCTTCTCCGCCGGCTCGGCGGGCGGCGCCTCGACGGCCGCTGAGGCCGCAGCCGAGATCTCGCCGGCCGGTGCCGAGAGAACCTCGATCGATGTCACGACCCTCGATCTCTCGACGCTCGACTGGGCCGAGATCGGCGATCTGCCGACCCTCGATTTGAAGGAGCTGGCACCCGGCGATCGCGGCGTGGGCCTGTCGGTCTTCGCCGGCACCGAGCCGACGCCGTTCGACGTCGAGGTCATCGGCGTCTTGCGCAACTCCACGCTTGAGCTGAGCTACCTGCTCGCCCGGGTGTCGGGCCAGAACCTCGAGCACACGGGTGTGGCCGGCGGCATGAGCGGCTCACCGGTGTTCTTCGACGGGCGCCTGGTCGGTGCCGTTTCGTTCACCTTCACCTTCACGACCGACCCGATTGCCGGCATCACGCCGATCGCCGCCATGCGCGCCTTGGGCGATCTCGCCCGTCCTGCGCCCGACGCGCCCGGCTCGATCCCAGGGCCGTCGCCGCTCCCAACGCCCGGTGAACCGACGGCAGTGCGCCCGGCGATCGCGGCAGAGGACGGGCTGCTGCCGACCGTGGAGCAGCTCTTTGACGCCGAGTTCGTGACCTCCGAGGCCGGTCGTGCGCTGCTCGAGCGCCACCTGAGTCTGCTGCGGCCGCTCGGGGGCGGGCCCGGCGCGGGCGCCCTCGCCTGGAGCGCCAGCGGCTGGCCCCCAACGGTGACGGAGCGCCTGCAGGAGACCTTCGGCGCGTCGCTGATGACGGTGCCGGGTGGCGGGGCGATCGGGCGCTCGATGGCCTCCACTCCCTCAGGCAGCGCCGATTTCGGTCCCGGCGCGACGTCGCCCGGCGGCGGGCTGGTGCCGGGCGACGCCGTGGCGATGGTTCTCATGCGCGGCGACCAAACCCTTGCCGCCCACGGCACGATCACCGACCGGCGCGGCGACGCGATCTCGGCCTTCGGTCACCCGATCTACGGTCTCGGTCCGGTGCGCCTGCCGATGGCGCGCTCCGAGGTGCTGACCGTGGTCCAGAACCTCGCGAGCTCCTTCAAACTGTCGAATGCCGGGCCGCTGGTCGGCACCTTCACCGAGGATCGGGAAGCGGGAGCCCAAGGACGCCTCGGCGCGCCGCCATCGATGACGCCGATCCACGTGCGTCTCGAGGGCCTCTCCGAACGGGACTATCGGCTGGAGGTTGTGGACGCGCCGCTTCTGCGCTCCGGTCTGCTCGCGATCGGCACGCTCGGCGCGGTGACGTCCGCCTCGTATTCGACCGGCTTCCAGAGCGTCGACCTCGAGGCCACATTCCATCTCGATGGCCATGAGGCCGTGACGGTCGAGCAGAGTTTCGACGGCATCCAGGCGGCCACGGACGCGGCGGTCCAGGTGCTCACCGTCGCGTCGTTCCTCGACCTCAACCCGCTCGAGCGGGTCGACATCGAGAGCATCGACGTCATCCTGCGCCAGAGCGCTCAGCCTCGCATCGCGACACTGACCGCGGCACTGCCAGACCGGCGTCGCCTGGCGCCCGGCGATACGCTCGGCGTCACTCTCGAGATGGAGCCGTACCGGGGAGATCTCGAGCGCCGCAGGATCGAGGTCGACATCCCGGACTCGATCCCTGAAGGGCCGTACTACCTGCTGATCGGCGACGGTGCCAGCCTCGCTGGCGCCCGTCAGCTGGTTGAGCAGCGAGCTGCCGAGACCTTTCCCCAGGCTCTCGAGATGCTGCGCGATCTAGGCAGCAATCGCTCGCTCGCGATTCTTGGCCTGGTTCCGGCCGACGGCCTTGCCGTGGCGGGTGCGCCGCTGCCCGACCTGCCCGCGTCGGCACGCGCCGTCTTCGGAGCGACGGCGACCAGCGGCGGTTCGCCGCTCGTCCTGCGGATCGCTGACGAGGCCTCGTGGCCGCTTGAGCGACCGCTTGCCGGTGCCGAACGCATCGATCTCGAGATCCGCCGTTCCGGCGATCGCTGAACTCCCGATCCGTTGCGAGGAATGCCTTCGATGAGTCGTCTGCCGCGCCCGATGTCTATGCTCCGCCGCGCCTTCGTTGGCGTCCTGTCCGCTGGCTCGCTCCTGGGCGCAGTCGCCGTGTCGCTCGCTGTCGGTTCCGCATCGGCGGAGGCCGAGACGAAGCTGTTTCGCGTCGCGGACGCCGCGGCGGCGATCGCCGGTGAAACCGACGGGGTGGCGATCGACGGTCGCGGCCGGCTCTCTCTCGGCGTCGCGCTCGAACGCCTGGCGAGCGTCGATCAGCCGTTCATTCTTTCGGCCGCACCGCTTGCTGACGGCTGGCTGATCGGCACCGGCTCGTCCGGTCGTGTCGTCGCGGTGTCGGCCGAGGGCGCGAGCCGCGTCGTCGGCACGCTCGAGCGGCCGCAGGCATTCGCCGTTCTCGGGCGCGGCGATGGTGAGCTACTCGCTGCCGACTCGCCGGACGGGGCGGTGCGGCGTCTCGACCCGTCGACGCCGGAGGAGGCGGGAACGATCGTCTTCGATCCCCAGTCGACCTACATCTGGGACCTCGCCGAAACTGCCGACGGCGGCCTCCTGGTCGCCACCGGCCTGCCCGGCGCGCTTTGGCGGGTGACCGAAGAGGGCGCCGCCGAGAAGCTCTACGAGGCTCCCGACGCGCACGTGCGAACGGTTCTGCCGCTGGCCGACGGCGGCGTGCTCTTGGGCACGGCGGGGCAGGGCCTGGTGGTGCACCTGGGGGCCGACGGAGCAGCCGAAACTCTTTACGACGCCACGGAGCCGGAGATCGCCGCGCTGGCGGTCGACGGCGACGGAGCGGTCTACGCCGCGGCGGTGGCGTCGGAGTCGAGTCAGGTCGATCTGTCGGCACAGGCGGGTGCGGAACCGGCCGCCGGAGGCGAGGTGGTGGTGGCGGTGCGCGGCTCGGAGACGATCG
>JBCBCF010000205.1:0-7865 GCA_038530905.1 Acidobacteriota bacterium
GCAGAGCTCCTCACCGCTGACGACGGACGGGTGCTCAAGGCCATCGAGCACATCGTGCCGCGCATCGTCCGGACCCTCGTTGGCGAGACCGTGCCGGTGAAGGTCGACTGCGAGGGATTTCGCGCGGCGCGCCAAGATCGCCTGATGAACCTCGCTCGCGCCGCCGCGGCCGAGGTGCGTGACACCGGTGAAGACAAGACGCTACCGGACATGAGCCCGGCCGATCGACGGATCGTGCACCTGGCTCTGGCGGACGAGACCGATATCGAGACGCAGAGCCGAGGCCGCGGCTTCATGAAGCGAGTGACGATTCGCTTCGTTGAGAGCGACGAGATGCTCGACGAAGAGGACGAGTTCGACGGCGATGAGTTCGGCGACGATGAGTTCGCCGGTGCTGATCACGGCGACGATCATCACGACGACGACCATCACGACAGCGGCCATCACGACAGCGGTCATCACGATGAAGACCACGACGATGATGGCCATGACGACGATGATGAATCCGTCGACGGTGAACCCATCGGCAGTGACGTCGGGACGGGCAACGTCGAAGACGATCGAGAGGATGAGGGCTTCGAAGACCAGGAGCTGGGCGACGGTGCATCGGGCGAGCCCGATGGTGATGTCGATGAAGGCGATGTCGATGAAGGCGATGTCGAAAGCGGCGATTTCGAAGAGGATGACTTCGACGACGACCCCGACGACGATCCCGACGGCGAACACGAGGGCGACCTCGATGACGATGACGACCTCGACGACGGAGAGTTCGACGACGAGGAAGCCGGCGATGATGACGCCGATGACCACCTGGACGACGACGACGAGGACGACGACGAGGACGACGACGACGAGGACGACGAGGAAGATGATGATGACCTCGACGACGACGACGACGACGACGAGGATGACGAGGGCGAGGACTTCGACGACGAGGATGACCGCTGATCGCTGGCTTCGAATCGGTCGGCTTCGCGCCCCGGCGAGCCATCAGCGCGGCCTGTAGAGAAGATCCGGCTGCATACGACCCTCTCGGTGCGCCTTAAGACGACGGCCCCGTGTCGCATAACGACGCGGGGCCGTTTCACGTGAAACATCCTTTGAGCGAGAGGGGCACCGGCCGGCGATGAGCTTTAGACTCAGCCGTGCCGCGGAGAGCTGGGCCTCACCGCCGTGCCGCGGAGAGCTGGGCCTCGCCGCCGAGCAGCGCAGAGCTGGGCCTCGCCGCCGAGCCGCGCAGATCACAGTCCGTCAGGGGCCGTCCGATCGGATCCATGAGACGCTGCACATCCGCTTGGGTCATCGCCCGCGGACAAGAACGGCGCAGCGTCACGCTTCTCGATCCAACACTCAGTGCGGCCGGCTCTTCAGAACACCTAGCACTTCAGAACATCTAGCTCTTCGGAGCGGCTAGCTCTCCGGGACCGTCACCCTTTCAGGCCAGCCGAGTTCATCCAGCCGCGTCAAGCCAGCCACGTCAAGCCAGCCGCGTTAAGCCAGCCGAGTTCATCCAGCCGCGTCAAGCCAGCCGGTCTCCTCATGGGCAGCCGCCTCCCTCGTCTTACCCGACAAGAACTTCGCGACGGTCTTCTGGGCGTGCTTGAAGCCCATCCGGATCTCCACGCCGGAGAGGCCACGCTTCTTGAGCGCCTCGAAGCGCATGCTGGGGAGCTCGCGCGGTGGAATCCACGCCTTTCCCTGGTCGGGCCGGGCACTGCGCACGAGCTGGTTCGGCGTCACTATCTCGAGTCGTTGGCCGCCTGGCCGCTGCTGCTCTCGTCGGCCGACGACTTGCCGAATCATTCGGCGGCTGGCGCCGCGGTGGCGCCCCGCGGTCAGCCGGAGGCTGCTTCGTCCCTCGTCGATCTCGGCACCGGAGGCGGCTTTCCCGGCTTCGTCCTTGCGGCCGCGCTGGCCGCACAGGCGGAGGGGAGAGCGCATGGGGGCGCGGCGCTGCTGGGAGGCGTCGAGGAGATCGAGCGGGAGCAGCGGAGCGAGCGCGTCGGGTGGGAGAAGATCGAAGCCTCTGTGGTCCTGGTCGAGCCGCGACAGCGCAAGGTCGCCTTTTTGCGGGCGGCGCTGCGGGCTGCGCGATTGTCGTGCTCGATCCTCGATGCTAGAGTCGAAACGCCGCTCTCGGGCGTTCGAGGCCTTCCCACCAACATCGACATCGTGACCGTGCGCGCGCTCGCTCTAGCGCCGAGCCTCATCCGCGAGCTCTTCGATCGACATCCCGATCTGCGTCTTCTCTTGTGGTCCGGCCGGTCTGAGCCGGAGCTGCCGCCTTCGGTCGAGACCCGCCGCCGTGTTCGGCTCGCGGGCAGTGACCATCGACAGATTCTCGAGATCCGTCGAGTACCAAGCCGGCGCAGGTCAGATGTCGCGCGTTCCAGCGCTCTAGGCTCGCTCGATGCCAGGGCTCGGGACGCCAGCGCCCGACGATGAGAGCCGGCAGGTCGCAGCACCGCTTCTCTGACGCATTTCAGCACCGCTCCTCATGGCCACCATCGTCGCAATTGCCAATCAGAAGGGCGGCGTCGCCAAGACGACCACCGCGATCAGCTTGTCAGCAGCTCTCGGCGCGCTTGAGCAGCGCGTGCTCCTGGTCGATTGTGATCCGCAGGGCAACGCGACGCGAGGGCTCGGTCTGTCGGCCGAACCGCCGCACCTCTACCACGTCTTGACCGAGCAGGCGCCGGCGGCCGACGCAGTGCAGGCCACCGACTTTCCGGGCCTGTCGGTGCTGCCGACCGACCGAGAGCTTGTTGGTTTGGAGGTCGAGCTGGTCGGGACCGACGGGTGGGAGCGACGACTCGGCGAGCGGTTGGCGCCAATCGTCGATCGCTTCGACGTGATGTTCCTCGACTGTCCGCCGTCGCTTGGCCACTTGACAGTCAATGCACTCACCGCCGCGACGCGTCTTCTGGTGCCGGTGCAAAGTGAGTATTTTGCGCTCGAAGGGATCAGCGAGCTGGTTGCCACGGTGCGGCGGGTGCAGGCGCGACTCAATCCAGCGCTCGAGATCGGAGGCATTCTTCTGACCATGGTCGATGAGCGCACCAATCTCTCCCAGGAGGTCGCCGCTGAGATTCGTCGCTACTTCGGAGCGCGAGTCTTCGACACATTCGTTCCACGCAACGTTCGTCTGGCGGAAGCACCAAGCCACGGATTGCCGATCCTCCAATACGACATCAAGAGCCGCGGAGCCGAGGCCTATCTGGCCGTTGCTCGCGAGTTCTTGGCGCGCGAGGCGACCCGGGACGAGGCATGACCAAGAGTCCGAAACGCAAAGGCCTTGGACGCGGTCTCGGGGCGCTTCTCGGCGATGAGCCGGCCGTCGTGGCCAGCTCGCCGACGCTGGCGCCGAGCGAGATCGGGATCGACCGTCTCGAGCCCAATCGCTTTCAGCCGCGCAGCCAGTTCGACGAGAGCGGTCTCGAAGAGCTGGCCGAGTCGATCCGTCAGCAGGGCGTCGTGCAACCGATCGTTGTGACTCCAGCGGCGGACGGTCGCTACACGATCGTCGCGGGAGAGCGGAGATGGCGCGCCTCGCGCCGTGCCGGGCTCGAGCGCGTGCCGGTCGTCGTGCGAGAAGTCGCCGACGACCAGCAGCTCCTCGAGATGGCGCTGGTCGAGAATATCCAGAGGGCCGACCTCAACCCGATCGAAGAGGCTGAGGCCTATCGGATTCTGGGTGAGAAGTTCGAGCTGTCCCAGGAGGAGATCGCCCGTCGGGTCGGCAAGGGACGCACCACGATCACCAACGTGCTGCGGCTTCTGCGCTTGCCCGCCGAGGTTCAAGATCTGATGCGTGAAGGCCGCCTGACCGCCGGGCAAGCGCGCCCGATCTTGGCGCTCGATCCCGACCAGCAGATCGAAGTTGCCGAACGCGCATCGCGGGAAAACCTGACAGCCCGCGAGCTGGAGGCGCTTGCCTCTGCGGCACAGCGGCCGCCAAGAGTGAAGACCGCGGGCCAAGAAACGGATGTGCACACGCGCGACGCGGTGGAAAAACTTTCGAGCGCGCTGCAGACGCGAGTCGAGATCGTCCGCAAGCGGCGCGGCGGGACCGTCCGAATCCACTTCCATTCCGAAGACGAGCTGATCCGGCTCTACGACCACCTGATGAGCGGAGAGTGAGCATGCTCAAGCGCACGGCGTCCCAAGGCGAGCTGAACGGATTTCTCGATGCCGGCAGCCACATCCGAGGTGAGCTGCATTTCGAGGATACGTTCCGAATCGACGGCAAGTTGACCGGCAAGATCAGCAGCGAGGGTGACCTCGTCATCGGCGAGAAAGGCGAAGTGGACGGCGAAATCGATGTGCGGAGAGTCTTCGTGTCGGGGACCGTGCAGGGAACCCTGCGCGCCGCCGAGCGGCTCGAGATCACGTCGACCGGCCGTGTCACCGCTGACCTGCACGCGCCGACCTTGATCATCGAGAGCGGCGCCTACTTCCAGGGCACGTCGTCGATGGGCGCCGAAGGACGCGAGGCGGTGGCGTCGCAGAGCGACTCGGCGACGAGCGGGGCGGCGGTGGCCTCGTTAGCCGTCGGGCCGAAGGCCGTCGAGGCCTGAGCCGGCCGACGGCGCGTTCGGCTGGCGCCTGACAGGGTCCGCCACGCTCTCGTGCAGGCTTCCGGTCGGGCGTCGAAAGTTGTCGAACGACGGCACGAAGACCAGCGGCCGGCGCGCCAGAAACGCCCGATCGAAAAGGTCCGTCATGACGGCGCCGTCGAGATCGCGTGCCGTTGGCAGACCGAGAGCGTAGAGCAACGTCGGCACTACGTCGACGAGCGTTGCCGACTGCACGCCGATCCCTTCGGCGAGGCCGTCTTCCGCGAGCAGGAGGAACATGCCGTCGGGCTGTCCGCGGAATGTGCCTTCCGTCGCTTCGGTCTCCAGGAGGCCGCCGAGCGCGCTAGGTGCCGCTGCGCCGTGCGGCGAGAGCACTGCAAGCAGGCGAGGCGGCGGCATCGCCTCCCAAAGCCGAGCCAGGTAGGCGTCGAGGAACGAGTAGTAGGCGGTCACCCGCCGACTCGCGGCGACGGCCTCCTCACCACCCAGCCCACGCAGCTGGACCGCCGTATAGCCTCCATACGACGAGGCCGCGATGTCGCGTAGGCCAGGCAGCGCCACGAAGATCGCCTCAGGAGGCTGCTCGCGTTCGAGCAGATAAAGCGAGAGATCCTGGCGCCAGCGGTCGTCGGCCAGCGACTCCAGCACGATTCCGTTGGGCCGCCGGCCGAAGCGGCCGGCGGCGAAGTCCAAGATGTCGTCCGCCGGCGGCCGGAACAGTTGAGCCCGCTGGCCGAAGGCCTGGGGCGTCACGGCGTCGAGGAAGCCACCGAAGAAGCGGTCGGCCACCAGCAGGTGTTCCGCCGCGCGATCGTCCGTCGCGATCGGGGAGGTCACGGGCCAGCCGATCGTCGCGGTCGACCAACCGAGCTGGCCGAGGATGCGCCAGAGCTGCAGCGATTCGAGGTCCCGCGCGTCGATCGGGCGGACCACGCCGCGCGCCCCCCAGGTCTCGAAGCGCACCCCGACCGGCAAGAGTCGCAGGAGCTGATCGTCGTCGAGATAGGGCGCGTCGTAGACCGAATCGGCACGGATGCCGTGCGCTTCTGGATGGCGGCCGGTGGCGAGCGTTGTCCACAACGGCGCCCGGCGCGGTGGCTTGAGCGTTTCGAGGCGGACTACCGCGCCGCGCTGGCGCAGCTGATCGAGAAACGGCAGCTGTCCGCGCTCCGCGAGAGGCAGCACCGCGTCGAGCGTCGCCGCGTCGATCCCGACCACCGCCAGCGTTTGGCGCCCCGCCCCCGCAAAGGTTCCGGCGCGCGGTTCCGGGCTCGGTCGCGGTCGAAACGCGTCGCGGCGCTCCAGCACGACATAAATCGAAGCAGAGCTCAAGATCAGGAAGAGCGCCAGGCTGCGGACGCCATACGGCCGGCGCTGCAGTCGATGGACCCAGACTGTGTAGAAACAGATCAGCGCGCCGAGACTGAGCCAGATCGCGGCCTTGAGGAGCCTCGAGACGATGCCGGCCGGCAGAAACAAGCCAAAGTAGTACGCGTTCGACCAATAGGCGACCGCGTCTACCGTCAGAACGACGGTCAGGGCGACAGGCAGCCAGCGCCGAAGCTGCTCGACGCGCCCACGGGTGAAGGGGTAGACCGCCACCGCGCTGACCGCGCCAAGCACCGCAACGAAATAGATCGCCGCCTCGAGGAAGGGGCGCGGAGCGAACGGCAGACGAGGATTGAGAAAGAAGAGGAGGGCGGCGACGTGAATGCCGGCCAGCATGCCGGGCACGCCGCCGAGAAGCGCCGTCAGCGCGACGCTGCCGTGCGAACGCGGCTCCACGGACCGCCGCGAGCCGCCACCCATCGACCGGGACCTTGGTGCACCCGCCGGCCGCGCGGGTGCCTCCTCCTTCAGCGTGTCGCGCTCGCCGCGGTGACCCACCGGGCGTGTGGCCTCAGACGATGAAGAGGTCGCGGTCGACGAAGAACTCCTGCTTCATCTCAAAGTCCGTCACGACCAGGTCGAGCACCCGCACATAGGTCACTCGGATCTTGATGCGCTTGATGCCCTGCTTCTCGATCTCGATGCCCTTGGCGTCGAGTGGCACGTCCAGGTCGCGGGCTCGATTCAAGATCTGCTTCTTGAACCACTTCGCGTCCTTGCGCGGATTGTGGATGGAGATCTCCTCCGCGTAGTCCTTGAGCTGGGCGTGCGCGATCTTGGGTGGCACGAATCGGTAGGCCAAGAAGACCCCGATGAACAGGATCGCCAGATAAAAGATGCAGCCGGCCTTGCCCTCGCCTCGCGTGTAGCGCCTCATGGGATGTCCTTTCTTGCGCGCCCCGTGCGTCGCGCGATCGGTCGAAATCGTCGCCGCTGATTGTACCCGCTGCTTGCGAGCCCATCGGTTCAGCGCACGATGTGAAAGCTACGGTCCCAGCGCGTGCGGGTTAGCAAACCGCCGGCGGTGCGAACGGCGCGCTCGAGCTGCGCTGTCGCGCTTTCTGCGACTCCGACCGCCGACTCACCGCCGTAGGACCAATAGACGACCACCGCCCGGCCCTTGATGTAGCGCTGCGGCACCGGCCCCCAGTACCGCGAGTCGTAGGAGTGGTCGCGGTTGTCTCCGAGGAAGAAGAAGTGGCCCTCGGGAACCTCGAAAGGCGGCAGATTGTCTCGCCGCCGCTGACTCGAGCTGATGAGCGGCGACGGTCTAGGTGGATAGACCGTGGAGTCGAGCCGCTGAGCGAATCCCGCGTCGTCCACCGGTTCGCCGTTGAGATAGAGAACCTTGCGCCGAATCTCGACGCGGTCTCCCGGCAGACCGATGCAGCGCTTGACGAGATCCGTGCGCGGATCTTGGGGCGACCGGAAGATCACCACGTCTCCGCGCGCCAGATCTCGCATCGGCAGCAGCGTCTTCTCGAGCTCGCCGGGCGAGGCGCCGTAGACAAAGCGATTGACGAACAGATGGTCGCCGATCAGCAGCGTCTGCTCCATCGAGCCGCTGGGGATGAAGAACGTCTTCACCACGAAGGTGTTGCTGAAGCCAAGAAAAATCCCGGCGATCAGCAGCGCTTCGAAGTATTCACGCGCCCAATGGCGCTTCGTTGGTTGAGTCTCGGGCTCCATCGCGTCCTTCTTGATCGGTCGGCGCCACGGATTCTGCCCCCGTCTCGTTCTTTTGACAAACCCTCGGCCTTGGCAAGCCGGGCGCGATGGAGTCGATTGCCTGTCGAGCGCTCAATCCTTTGACGTCGAGAAACCAGCGCGTCGCCCAGAGAAACGAGCAAGATCAATATTTTCAATGACTTAGAGAGAGTGACGCGTGCTGGCAAGAAC
>JBCBCF010000206.1:0-7837 GCA_038530905.1 Acidobacteriota bacterium
GGCCTGGATCGTCGAGCTCCGGATCGGGCCGATTCGGTTCGGTCATCGTCCGCCTCCACCGACCGGCCCCGAGCGCGGTGCGATCGACGCGTCGCGCGCCGGCATCGAGCGAAGCCGCTCGTGGATGACTGAGAAGATCGCTCGGGTCGTGCGCTGCCAGGTCTCGGGCGCGGCGAATTCAGGCGGCGCTGAGAGCCGGACGACGCCGGTGCCATCATCTTGGTTGTGCACCTTCACCCGCAGACCGCCCTCGCCCCAGACAAGCGCCCAGCGCAGCGTCGCCTCGACCTCGCCGTCATACGGCAGCCCGGCCTGGCGCAACGCGTCGAGCGTGGCGAAGAGCAGACGCTCGTCCGCCTTGTCGTACGGCGCGCGAAAGGCCGCGGCGGCGGTGCGCGAGCCGGCCGGCGGCTGCCAGGCATCGGTTGACAGCAGCTCGCGATATTCGAGGCTGTCGAGCGTCAAGAAGCGGTCGTCGCGTCGCGCCTGGAGGCGCACCCGCTCGTCGAGACCGATGGCCGACCGCAGGTGTTTGATCGCTAGATGTTCGGCGCCGGCGAGAGCGTAATTCGCCGCCACCAAATAGAACGACTCTGCCGATGGTTCGGCGAGCTCGAGGTAGCGGTCGAAATGGCCCGACGCCTCTCCGCGCCGGCCGAGCAGCACGAGCACCGCCCCGAGATTCAGGTGGCCGTCCGCCGCTTGCGGATCGAGAGCCACCGCCTTCTCGAGCATCGTACGCGCTGTCTCATAGTCACGCTCGGCAATCTCGAGAGCCGCGAGATTCATCCAGCCCTCACGCAGCGCCGGATCGCGATCCACCGCCCGCTCGAGATCCCTCGCGCCGTCGCGCAGCTCGCCGAGCATGATGCGGGCGATGCCGCGCAGCATCTGCCGCTCGGGCGCTTCGCGGACGTCGCCGAGCAGCGCCAGCGCGCGAGCCGGATCCCCGGCGTCGATCGCCCGGCGCGCTTCTGCCAACGAACCGCCCGCGGCCGTCCCACCGTTCTGCGCACCGCTCGGCACCGCCACGAAAAGGGCGATCGAGACGGCGAAGAGGGCGACGAGGGAAAGGGGCGAGAAAGCGCGCATCGTGACCGGCGGGATTAAATCACGAGCGATCGGCGATCGCGTCCCAACGCGCCGCCCGAACGACGACGGTAGACTTCCACGATGTCCGACCCTGCGCCACAGACTGCCGCGACCTCGGCGACGCCGTCCCCCCAGGAGATTGCCGAGGCGCTGTCGGCACGCGTCATCGGCCAGCAGGACGCCGTGCGCGAGATGGCGATCGCCTTGTCGAAGAAGCTGGCCGGTCTGGCGGTCGGCAACCTGCTCCTCATCGGCTCTTCGGGCACCGGCAAGACGACCTTGATGCGCGCCGTCGAGCGCTATCTCGAGGAGCGGCCACATCTCGCCCTGCGCTCGACAGCGGCGCGAATGCACGCCAACGTTCTCGGCGAGGACGCCGAACGCGGCAGACCAGGCGAGGCGATCTTCATGCGCCTGCTCGACGTCGCCCGCCAGCAGCTCGGGGCCGACGCCGATGTCGAAGCGGTGATCGACCAGGCGCGTCGCGGCATCGTCTTTGTCGACGAGGTCGACAAGATCCGCTCGCACGTCGGTGATCAGCCGAACCCGGCCGGCATTCGCGCACAGGAAGCGCTCTTGACCGTGATGGAGAACGAAGCGGTGCCGGTGACGCTGCCGCGCTGGGCCGGCGGCGGGCTGCGACGGATCGACTCGAGCGGCTTGCTCTTCGTCTGTGCCGGTGCCTTCGAGGGCCTTTACGACGCGGTCTACGATCGCGTGACCGTCGGACAGGATCGCGGGGCGCTCAAGCCGACGACCGTGGTCGAGAACGGCGACGTCGTGGAGCGGCTGGTCTTCCGCATGCGCGACTGGTTGCGCAACGAGGATCTCTTCGATTACGGATTAAGCCCGCAGTTCCTCTCGCGGTTCGACGCAGTGGTGCTGCTCGCCGACCTCACGGTCGAGGAGCTGGAGCGGATCTTCCTCGGCTCTCCGGACTCTGGATTTCACCAGACCCGCGCCTACTTCAAGAGTCGCGGCGTCGAGCTTCTGCTGTCGAAGAAAGCCGTCCGCCGTGTCGCCACCGAAGCGTCACGCAACCAGCGCCTCGGCGCGCGCGCGCTCAAGGAAGTGTTTCGCCGTGTCGTGCGAGACGTCGAGTTCGATCCACAGGCGTCGATCAACCGAGGAGACGCGACGATCGTCCTCGACCTGCCGCAGGTCGAGGAGGCTCTCGCCGCACGAGCGCGGGGGTGATCGTCAGCTGACGGTCGGACCGACGGCGCTGTCGACGTCGTCGGTGTCGGCGGGCGGCGCACCGTGGGCCGGCTCCGTCGACTCGATCTCGTCCGGATCGCCCGGAAAGATGTCGACGCCGAACCAAGGCACATCGGTTCTCAGCCAGTCGGTCATGAGAAGGCTCCGAAGAAAGGCTCGAACTGTTCTCGAGACGTCGGGCGCAGCCGACTCTCGATGGGCCGTGCCAGCTTATCGCCGAGCCGACGGCGCGTCGAGGGTTTCCTGACTTCGCCTAGCGGCGACGGACTCGCGACACGAGAAAGAGCCCCAGCCCGCCCGCCATCATCGCCACGCCGAGCGTCTCGTCGGCGCCGAGCAGGGCACCCGCGACCAGCAGCGCACCATGGAAGACCGACTGCCCCACGCGATCGACCGAGCGGTCCAGACGATCGATCCGACGGCGCAGCTCCGGAGACGGCGCCGACCGCACGGTCAGGCGACCGCGCTGAAGAAGGCCGGCGGCGTGGTCCAGCCGGGCCGGCAGCCGGGCCGCCGCGGTGAGCTGACGAGCCGCTTCGAGCGAATGCATCCGCCAGTCGGTGGCACGATCGAGCGCCAGGCGTCGGGCATACGGAACCGTCTGCGCCCACGGATTGAATTCGGGATCGAGCGTCGAGGTGATGCCGGTCAACAACTCGATCGCGCGCACGGCGAACATGAGGTCCACCTGCACCTGGATCGGCGTCTCCCGCACGAGGTCGCCGAACTGCTTCCACAGAGCCGTCGCCTCGCCCATCGCGACGCCCGAAAGCTGCGACATGTCGATCCCCCAAAACCGATCGAAGACGGTTTCGACTGCCTCCTCGAGCTCGGCGAGATCCGCACCGGGCAGCAGTGAGCCCGCATCTCGCAGCGCCTGGATGACGCGGGCCGGATCACGCTGGGCGATCCCCACCAGGTAGGTGCGCAGCGCCTGACGTAGGCGGGGCGGAATCTCCGCCACCATGCCGAAATCGATGAAGAGGATCTGGAAGGGCGGCCCACTGGCCGACGGGACGGCGTCCTCGAGGCCGACCGCGGCGGCCGCTTCATCCAGATGCAGCGCGCTCGACACCTCGGCAACGCGCCCGACCATCTCGGCGGCGAACGACGGATCGCGCACCAGCGGCCGCACGAAAACATTGCCCGGATGTGGGTCGGCATGCACGAAGTGATGCTCGAAGATCTGCTCCATGTAGACGCCATAGAGCTTCTTGGCCACCTCGCGCGGGTCGATGCCATTGGCCCGCAGCGCATCGAGATCCGTGACCTTGATGTAAGCGACGTTCTCCTCGGTCAGCACCCGACGGCTGGAGGTGCGCC
Source organism: Acidobacteriota bacterium (assembly GCA_038530905.1). Classification (GTDB taxonomy): domain Bacteria; phylum Acidobacteriota; class Thermoanaerobaculia; order Multivoradales; family J023; genus JAUIJL01. The sequence continues at coordinate 3,634 of JBCBCF010000206.1, forward strand.
ACTCGATTTCGGGTACGTGCACATCGCCGCGATCTGCGAAGTTGCGCGCAAAGCGCTCGGCGTGATGCCCTTCGGCGAGCAGGTCGAGCTCGCGGCGCGTCGTGGCGGCGAACTCGTCAGTCAGCCAGTCGAGGTCGACCCGCCGACGCACAGCCGGCAGCAGGGACACCCAGCCGAGAAACCGCTCGAGGGCGGCAAGGTCGGTCTCGACGATCGCCTCGATGCCCGGGCGCAGCACCTTGACCACCACCGGCCGTCCGCCCGGCAGCTGCGCTTCGTGCACCTGAGCGAACGAGGCCGCGCCGAGCGGACGCTCGAGGAACGTGCTGAAGATCTCGTCGAGCGGCCGACCGAGCTCGTCCTCGATCTGCCGCCGGATGACGTCGAAGGGTTCGGCAGGAACCTCGTCCTGCAGGCCGGCCAGTTCCGAGGTGACGTCCAGCGGCAGGACATCGACACGGGTCGACAAATACTGCCCAAGCTTGATCAACACGCCGCCCATGCGCACCGCCATCAGGCGGTAGCGGCGCGCCAAGCCGACCCAGCGGGCGTGTGGATCGCCGCGCAGGAAGCGCAGACCGAGACGCGGACCGGCGATGTCGCGGACCACGACGTGGACGAAGAGGCCTAAGAAGAAGCGCAGCAGCCGAAGGTACCGCCCACGGTGGCGTTTCTGCCGCTCAGGCCCACGATCACCCCGCGCCGAGTCGTCGAGGTCGACCTCGGCGGCGCCGGGTGTCCCGGCTGCCGCCGCGACGTCTTCGCGCGGCCTCGAATCGAACGGATCTTGCTCGTGAACCAACACGTCGACTGTCCTATCACATCGAATGCCGCACCGCGGCACAGAGTGATGCTTCGTCTCGAGAGGCGATGACATGATCGCCGCCCGGCGCACCGCGCCGCCCCTCCTACCGCCGCCATCTTCCAAGCCGATGTCGATTCTCCAAGACCTCCTCGCCTGGATCGCGACCGTGCCGCCGCTCGCGTGGCCGGTGCTGGTCTTCGTCTGCGGCTACACCGAGCACGTGTTCCCGCCCGCACCGGCCGATACGGCAATGCTCCTGGCGTTTTTCTTGGCCGCGCGCGAGGGTGACCAGCTGCTCGCGACCATGGTCGTGGCGGCGATCGTCGGCAGTGTGCTCGGCGCCTGGACAGCGTTCCGGCTCGGACGTCGCTATGGCGACCGCATCCTCAGCCGGCTGGCGCGGCGCCCTCGGCTGGCGCGCTGGCTCGAGCGGGTGGAGGATCTGCTGCAGCGGCGGGGCGAGCCGGTGATGGCGCTCAATCGATTCCTACCGGGCGCGCGCAACGTGATGCACTACGTCGCGGGCGCCGTGGGCTTGCGGGCCGGCGCCTCGATTGCCTGGAGCACCCTCTCCAACATCCTTTTCGTGGCCCTCTTGGCGGCGATCGGGCGCACGTCGGGCGGCTCGCTCGAGGTGCTCTTCATGGGCTACCGCGACGCGGTGCGTGGCTTGGGAATCGTTGCCGGCCTGGCGGCGATCGTCTGGCTCGCTCTCGGCATCCGACGGCGACTCTCGCGCGCGAGACGAGATCCAGCCTGACGACGCGATATGCTTCGATGACAAAATCTACGGCAGGCCGCCGGTGGCCCGCCAAGGAGCTCGATTGCGTTTGCGAGGGCGGAACGCCACGCGCTGCGCCGGCGAGATCCACCCCTCGACGCTCGACCGCCGACCCCCGACCGCGGGGCCAAAGCACCGCCTGCTCTCTGGGAGACGCCATGACAACCTCGATCAACTCCTCCCGTCTTCGCGCGATCTCGATGCCATTGCAGGCCGTCGCCGCGGCGCTTCTTGCCGTCGTGCTTGTTGTGGCGCCGGCCGTGGCGGGCGAACCGCCGACGAGCCGCCTCAAGAGCGTCACCCCGCTCGATCAGGTCGATGTCCGCATGGCACCAGCGGTCGACATCGCCGCCCTGCGCGTTGACGACGCACGGCGCGAAGCCGATCCCAGACGGCCCGGGCCCCAACGCTTCGCTGCGCCGCTCGCCGTCGACGCATCGCTCGCCGACGCTGGCACCTGGGAAGAGTTGGCCGACGGTTCGTCGCTGTGGCGGCTGCGCTTGGCCTCACCCGGCGCTCTGACGCTCAATCTCAAGCTGTCGAGTGTCGTGCTGCCCGTCGGTGCGCGACTTTGGCTGCACTCCGAGAGCGGCGCCACCATGCAGGGCCCGTACGACGCCTCGGCGGTGCAAGACGACGGCGTGCTGTGGACCCCGATGGTGCTTGGCGACGTGGCGGTGCTGGAGCTGCACCTGCCGCCCGGTCTCGAGCCGGAGCAGGCGGCTCTTGAGATCGCCGCGCTCAACCACGGCTATCGATTCTTCGGAGAAGATCCGACGACCAAGCAGGGCACGTGCAATATCGACGTCGTCTGCTCCGCCGCCGATCCCTACCGCGAGCAGGTCCGCTCTGTCGCCGCATATTCGCTGGGCGGCTTCCTGTTCTGCACCGGCACGTTGATGAACAACACCGCGCTCGACGCCACGCCATACTTCCTGACCGCGGATCACTGCGGCATTTCGCCGGCCAACGCCTCGAGCCTCGTCACCTATTGGAATTTCGAGTCGCCAACTTGCGGCGCGCTGTCCAACGGGTCGCTTGCGCAGAACCTCATCGGTTCGCAGTGGCTATCCGCGTTCACGAACTCGGACTTCACCCTGCTGCAGCTGTCGCAGGCGCCGCCGGCCTCCTACAACGCCTATTTCGCCGGCTGGGACGCGCGGGGCCTGCGCCCGGAGAGCGTCGTCGGCGTGCACCACCCAAGCGGCGACGAGAAGGCCATCAGCTTCGAGGACGACGCGCTCGACAGCCTCGACCTACTCGACATCGCCGACGAGACCCACTGGCGGGTGAACGATTGGGACCTCGGAACGACCGAGCCTGGCTCCTCGGGTTCCTGCATCTTCGACAGCACCACCCGCCGCTGCGTCGGCACGTTGACCGGCGGTCGCGCCGCCTGCGGCAACAACGACGAAGATTGGTACGGAAAGATGTCGCGCCATTGGAACGGCAACGGCACTCCGTCCTCGCGTCTTTCCAACTGGCTCGACAAGGCGGGCACCGGCCAGCTCTTCCTCGATGGTGCCGATGACCCCGGCTCGGGCGGCGGGACGCCGCCGGTCGGCGATGTCCTCGAGCTGCGCAACAACCGGTTCGAGGTCAGCGTCGACTGGCTCGACTTTGCGGGCGAGGACGGCGGCGGCCGGATCGTGACGCAAAGCTCCGACAGCGGACTCTTCTACTTCTTCGACGAGGACAATTGGGAGCTGCTCGTCAAGGTGCTCGACGGCTGCGGTCTCAACCAGCACTATTGGGTGTTCTCGGCGGCCACCACCGACGTCGAGTTCACCCTGACGGTCACCGACACGTTGCGCAACGTGACGCGGGTGTACGAGAATCCGCTCGGCGTCTCGGCGCCGGCGATCACGGACACCGCCGCGTTCGCCACCTGCCCTTGACGCGGACCCCGTCCGCGCTTCGGAAACGACGCGCCTCCGGGCGCGTCGTTTTTTCGTTGCGCGGCGTCTCGCGCCGACGGGCGCCTGTCCCCGTCCGAGGTCTGCCTTGACTCCTCCATCGACCGATTCGGCGCGCGAGCGCACCCGCGGCTTCCTCTATGCCCTCGCCGCGTTCACGGTCTGGGGACTCTCCCCGATCTATTGGAAACAGATCCAGGCGCTCGAGCCGGATCGCCTGCTGGCACATCGCATCGTCTGGAGCGCTCTCTTGCTCCTCGTCTGGCTCGGCTGGCAAGGTCGCCTGCGCGGCCTCGCCGGGCGACTCGGACGACCCCGCACGCTGGCCACGCTCGCGGCGTCGACGGTCTTCATCGGCATCAACTGGTTCGTTTACATCTGGTCGGTGGCCAACGCCAGGATTCTCGAGGCCAGTCTCGGCTACTTCATCAATCCGCTCGTCGCGGTGCTGCTCGGCATGCTCGTGCTCGGCGAACGGCTGCGCCCTCTCCAATGGCTGTCGGTGGCGCTGGCAGCCATCGGCGTGATTCTTTTGACCGCCCGCGTCGGCCATTTGCCGTGGGTCTCGCTGGTGCTGGCCGGCAGCTTCGGGATATACGGTCTGCTGCGCAAGACGGTCGATGCCACGGCGGACGAAGGCCTCGCGCTCGAGACCTGGCTCCTGACCCCGCTCGCTCTCGGCTGGCTGGCGTTTGGCCCGGC
>JBCBCF010000207.1:0-7787 GCA_038530905.1 Acidobacteriota bacterium
CGCTCGGCTTGGCCGGCGGCCTCGTGCTGCACCGCCGGCGAGCGTCCACGGCCGGCGAGCGCCGCGGAGGAGCAGCGGCGTGACGAGAAGCTCAAGGTGGCGCATGAGCACTATCTGCGCGGCACCGAGGCGCTCTCTCAGATGGACTATTGGACCGCTGCCGAGATGCTCAAGGAAGCGGCCCGTCTCGATCCGCGGGTGCGCAATTTCACGCTTCTCGCGCAGGCGCAGGCTAAGAATCCGAGGTGGCGCCGGCACGCGGTGCGCAGCTACCGCCAGGCGATCGAGATGAGCGAGGGCGACACGTCGACCCTGCACCTCGCTCTCGCCAAGGTTCTGGAGCAAGAAGAGCGCATCAAAGAAGCCGTCGTCGCCTACCGCGAGGTGCTGCGCCAGGTGCCGGGGCATGCGACCGCTGAGGAGGCCGTCGCGCGTCTGGGCGGTTCCGCGAAGGCGGCGACCAGCAACACTGCGCGTTCTGGCCTGCGAGACATCCTGTCGCGCCGTCGGCAGTGAACCGGACGCGGTCGGCTAGACGCGGTCGGCTAGACGCGGTCGGCTAGACTGACCCTGTCGGAGAGCGGCGGACGATCGCTCCGCTTCGAGCGGGGAGGAAAGTCCGGACTTCGACAGGCAGCATGCTCGCTAACGGCGAGGCGCGGCGACGCGACGGAAAGTGCAGCAGAGAACAGACCGCCCGGCTCGCGCCGGGTAAGGGTGAAACGGTGCGGTAAGAGCGCACCGCTCCGACGGCGACGTCGGAGGCACGGCAAACCCCATGCGAAGCAAGACCAAATAGGGGAGCGGTTGGTGCGGGCCGCCTGTCCCGCCCGTCGCGAGACGGCCAGCTCCCGGGTCGGTCGCTCGAGGCCGTCGGCAACGGCGGTCCCAGAGGAATGATCGTCTCCGCGGTTCGCGCCGCGGCACAGAATCCGGCTTACGCTTCTCTCCGGCCCTTTCGACTTCCCTGGCTCTGACCACGACCTCATGATCGATCCGACCCCGCTGCCACCGCCGGTTCGTCCGGGTGGCAAGGTCGGCGTGGCGGCGCTCGCTGGGCCGGTGGCGGCCGAACGGCTGGCCGCCGGTCTTCGAGGCCTCGAGCGCCTCGGCTATCGCCCGGTCAAGGCCCGCAACCTGGCCGCGCGCGATGGACTGTTCGCTGGCTCGGATGCCGAGCGGCTCGAGGCCTTCCACGAGCTGGCGGCTCGCGACGACATCGAGGCGATCTTGTTCGCCCGCGGCGGCTGGGGCGTGCTGCGCCTCATTGAGCGGATCGACTGGCGGCTGTTGGCCAACCGGCCGCGGCCCTACGTGGGCTATTCCGACCTGACGCCCTTCCTGCTCGCATTGCCCGAGCGGGCGGGGTTCGCTGCCTTTCATGGCCCGATGGTCGCCGCCGATCTGGCGCGCGGACTCGACCGAACGGAGGCCGCCGACCTTGTCGCGGCCCTGTCAGGCCGACCTCGTCGCGAGCACTCGCTGGCCTTCTGCGAGCCTGGGCCGCCGGTCGAGGGAACCCTGTTCGGCGGCAGTCTGAGCCTGCTGACCGCGACGCTCGGAACGAAGTGGGCGGCCGATCTCGAGGGTGCTCTGCTCTTCGTCGAGGACCTCCACGAGCCGCCCTTCCGCCTCGACCGAATGTTGACCCACCTGCGGCTCTCGGGTACGCTGAATTCGATTCGAGGCATGGTCGTTGGACATCTGCACGCTCTCGGTGAAGACGCTCCGACGGTTGACGAGCGCGCGCGGCGAGCACGGGATGCCGCGCTCCGTCAAGCCGACCGCCGAGTCGGTCAGGTAGCTCGCGACGATGTCATCGTCGAGCTGGCGGAGGGCTTCGACTGGCCGCTCGGCCTCGGCCTCGCGGCGGGTCATTCAACGCCCAACACGACGCTACCGCTCGGCGTGGCGGCCAGATTCGATCCGGCAGCTCGCCAGCTGCGCCTCGTCGAGGTCGGCGTCGGCGCCTGAACGCTTCATTTGCCGCCGCGGCGACAGTGCCGGCCCAACCGAAGGAAACGCCTCGATGGTGAAGACGGTCTTCAAGTCGACAAGCAGCAAGAAGAAGGCGAACTTCTCCTTGGCGGTGGCGGCCGAGGACTATGTTTTCCGCGAGGGGGATCTCGGCACCGAGATGTTCATCGTCCAGGACGGCAAGGTCGAGATTCTCAAGCATTTCAAGAATGAGGATCAGCGCCTGACCGTTCTGTCGCAGGGCGATTTTTTCGGTGAGATGTCGATTCTCGAGGATCGTCCGCGCACCGCGTCGGCGCGCGCTCTGACCGACACGCAGCTCCTGAGCATCAACTACGCGACCTTCGATCAGATGCTGCGCAAAAACCCGGAGATCGCCGTCCGGATGATGCGCAAATTGTCGAGGCGGCTGCGCGACACCGATGAGCTGTTGCGGCGGGCGCTCGGCTCCGAGGAGAGTCACGTGCCCGAGATTCCGAGCCCCGAACCGGTCGATGCGCCGGACAAGGCTTCGGAGCGCCTGGTGCACGACGAGACAGGCATCGAATTCCACTTGGCGGCCGGTAGCGAGACCACGATCGGCCGACGCGATCCGGTCACCGGCATCAATCCGGACATCGATCTGACGCCAGCCGATTCGCAACGCTCGATCAGCCGTCGTCACGCCAAGATCTTTCGTCGCAACGACAAATTCTTCATTCGCGAAGAGATCGGCACGATGAACGGGACGTTCATCAACGGCGAGCGCGTCGAAACCGGCGTGCCCGTCGAGTTCAAAAACGGCGACGAGGTCCGCTTCGGCCTCATCAAGACCATTTTCCACGCCTCCTGATCGCGCCGCCGTCGTCGCGCGCCGCCGTCGGCTCGGCCGACGCCCCGAGTTTCTCGTTTCCATGGCCAGCGTTCTTCCCCGAGCCGGCACCCTGCCGGCGTCTTGGCTCGTGCGCCTGCCCGCGTTTGAAGGGCCGCTCGATCTCCTCCTGGATCTGATCCGGCTGCACAAGGTCGAGATCGTCGACATCCCCGTGGCGGTCGTCTGCGATCAATTCCACGAGTATCTCGACCTCATGGACCGCCTCGATCTCGATATCGCCGGCGATTTTCTCTACATGGCGGCCTACCTCGTTCACCTCAAGTCGAAGATGCTGCTGCCGACGCCGAAGACGCTGGACGGAGAAGAGGTCGATGAGGATCCTCGTGCCGATCTGGTCGCCCGGCTGCTCGAATACCGCAAGCTGAAGGAGGCGGCTCAGTCCTTCGCCGAGGTCGACGCCGTACGGCGGGGTCTCTGGGTGCGTTCGAGCGACGAGATGCGCCGGATCGCCAAAGACGAGGCGCCGGAGATCGACATCTCCGATCTCTCGCTCTTCGATCTGCTCAAGACCTTTCACCGCGTGCTCGATCGCTACGAAAGCGAACACCCAGAGCCTCTCTTGATGAGCGGCGAGCGCTATTCCGTCCGCGATCAGGTTCAGCGGCTGCTGGCTCGGCTGCCGCCCGATCGGTCGCTCGATCTCTTCGACGACCTGGCCGCGCTGTCGGGCCGGCGCGAAGCGATCGCCGCCTTTCTTGCCGTGCTCGAGATGATCAAGCTCGAGCTGCTGCGGATTCACGTCGGCGCGGGAGGCACGCGCCTCTACCGCACCGGGCGGGAGGTTTCGCACGCCGAGCTGGAGGCACTTCAAGCATGAGTCGCCTCGCGGCCGCCGACGCCCGGGCGCAAGATCTGCAGGAACTGCAGGCCGTGCTCGAGGCCGTCTTATTTGTCTCCAACGAGCCCGTGTCGCGCGATCGCCTGCTCGAGATCTTCGGTCCGTCGCGGCGTGACGACGCCGAGCGCGCTCTGGCGGCGGTCGTCGCGCGCTGGCGCCAAGCGCCAACGCGCGGTTTCATGATCGACGAGGTAGCTGGCGGGCTGCGTCTCGTCACCCGACCGGACTTGCATGCCTGGCTGCGTCGCTTCTTCGAGGTCTCCGGCAGCAACAAGCTCTCGATGCCGGCTCTCGAGACGCTGGCCATCGTCGCCTATCGTCAGCCGATCACGGCTCCCGAAATTCAGGAGCTGCGGGGTGTCGCCTCATCGGGCGTTCTCAAGACACTCCTCGAGCGGCGGCTGGTGCGCATCGCCGGCCGAAAAGAAGTCGTCGGCAAGCCCTTTCTCTATGCCACGACGCGCGACTTCTTGATGCATTTCGGTCTCCGCAGCCTAAAAGAGCTGCCGCCTCTCGAGCAGTTCGAGGAGTTGTTCGCGGGAGATCTCGAGGCTTCGGTGGACGAGGCGCCGGATCGCGACGAAGAGGTCGCCCGCCAGGCCGCCGAGATCGACGCCGCGGAAGACGCGACGGCGGAGGCTGCCGCGCGCGAGGCGATCGAGCTGGAACGCCAGGAGGCAGAAGCGGCCGAGGCGATGCACCCGGCCGAGGAGCCGGCGACCGCGTCGGGATTAGAGCCCGCCTCGGAGGCGCTGCCTTCGGCGTCGGAGCCCGAGATCGACCCGGCCCGTGGCGACGAGGGGACGGAAGGCGACAGCATGGCGCAATCCTCCGACGCCGTGGTCGACTCGCCGCCGGCCGACGAAACGAGTCATACTGCGCAGGCGCCTTCGAAAGACTCGGCGCCCGAGGCACCGTCGCCGTGAAGGAAGAACGACTGCAGAAAGCATTGGCGCACGCCGGACTCGGCTCCCGGCGGCAGATCGAGGAGATGATCCGCGAAGGCCGCGTCACGGTCAACGGTCGGGTCGCCTCGGTCGGCGATCGAACGGATCTCGAGCGCGACGCGGTCAAGGTCGACGGCAAGCTGGTCACGCCGCCCGCCGCCCGCCGTCATCTTCTCGTCAACAAGCCGCGGGGGGTGGTGTCGACGACCTCCGACCCCGAAGGCCGGCGCACGGTTCTCGACCTACTGCCAGCGGGCGCGCGCCGCGGTCTCAAACCGGTCGGACGCCTGGACTATGACAGTGAGGGTCTGTTGCTGCTGACCGACGACGGTGACCTGGCGCATCGCGTTGCGCATCCGAGTCACGGCTGCCCGAAGACCTACGAAGTCAAGGTGCGTGGCGAACCGGACGACCGGGTGATCGACAAGCTGCGTCGTGGCATCGTGCTCGCCGGCAGACGCACCCGCCCGGCCGAGATCCAGCCGTTCGACGGCCCGCGGGGCACTCGCGAGCGCACGGCGAACTCCTGGTGGCGCGTGCGCCTGAGCGAGGGCCGAACGCGGCAGATCCGCGACATGTTTCAGCGCGTCGGACATCCCGTGCAGCGTTTGCGCCGGGTCGCGATCGGCACGGTGGCTGATCCGCACCTGGCTCCCGGCGAGTTTCGCGATCTGCGGCCGCAGGAGCTGGATGCTTTGCGCGAGGGTGCCCGGCCCGGCGAGCTGCGGGCACCCGCCGGGCGTCGCCGTGGCCTGTCGAAACCGCGCGGTGCTGGAAGCCGTGGGCGGTCGGCCCGCGGTCAGGCTGGTGAGAGTCAAGGAAAGGGCCGCGTCGGTGGCCCGCGGCGCGGTCGCGGGCGTGGAGGAGGCAAGAGAGGCCGATGAGCTCGACTCTGATCGTCGCCATCGACGGCCCGTCGGGGGTCGGCAAGAGCACCGTCGCGCGTCAGCTCGCCAAGCGGCTGCGGGTGCCGGTGCTCGACACCGGCGCCATGTATCGAGCGGTGGCGCTCAAGATGCATCAGATGGAGGTCGACTCCGACGACGGCGAGGCAGTGGAGCGGATGCTTGAGGATCTCGATCTTGAGCTGCGTCCGGACGCCGATGGCGGCGTCGAAGTGCGTCTCGACGGCCTGCCGGTCGACCAGAAGATTCGGACCGCCGAGATTGCCGACGCCGCGTCGCGCGTGTCGAGGCACTCCGTGGTTCGGCGACGCATGGTCGAGCTGCAGCGGCAGGTCGCTCGGCGCAGCGGCGCCGTGCTCGAAGGGAGAGACATCGGTACGGTCGTCTTTCCCGACACGCCGCATAAGTTCTTCCTGACGGCGCGCGCCGAGGTCCGTGCCGAACGGCGTCACCGGGAGCTCGTCGCCTCGGGCAAAGGCGGCACCTTCGATGACGTGCACACAGACATTCTGCGCCGCGACGAGCGCGATCAGCAGCGCACCGACTCGCCGCTGCGGGTCGATGACAGCTATTTCGAGATCGACACCTCGGACCTCAAACCCGCCGAGATCGTCGAGCGCATGGTCGGTGTGATCCGCCGCGCCGCCGCGCAGGCTGAGGATTCGGGCTCCGAGGCAGCGCAGGACGCCGCGGCAGCGCTGTCCGACCCGCAGCGCGATCCGGCCGCCGCGTCGTCCGAGCCCGCCCCCGCCGAGCCGCAGCCCTCTGAGGCCGATGCCGCCGGCGTCGATCGCGCCTGACGACGCCGCGACGCCATCGTCGCGCGCCGAGCTGCTGAAATCCTGGGCGCTCGAAGAGGGATTTCACCGCGCCGGCGTTGCTCGTCTCGAGCCTTCCGCGCAGGGTGAGGCGCTGCGGCGCTGGATCGCCCGCGGCGACCACGCCGGCATGGAGTGGATCGAGCGCCGCCTGGAGGCACGAGACGATCCGCGTTGTCTCCTCGACGGCGCTCGCACCGCCCTTTGCGTGGCGCTGCACTATCACCCGCTCGACGACGAGCCGGAACCGACCGGTGATCTCTGGCCGCGCGTCGCGCGCTACGCCCGCGGGCGCGATTACCACGTCGTCATGACCCGTCGGCTCAAGCGCCTCGAGCGTCGGATCGTCGCAGCCTTTCCCGGCGCTGCCGCGCGCTGGTACGTCGATACCGGACCGATTCTCGAGCGCGAGCTGGCGGCGCGCGCCGGTCTGGGTTGGCAGGGTAAGCACACCAATCTCTTGGCGCGGCGCCTCGGCTCGTGGTTCCTTCTCGGTGAGCTTCTCCTGACCCTCGATCTCGAGCCGGATCCACCGGCTGCCGATCTCTGCGGCCGCTGCACCCGCTGCCTCGACGCCTGCCCAACCGGTGCTCTGCCCGAGCCGTATCGACTCGATAGTCGGCGCTGCATCTCGTATTGGACGATCGAGCATCGAGGCGACCTGCCGCCGGCGGCGCGCGAGATGGTCGGCACTTGGGTCTTCGGCTGCGACGTCTGCCAGGAGGTCTGCCCCTTCAACGTCCGGCTGCCGCCCTTTCGCGAGGACACCCTGCGCCTGCCTGAGATCCGCCGCGAGCTCGACCTCGCAGGCCTGCTCGCCCTCGGCCGTGAGGAGTTCGTCCGCCGTTTTCCCAAGAGTCCGATGAAGCGGCCGAAGCTCGACGGCCTGCGCCGCAACGCCGCGGTCGCGATGGGCAACCGTGGCGACCCGCGCTACGTGGCGCCGCTGCGCGGGGCGCTTGCCGACCCCGAGCCGGTGCTGCGGCGCCACGCCGCTTGGGCTTTGGGCCGCATTGGCTCGGCGGATGCACGGCGCGCGCTCGACGAAGCGCTGCAGGACGAAACGGACGCGACGACGCGTGAGGAGATCGAGGCGGCTCTCGCCCGGTGGGCTCCGGCTGATTTGACAGGGGGTGGATCGGGCGCCTAAAATCGGCGGCCCGAGTCCTCAGGCTCAGCCGCCGCTGTGCGCGCCCGCCGGGCAGGCTCCCCGCCGCCCGGCCGTCGGACCCGAGCAGTTTTCGCCCGCGAACGTGCCAGCGTTCGTGACGACGCTTCTAACGACGTCCCGCCTGCAGCCCCACCTCTGCCCGACGTCTCGGTTCCCAGCATTCTCATTGCGTGGGCGGCGTGCGCCCGAACCGATCACGACAGGAGTCTCTCCACACATGGAACAAGGACAGAACGAGGCGTTTTCCGGCCTGGGTT
>JBCBCF010000208.1:0-7780 GCA_038530905.1 Acidobacteriota bacterium
GGACCGGCATTGTCGTCTCGGCCTCGATCTCCTGGGTCTCCTTCTCGATCTCCTGCCGAAACAGGCTGTGCGCCGCGGTGATCTGGTCGAGATGGGTGCGGGGGTCAAGCCCCCGAAGTTGACGGTGCCACCGAAACCGCGCTACCCCGAGATGGCGCGCCGCTTCCGCAAGACCAGCGCGACGGTCGAGGTGCGGGTGCTGGTCGACGAGAACGGCCGGGTGATTCGCGCCGAGCGGGTTGGGCCGGAGCAGAAATACGGTTTCGACGACGAGGCGGTGAGCGCTGCGAAGCGCGCTCGCTACCAGCCGGCTTCGAAGGATGGCGTGCCGGTCAAGATGTGGTCGAACCTGAAGATCGAGTTCCGAGACCGCTGATCCGCTCGCTGCGCGGGCCGGCGCCGAACGCACCGGCCGCCAGCTCGCCCTCGGCCACCCAACGCGCGTCGCCCGACAGTCGGGCGACGCGCTCGTCGTCTGGAGCACCGTGAGTCGAGGCCGCGCCGTCGGCGAGCTCGACGGTTAGCTCATGACCGCCGGCGGTGGCCACGGTGACCACGGCGCGGCTCGGCGCCAGAGCGCGGACGGCGGCGAGAGCGCCGGTGCCGCAGGCGAGGGTCTCGGTTTCGACGCCCCGTTCCCATGAGCGCAGGTGCAGACGACCTTCGTCGAGGGTCACCACGTCGACATTGGCGCCGGCCGGACCGAGCGCCGCGTGATGCCGCAGCGTCGGTCCAAGGGTCGCTAGCTCGAGTTCCTGGAGCGCCCGCGCGCCGCCACTGCCGCCGAGCGCCGCCAGGTCGACCACGAGATGCGGCACTCCGACCATCACGAAGGTCGCTTCGAGCGTCGCCGGCCCAGGCCAGGCGTCAAGATGGTCGAACTGCAGGATCTGCGGACGCGGCGTTCCGACCAGGCCGTCGGGAAGCGTTGTCGTCGCGCTCTCGTCGTCCAGCAGGCGGCCCCGCAGCTTGCCGGCGTCTGTGGAGAGTGCCAGGGTCTCTTCGGCTGAGATCCAGCCCAGGCCGACCGCGAGGCGCACGGCGCAGCGGCTGCCGTTCAGGCAGAGGTCGCCGCGGCTGCCGTCGGCGTTGAAATAGGCGAGGCGCGCCGCCGTCGCACCGGTGCGCTCGAGATAGAGGACGCCATCCGCGCCCAAAGAGAGGCGCCGACGGCAGACGGTGACGATCTCTCCGGCGGTCGGGGGTGGCCCGTCGTCGCCGAGAACCGCAATGAAGTCGTTGCCGGCTCCCGACAGCTTGACGAAACGCCGTCCGCGCGACCGGGATCGACTCAGCGGACCGTCGCCTCGATCGGTCGGCTCTCTCCGCTGGTGTTGCCGTTCGTGTCGACCGCCTGGATGCGATAGGCAAACGTCAGGCCGCTGCCCAGGCCGCGGTCGAGGTATTCCTCGGCTTCGATCGGCGCGTCGACGATCGCGGCGAAGTCCGTGCGACCCGGATCGCGTCGCAGGAGGATGTAACCGAGAACATCGGGAGCGGCGGAGGGATCCCAGCGGAGGCGCACCTGGCCGCGCTCCGGGAGCGCCACGAAGTTGCGCGGGAGCGGCGGTGCGAACAGATCGCGGTACTCGATCTCGACCTCGCCGGCCGGATCGCTCGAGACCGTCGCTTCCTCGGTTCCCGCGACCGCCCGCACCGTGTAGATGTAGCGCTCGCCAAAGCTCGCGGAGCGATCGAGCAGCCGTCGCTCGGCCCCGTTGAGACGCCGGATCGCCGCTCCGTAGCCGCGCTCGGACGAGCGCCGGCGGAAGATGTCGAAGCGGGCCGGATCCTCCGCCGCCTCCCAGGTCAGAAGCACGCCCGGAGGCTTCGCTTCGACCGTCAGGCCGGTCGGTGGCTCGGGTGGCTCCCGCGCGATCACCGCACGTAGATTCGAGAAGTCGGACAGCTCCACGCCCTTCACGGTGCGCACGGCCAGAATGGTCGCGGATGGGTCGTCGTCGGTCAGCTCCTCGACCGGGATGCGAAGCTGGACCTTGTTGCCGACGATCGACGACTCGAGCTCGCTCCCGCGCAGGACCAGCAGCTCCTCCGCCGCCGCCTCGAACTCCCGACGGTCGAGTTGCGGAAGCGGATCGTCGAGCGAGGGCATCGGACGCGTGTATGACCACAGCTCAATGCCGTCGATGCCGTCGAGGGGCAGGCCGCTGATGGTCGTTGTCGGGTAGGTCAGGTCGATCAAGACCAGGCGGCCTTCCTGGCGGACCTCGAGATCGTCCGTGGTCAGCGGGACGTTGCGCAGCGGCGGCAGCGGCGGTCCCTTCTTGCCGCAGGCGCTGAGCGCGAAGGCGGCGGCGAGCACCAGGAGGAGACAGAGCGCCCGACCAGGCGGGCGGACGGAGGCGGTCGGCTCAGAGCACATAGCGGCTGAGATCCTCGTCGCGGACGATGTCGGCGAGAGCGCGTTGGACGTAGGCGGCGTCGATCTCGATCGGCCGGGCGGTGAGATCGGGAGCCTCGAACGAGATCTCCTCGACCAGCCGTTCCATCAACGTGGCCAGGCGCCGCGCGCCGATGTTCTCGGTCTTTGAATTCACTTCGACCGCCAGGCGCGCCAACTCGTGGACCGCGTCGTCGACGAAGCTCAGCTCGACGTTCTCAGTGGCGAGCAGGGCGGTGTACTGCTTGGTCAGCGCCGCCTGCGGTTCGGTCAGGATGCGCACGAAGTCGTCTTTGCCGAGTGCGTCGAGCTCGACGCGGATCGGCAGCCGGCCTTGCAGCTCGGGAATCAGGTCCGACGGCTTGGCGAGATGAAACGCGCCAGCGGCGATGAACAAGATGTGATCCGTCTTCACCATACCGTATTTGGTGGTGACGGTCGTGCCCTCGACGATCGGCAGCAGGTCGCGCTGGACGCCCTCGCGCGACACGTCGGGGCCGCCGCGATGGCTTTCGCGCACGGCCACCTTGTCGATCTCATCGAGGAAGATCAGCCCACCCTGCTCGACCCGCTCGCGCGCCTCGACTGCGACCTGTCGCTGATCGATCAGCTTCTCGGCTTCCTGCTGCCGCAGCAGCTCGCGCGCCTCGGCGACGGTGACCGACTGCCGCTGACGGCGATTGAACAGCCCCGGCATCATCTCTTTGAGATTGACGCCGACCTCCTCCATGCCGCCCTGCGGGGTGAACATCTCGAAGGTTGGATAGCGCGCTTCATCGACCTCGATCTCGACCTGGCGATCTTCGAGCTGGCCGCTTTCCAGGCGCTCGCGCATCTTCTGGCGTGTCAGCTCGAAGCCGCCGCTCGGATCGGCCTTCTCGGTGTTGAGGAAGCCGGGCATCGTCGGCTGCGGCAGGAGCAGGTCGAGCAGGCGATCCTCAGCCCGCTCGGCGGCCGTTGTCTGCACCCGCTCCCTCTGCTCCTCCTTGACCATGGCGATCGAGATCTCCATCAGGTCGCGGATCATCGACTCGCAGTCGCGACCGACGTAGCCCACCTCGGTGAATTTCGATGCCTCGACCTTGAGAAAGGGGGCCCGCGCCAGCTTGGCCAGCCGGCGCGCGATCTCGGTCTTGCCGACGCCGGTCGGCCCGATCATCAGAATATTCTTCGGTGTGATCTCTTCCTGCATCGGGCCGTCGATCTGCTGACGGCGCCAGCGATTGCGCAGGGCGATGGCGACGGCTCGTTTGGCCGCCTTCTGGCCAACGACGAACGCGTCGAGCTCGGCGACGATCTGGCGAGGGGTCAGCGTCTCGAGCGCCGGTCCGCGCGCGGCTTCGATGGTGGAGACGACGCTCATGACTTGTCGACCAGCTCTTCGATCGTGAAGTGGTCGTTGGTGTACACGCAGATCTCGGCCGCCAGTCGCATCGCTTCCTCAACCACTTCACGCGGCGCCAGGTCGGTGTGGCGCAGAAGAGCGCGGGCCGCCGCGAGGGCGTAGTTGGAGCCCGAGCCGATAGCGATTGCCTCCGAACCGTCGGTGCGATCCGGCTGCAGTAGGTCGCCGTTGCCAGACATCAGAAACGTCCGGTCTGGGCCGGCGATCAGCATCATCGCCTCAAGCTGGCGCAGCACGCGGTCGGTGCGCCAATCCTTGGCCAGCTCGACGACCGCACGCTCGAGATTGCCCTGCGACTCGTCGAGCTTGGCCTCGAAGCGCGTGACCAGCGCCAGCCCATCGGCTGCCGAGCCGGCGAAGCCGACCATCACTTCGCCTTTGCCGATGCGCTTGACTTTGCCGGCGCCGCGCTTGATCACCGTGTCGCCGAGCGTCACCTGGCCGTCACTCGCCATGACCGCGACGCCGTCGCGGCGCACCAGCAGGACTGTCGTTGCACGCATCGCTTGCATGGGGCGGCGGATGCTATCAGCCCTTGGCGCGGGGATGGCTGTCTCGATAGACGCGCAGCAAGCGCTCGATGTCGACATGCGTGTATTTCTGCGTTGTAGCAAGGGAGGCGTGGCCGAGAAGCTCTTGGATGGCCCGCAGGTCGGCACCATTCTCGAGCAGGTGCGTGGCGAAGGTGTGGCGCAACGTGTGTGGATGGATGCCCGGAGGTAAGCCGGCGGCCGCGCCGCGGCGATCGAGAATGCGGCGCACGGAGCGCGCCGTCAGCCGGCCGCCGCGTGCGTTGAGGAAGATCGGATCCTCGTCGCGATCGGCGCCGAGGACGTCGGCGCGCTCGCGCACCATCCGCCACTCCGCGCGCCAGTCAGAGAGCGCCTGCGCCGCCTCGCGGCCGAACGGCACCATCCGCTCCTTGCCGCCCTTGCCAAGAACGCGCAGGACCCGCGCTCGCAGGTCGACATCGCTCCAGTCGAGTGCCGCCAACTCGCCGACGCGCAGGCCGGCGGCGTAGAGCAGCTCGACGATCGATCGATCGCGCGCTTCCAACTCGTCGTCGCGCGTGGCGGTTTCGAGCAGAGCCTCGGTCTCGCCCGGCCGCAGGTGGCGCGGCAGGGTCGTCTCGAGCTTCGGTGCACGGGCGGTTGCGGCAGGATCGTCGGCGCGCAGTCCCTCGCTGACCGCCCAGCGAAAGAAGCTGCGAACCGCTGCCAGCGCCCGCCCTTGCGTCCGGCGAGCGAGTCCGCGCGCGGCCAGCGAGGCGACAAACGCGCGCACCGTCGATGCGTCGACGGCTTCGAGCGTCGCCGTCTCGACCCCCAGATGCTCGCCGGCAAGGCATGCGAAGCGATCCAGGTCGCCTCGATAGGCGCGCAGCGTGTGGCGAGACAAGCCGCGCTCGAAGCGCAGATGCTCGAGGAATTCATCGAGTGCCGACTGAAGCGTCGTCGACGCCGGCCGATCGGTCATGGCGGTACTATGTCAGCCCGGTTCGGCCCAGCCGGTCGCATGCGTTGGGCCGTTGCCCGAGTCGATCCCTTCCGACCTACCGTTCTGCCCGCGATCCGATGTCTCAGCTCTCCTTCCTTCAGCGCGTTGACTTCCGCCTGCGGCGCGAGCTGAGCCGATTCCCATGGCTGAAACGGCGTCTTGCGGCGATCCGCAATCGGCTGCTTGGCCGCTTTCGTCGCGAGCGCGCGGCGGAGTATTGGGATGAGCGCGTCGAGGTCGTGGAAAGCGCCCAGCCTCAAGGTTGGCTAGATCTTGAGCTGATCGAGCGCGAGCATCTTCGCCCGCGGCTTTCCGGGGATCCTGACGTCTATTACCTGCAGCATTTCCTCGCCACCTGGGTGCCGGAGCGACCGGTCGAGCGAATGCTGAGCCTCGGCTGCGGCGGCGGCAATCTCGAGCGCGCGTTCCTGGATTTGGGCGCGGCGCGAGCGATCGATGCGAACGACGTCAGTGCCGGCTCGATCGAGCATGCGCGGCGCGCCGCCGCCGAGGCCGGCTACGATCACCTGCTGACCTATGAGGTTCTCGATCTCGATGCCGAGCCGCTGCCGGCCAACCGCTATGACGTCGTGGTGGCGAAACAGTCGCTCCACCACGTGGCAGCGCTCGAGCATGTCTACGAGCAGATCGCCCGCGCGCTCAAGCCGGGCGGTGTCTTCATGTTCCACGAGTTCGTCGGCCCGACGCGCTTCCAATGGAGCGACCGGCAGCTCTACGAGGTCAATCGCCTGCTCGCGGAGCTGCCGCCTGATCTGCGACGGCGCACGCGCCAGGTCCGGGTCGGTCGGCCGACGATCGAAGACATGATTGCGATGGACCCCTCCGAGGCGGTGCGTTCGGCGGAGATCCTGCCGCTGCTCGAAGAACGCTTCGAGATTCTCGAGCGCAAAGACCTCGGCGGCACGCTGCTCCATCTCGTCGTCCACGAGGCGCTGCACGTGCTGGACCTGGAGCGCCCGGACCACCTCGCGATCCTGCGCGGCTGGATGCAGCGCGAGAGCGAGCTGCTCGACGCCGGCGACCTGCCGAGCGATTTCGCTTACGTGGTCGCCCGCCCACGCCACGTCTGAGGCGGCTCAGGCCGGCGCGGCGACCGGCTTCGGCGCATCGAGCGCTTCGATCGGCTGCTGGAGCGAGACCTCGAGCGCATGCGCTGCGGCCCAGGCCGCCAGCTCTCCACGGGCTCGGTGCGCCATGCGCTCCCGCCGCTCGCGCTTCTTGATGCGCCCTGGCAGTTCGGTGAACAGCCCGTAGTTGATGTTGGCCGGCTGGAAGCGTTTCGGATCCGACTCGGCCAGGTGGCGGCCGAGCGCGCCGAGGGCGGTGGTGGCTGGCAGCGGGCGAATCGCGGCGCCGCGGCGCTCGAGGGCGAGGTAAAGAGCCACCACGAGACCGGTGGCGGCGGATTCGAGGTAGCCCTCAACGCCGGTGAGCTGGCCGGCGACTCGCGCGCGCGGCAGCGGCCGCAGGCGGTAGCGGCGATCCAGGTGGGTGGGCGCGTTCAGGAACGTGTTGCGGTGGATCTGGCCCATGCGCTCGAAGCGCGCGTTCTCGAGCCCCGGAATCATCGAAAACACGCGCTTCTGTTCGCCCCACTTGAGGCGCGACTGGAAGCCAACGAGGTTCCAATGGGTCTTCGCCAGGTTCTCTTGCCGCAGCTGGACCACGGCGTACGGCCGCGTGCCGTCCGGCGCCTCGAGTCCAACCGGCTTCATCGGTCCGAAGCGCGGCGTGTCGACGCCGCGGCGCGCCAGCTCCTCGATCGGCAGGCAGCCTTCGAAGAAGAGCTTCTTCTCGAAGTCTTTGAGCGGCACGACGGCGGCGTCGACCAGCTCGCGGTGGAAGTCGAGATACTGCTCCTCGGTGAAAGGCGCGTTGAGGTAGTCGTCGCCGCCGCCCTTGCCGTAGCGCGAAGCGGCGAAAAGGATCTCTCGATCGAGGCTGTCCGCTTCCACCACCGGCGCGATGGCGTCATAGAAATAGAGGTAGTCGTCGCCAAGCAGCGCCAGCAGCCGATCCGACATGGTGGGCGACGTCAGAGGTCCGGTGGCGAGGACGACGTCGCCCGGTGGAAAGTCGAGCACCTCTTCGCGCCGGATCGTCAGTCGCGGGAGGGTGGCGAGTCCGGTCGCGACCTCGGCCGCGAAGCGCTCGCGATCTACCGCCAGCGCGCCGCCGGCGGGCACCGCCGACCGCCGCGCCGCGCCGACGATGAGCGAACCGAAGGACTCCATTTCGCGCTTGAGCAGGCCGGCAGCATGCAGCGGGTCGTCGCTGCGCAGCGAGTTGCTGCACACCAGTTCGGCAAAGTGGTCCGTCTGGTGGGCCGGCGTCGAGCGCTGCGGCCGCATTTCCCACAGAACGACCTCGAGGCCGCGGCGAGCGAGTTGGAACGCACATTCGCTGCCGGCGAGGCCGCCGCCGACGACGTGAATCGGCCCTCGGTCGCTCGGCAC
>JBCBCF010000209.1:0-7709 GCA_038530905.1 Acidobacteriota bacterium
GTCGAAGATCTGACCGGTGAAGAAGGGAGTGAGGGCACCGAGCAGACCCACAACGATGCCCATGACCCCCAGCGTGGTGAAGTCCCGCCGCAGGCCGCGGGCTCCAAAGCCGAGCAACTTCTTGATGCCGATCGTACCCTCGGGCAGCGTGCGGTAGAGCACCCAGCCGAAGCCATCGAGACCGTCGGCGACTTTGGCGTCGACCGTCGTCCGCGAGCCGTCGCGCGGATCGATCAGATCGTAGGCACGCGCGCCGCGAGGCACGAGGGCGACCGGCGTCTCGGCATCCTCGAGCCGGGCGAGGATCGGTCCGTTGTCCTCCCGCCACCATCGCCCACGCAGCGCCACTTTGCGCGCCCGCACTCCGGACGCCTTGGCGTAGACCGCCACGCGATCCTCGGGCAGACGATCCGAAACGTCGTCTGGATGAGGGCGCACCTGGATGTCCTGCGCCGCGCCCACCCGCACGAGCGCGCGGAAGATCGGATCGTCGACCGTCGAATCGCCGACGATCGCCGCGTCATCATCGTCCGGCCGCAGCACCGAGGCGAGATCGTCGAGCGCCGCCTCGCGCGCCTGCCGAGCGTCGTCGGCCTTGGAGCGCAGACGCGCCAAATCGTCGACCTTGGCCAGCTTCTTGTTGACGAACTCGCAGCGGCACAGGAGCTGGTGGAAGAGATCGAGACCGGCCCACAGACTGCCGTCGGCGAGCGCCTCGCCGACCAAACGCGGCTCGACCGGCGTCGTCGGCCCAAGCTCCTCCGTCCCTTCCGCCCAGGCGTCCGACGTCAGCGGGAACGCCGAGGTCGGCTCGAGCTCTTCCAGGCCGACCCACAGGAGCTGGCCTGTCGGCACGTCGAGCCAGGTGACGCCGCGCAGCGGCCGGGCCTTCTGATCGCGCTCGACCTCGACCGGCTCTCCCGGCACCAACGACACGTCGACCAGCGGCCGCAGCATGTCGCGCGACAGTCGACGGGTCATGCCCTCGACCCAGCCGTCGACCAGCCCGCCGAGAGCCGCTGCAGGATCGCCGGCCGGCGACGCGAGCGAATTCTTCCCGCTGTCGGAATCGGCACCGGCCGCGACCGAGCGCAGGGCGCCGCGCGGCACGGTCCGGAGGCGGGTGCCGCGCCGACCGACGGCAAGGAACCCGGCGCCCACCCGGTAGGAGCCGAAGTCCATGCCGAAGAAGGCCTCGCCAGGCTCGACGGTCAGATAGTGCGACCGAGCGCCGACCGGGCGGCCGGCCTCCACGCCGACCGCGAAGATCTCGACGCGCCCTGCCTCGACCAGCCACATGGCTTCCGGATCGTCGAGCAAGAACGGCGCGTTGCCGCTCGCTTCGCGCGGAGTGCCGAGGGAGGCGAGATGCGCCAGGCCCGGCGACAGTTCGTGCTGCTCGACGTCGTCGTCGGGGTCCTCCTCGGACTCGGCCGTCCTCGTTTCCCCGATCGGCACCGAGTCATTTCCAGGCGGCTCGGGCGCTCTCGATTCACCGACGACAGGCTCGGGTCGGATCAGTTGGCCAGCGGCCGGCTCCGGTGGGGTTGGTTCGGAAGGGCCCGGCTGCGGCGCAACCGGCCCGGACGCGGGCGGCTCGGGCCGGGCCGAGGCAGGAGCCGCCGGCCCGAGCACCGCCGACTGCGATTCGGCTGATTCGGACGAGGTCCGCTCCGGCGCGGCTGGCTTCTGGGCTGCCGGCTTCGGAGATGCCGGCTCGGCACGGACCGGTGCATCAGCGAGCACGCAGATCGTCGACGCCCCGATCCGGAAGGTGCCACCGTCCGCGAGCGCCGCCTCGCTCTGGCGCTCGCCTCCGATCCACAGGCCGTTGGCGCTCCCAAGATCGACGACGCGAGCACCGCCGGCCGCTCGCTCGACCCACACGTGCCGGCGCGAGATCATCTCGTCGGTCAGGCGCAGGTCGGCGTCCTCACCGCGACCGAGCACGAGGCCGCCGTCCGGCAACGGCTGCCGGCGGCCAGCGTCCGGCCCGGCCAGAATCTCGAGAACGAGCGGCGGCCCGACGCTCGCTCCGCTGCTGCTCTGGCCGCTCATTCGCGAATCAGCTCGGCGTAGGGGCCGGGCGCGTCCTTCATCGCGTCGTGCGTGCCGCGTTGAACGATCTTGCCGCGCCGCAGAACCAAGATCTCGTCGCAGTCGCGGATCGTCGACAGGCGATGGGCGACGATGATGCAGGTGCAGCCGCGGCGGCGCAGATGATCGTCGATCATCACTTCAGTGGTCGGATCGAGAGCGCTCGTCGCCTCATCGAGCACCAGCATCGTCGGATTGCCGACCAGTGCGCGCGCGATCTCGAGACGCTGTCGCTGACCGCCGCTGAAATTGCCGCCCAGCTCCTCGACCGGTGAGGCATAGGCGCCATCGCGACTCTCGACAACATCGTCAATCGCCGCGTCTCGGGCCGCCGCCGTCACCTGCGCGATCGGCAGCGTCGAATCCCAGAGGGCGATGTTGTCGCGCACCGTGCCGCCGAATAGGAAGATGTCTTGGTCGACGACGGCGAGCGAGCTCGAGACCAGTTCGGCAGGCAGGTGCCGACGGTCGTGGCCGTCGAAGAGGATCTTGCCGTCCCACGGCTCGTAGAGGCCCGCGATCAGTCGCGCGACGGTCGACTTGCCGCTGCCGCTGCCACCCACGAGCGCGATGCGCTGCCCCGGCTCGACCGACAGGGTGAAATCGGAGATGAGCGGCGGATCCAGCGGGCTGTAGCCGAAGGTCACACCCTCGAGCTCGACCTTGCCGGACAGCTTCACGGCCGGCAGATCGTCGATCGCCGGCACGCGCGTGTAGCGCGGATCCTGCGGGTAGCGCAGCACGTCGTCGAGGCGGTTCATGTCGGCCTCGAGCTCCTGCACGTCCGAGCCGAAGGAGACCAAGGTGTTGAGCGGCTTCATGAAGCTCGCCATCAGCGTTTGATAGGCGACCAACATGCCGACCGAGAGCTGACCGTCCATCACCTTCAGGCCACCGACCCACAGCACCGCCGTGGTCGTCAGAGTGCTGACCAGCGGTGGCACCGCCTGCACCAGGAGCGTGATCCTGGCCAAGGTCTGCTCGGCCTTGAGCGCCTTCGCCTGATACCCGGCCCACCGACCGAAGAACTCGCCTTCCGAGCCGGTGGCCTTGAGCGTCTCGATCATCGACAGGCCGTTCATCGCCGTGCCGGTCAGCTTGCCCTGGTCGAGCAGCAGATGGCGCGCGGCGTCGACGCGCTGGGCCGAGCCGAACTTCACCGCCGCCACGTTGAGCGCGGCGAGAAAGAGGACGATCGCCGTCAGCCCGACGTCGTAGACGAACATCAGCGCGGCGTAGAAGACGATCAGCCCGCAGTCGATGACCGTCGTCGCCAGCCGCCCCGAGAGCAGGCCGGCGACCTTGTCGTTGATCGCCACGCGCGAGCCGATCTCGCCGGCGAATCGTTGGCCGAAGTAGCTCGCCGGCAGACGCAGGATGTGGGCGAAAAAGCGCGCCGACTCGCTGAGCGCCAGCTTGGTCTCGAGGCGCAGCAGATACGCCTCCTGCAGCCAGGTGAGCGCCATGCGCACGATGGCGGTGAGACCCATGCCCAACAGAAGCGGCTTGAGCAGCGAGTGATGGCCGCCGATCAGGTATTCGTCGACGAAAACGCGCGCAAAGGTCGGCACCACCAGGCCCGGCACGACGAGAAACAGGCCGCAGAGGATGGCGAAGACGAGCGCCTGCTCCGATCCCTGGAGCCGGCGGCCGAGCGCCGCCATCATGCTCGGCTTCGAGCCGCCGGGCGCGAAATCTTCACCCGGCGCGAAGGTCAGAACGACGCCGCTAAACGCGCCGTCGAGCTCCTCCATCGAGACCTGTCGCGGCCCCTGCGCCGGATCGGCGATGTAGGCCTTGCCGCCGCGGAACCCCTCGAGCACCACGAAGTGGTTCATATTCCAGAACAGGATGACCGGCAGGTCGAGCTCGTACAGCCCGTCGATCTCTTTCCGGAAGCCCTTCGCTTTCAGTCCGTATTTGCGCGCCGCCTTCATGACGTTCGACGCGCGCGAGCCGTCGCGCGAGACGCCGCACTCGACCCGCAGCTCCTCGAGCGGTACCCAGCGGCCATGGTGCGCGAGGATCATGGCCAGCGCGGCGGCGCCGCACTCCACCGCCTCCATCTGCAGAATAGTCGGCACCTTGCGACGCTTGCGCGGCGGCTTGCCGTAGGTCTCGCGTGGCCCTCGTTCGTCGCTGGCGGCGCTCATCCGCCCGACACCGCCTGCTTGAGAATCGGCAAGACATAGGAGATCGGGCGCTTGCGCTCGACGACCACCGAGGCTTCGCAGAGGGTGCCGGAATACACCTTGTCCGGCGGGCCGTCGGCGGAGGTCCAGCGGAACCCGCTTGGCGTCTCGGCGCTCGCCAGCTCGGCCTTGAGCTCGATCTTCGGCCCCTCACCGGCCAGCGCCTGGGCCAGATCGCGGTTGCGCAGAACCCGCTGGATGCCTTCCGGCGTCGCCGGGAAGACCGAGGTCCGCTCGACCTCACCCAGAATGAAGCCGAACTCCTCAGCTTTGTGAGTCGACGGCGAGATGCGCACCTCCATGCCCTCGCGAACCCGCTTGCCGGTGGTCGCCGGCACGAAGACCACGGCCTCGATCGGGCTCTCCACCGACTCGAGGGTGAGAAGGCGCGAGCCGCCGGTGACCAAATTGCCCGGATCGACCATCAGCTCGAGCACGCGGCCGCCGTAGGGACTCGTGATGTCGGTGGCTCCTTCCAGCTTGCGCTCCATTTCCCGCAGCTGCCGCTCGAGGTCCGCGACCCGATTGCCGCCGACCGACAGGCTCTGCTGCTCGCGGGCGATGTTCTGCTCGAGCGCCGCGAGCTGGCCCTTGGTTGCCAGGAGTGTGCTGCGGGTGATCAATCCGCGGGAGGCGAGATCCTCCTGCGTCGCGATCTTGGATCGCAGCTCGTCGCGCTGCGCCCGCAGCTGCTGCAGAATGCGCGACGACGAGGCCTGAGCCGCACCGCGTTGGCCGCGCAAGGAGGCCAGCTCCTCGCGCAGGTTGTCGATCTGCAGCGCCAGGCTCGGCTGCTCGACACGCGCCACAACATCCCCTGCCTCGACCGACTGCCCGACTTCGACCAGCAGCTCGGTCAGCCGGCCCGCGGTGCCGCTGGTGACGTCGAGCACCGCCTCGCCGCGCAGCAGGATGCCGCTCCCCTGCACCTTGATGGCGATCGATCCGAACAGGCCCCACGCGATGGCGGCGAAGATCACCGCGGCGAGCGCCGTAAGCGCCAGCCAGCCGGCCGGCTTGGTGACCCGCATCAGCTCGTCAAGGCGCTCGGGCGACGCCATCTTGTCGAGGGCGGCTTTGCGAAACAGACGTTCGCGCGGATCCATCGCGCCTCCTATCGCGTCCCGCGGGCGACGCGCGCTGCCGCCAGCACCGGCTGGGCCTCATGCGAACCGGTCGAGACCGAGCCGGCCGCGTCGATCAGCGCCGTCAGCCGGTCCACCGCGAAGGGCTCGCGCTGCGGCACCTCGGTCACTCGACCCGGCTCGACCAACATGCCGGTCGTGAAGTAGAGCTCCGCGAGCAACGCCTGCCAGCGCTGACGCACGTCGACCTGGCGCAGGGCGGCGAAGGTCGCCAGCTCCTCCGTCAACACGGTGTCGGCGATCGTCGCCTCACCGGCCTCGAAGCGCGCTTGGGCAGCCTCGAGGCTCTCGCCGTAGGCAACCACCGAGGTGCGCAAGCGCTCGGCTTCTGCGGCGGTCTCCGCCAGCGAACCGACGAGACTCGCCACGCGCAGCTCGATCGACCGGCGCAGGTCCCGCGTCGCGATTTCGGACCGCCGGGCGAGCGACTGCGACTGATCGAGTCGAGCACGCGACACCCGGTTGCCGCGAGGCAGCTCGGTCGTCAGCGTCACCGTCGCGCTCGGGCCGACCAGATCACCGGAGAACGCCTCCCAGAATGCCTCGAGGTCGTAGATCTCGTCGTCGAAGGTTTCGTACAGCCCCGAGTAGCCGATCGACACCGACAGATCGACACGTCGTCGCAGGTCGCGTTCCGCGGCGCGCGCGAGGACCGAGGAAGCTTCCGTGCGCAGCCGCGCCGCTTCGAGATCGCCCCGGCGCGCGAGCGCCAACTCGACCAGGGACGGTACGTCGAGACGGGCGAGACGCGCCGCCTCCGGCACCTCGGCGAGCGTCGCCGCCACGCGTGGCGCGTTGGCCTCCTGTGCAGCGTCGGTGCCCAGCGCCGCTGCGAGGGCAAAGCGCGCGCGCCGCAGCTCCAGCTCGGCGGAGGCGATGTCGGAACGCGCCGAGGCCAGTCGGCCCTCGATGCGCGGGCGCAAGGCCCCCGGCACGACATCACCCTCGATCAGGCCGTCGACGATCTCAAGCAGACGTGTCTCCAGTGCCTCCGCGCGACGCAGCAGCTCGAGACGCTCGACCGCCGCCGCCGTCCGCCAGTAGCTGGACAGCGTGGAGCGCAGGGCACCGGCGGCGCGATGGCCCACTTCGAACCCCGCGGCTCGGGCATCGAGCTCGGCGGCGCGGGCCGGCGCCGTCGCGGAATCGACGCCGAAGCCCTCGCCGAGCGGCGCGTCCAGCGTCAGTCCGATGAAGCCGAGAAAGGCGTTCGGCAGCCCCTTGCCGCCCAGGCTGGCCAGCAGGTCCTTGCCGTCGAAGTTGTCCTCGACTCCTTCGAGCACGACGCCGAAGCCGAGATCCATCCCGTTGCGCAAAAGCCGACGCGCCCGCAAATCGAAGGCGAAGGTCTCGCGCACCTCGTCCTCCGGAATTACACCGAGCAGGTCGAGAGCCTGCTGATTGGCGAGAGCGTTCTGACGCAGCACGTCGGACGTCCGCGCCAGCGTGTCGCGCAGGATCAAGAGCTGAGCATCGCGCAGCTCGCGCAGCTCTTCTTGCCGCACCGGATCGTCGGCGGCCTCGCGCAGCGCGATCTCGACCAATTCCTCGTAGGTGGCGGCGAGGGACGTGTCGCGCTCGCTCAGGCAGATATCAACGCCATCGATGACCAGCCGGGCGAAGCCGCGACAGTCCGGCCGCGGCCGCGCGTCGATGTCGGCGAGCTGCGCGTCGAGATCGTCGGCGATGGCTGTGAAGTCGGCGATCAGAATGCGGCGAATCTCGCGACGGTCGAACTCGCGCTGCAGGGCACCGCGCGTCAGCGCGCCTTCAGCGTGCTCGAACGACGTGGTGAGCGCCAGCCCGAGATCGAAGATCCCCGCGGCGCTCTGCTCGCGGCCGGCGGCGCGACGGGCCGCCTCGCGCGCCAGCGCCGGCTCGGGCGCGGTGCCGAGCGTCAGATCGAGCGCCTGGTCGAGCGTCAGAGCCGGCGGTGGCGCCGGCCGGACCTCTTGGGCCGATGCCGCAGCGGCGCCGAGGAAGATGAAACAGGCCAGAAGCCCGATCGGAACGCATCGCGCGATCGGAACCGCGCGGCGCCGTCGAGCCCTCGGGCGGGCGACGAGAGGAAGGTGGGACATCGTCGTCTCTCCCTCAGCTTGCCGGCCGGTCGAGAGTCAGCAGGCTCTCGACGTCGACCTGTTCGTCGGCGCCGTCGGCCCGTACCAGCTCGCCGGTCTGGTAGCGCAGAAGCACCAGCAGCCGCGCGAGCTGCTGGCGGCCCGAGATCAATGACAGCTGCGCTTCGGTCCAGCGCTGTTCGGTCAGCAGCGTG
>JBCBCF010000210.1:0-7603 GCA_038530905.1 Acidobacteriota bacterium
GGTCTCGATCCGGTCGCCCTGCCCAGCGCCGCGATAGGTCGCGCCGTCGCTACCGAGATAGGTCGACGAGGAGGCGTAGCCTGCACCCGGAGAGGCGGCATGGCGAAGGGCGCGGCGGCGCTTGAAATAGCGGTCGACCTGGAGTCGCTGCCCGGTCTCCGTACCCTGCGCGTCGTAAAAGACGTCGACCTCTTGGCGCGAGATCACGCCGTATTTCTGTCGCGTCCACGTGACATACCGGCCGTCGGAGTCGACGAAAGCGGTCGTGTAGTACAGGCCGTGGTCGGCCGGGCCGCCCTCGAGCACCGGCCCGGCAGTTTCGGCTTTTGCCGCCTCCGGATTGCGCCAGCCTTTCTCGGTGATCACCTGGCGGACGAGCCGGCTGCCGAGCTTGGTGGACTCGGTGATGACCTCGGACACCGTGCGCAGCGCACCGATCGAAACGAAGCCGGTCGCCTCGAGCGTGCCGCTCGATGTCTGGCGGTCGACGGCGACGGCCGGCGCATAGACCGCCTTCGCCGTGGAGACCTCGATCTCGGTGGTGAAACCCGCCTCGTCGGTGAGAGTGATGGCAGTGCCGCGGACCACGTAGGTCGACGGCACGTCGGCCGGCGGGGTCAGCTCGGGCGGCGCGTCGAGGTCGCCCGCGGACCAGGTGTGATCGGGAGGCTCGGGCGGCAGGCGGAGCTGCGGAACCTCGGCGGTCAGCACGCCGCCGCGATCGTGCAGCTCCCAGCCCTCGGGCTCGGCGAACTCTTGCGCCCAGCGACCGATCTCCGCACCGGCGACCTCGAGCGGCTTGGTGTAGACGGCGCCCTCGGGGACGTCGGCGTCAAGGTCGGCGCCGGCGACGACGCGGCGCAGGATCTCGCCCCGGGTGAGCCCGGCATCGGGCGGCACCGCCAGGCAGCTCGTCGCGGTCTCCGCCGCCATCAGGCGCGAGCGGGCCTGCACCTGGGTCTGGCGGCCGCCGACTCGGCAGGTCTCCACCAGGCCCTCGAAGGCGAGCTGCTCGATCACCGGGCCGCCGATCTCGGCCACCTGGTGGTGCACGGTGACCGGCGTGCGAGTCCAGGTAGTGAGCGTGCGGTGCGGCAGGTGCTCGACGCCGTGGAGCGCAAAGTCTGCGCGGGCCGTGAGCGACCCGCGCGCTTCGTCGACCGTGACCTCGCCCACAAGACTGTCGGTCACGTCGACCTCGCCGAGGGTGACGCGGACGCCGACCGTGCGCTGCGGAGCGGCGAAGGCCTGCGCGGTCGCCGCGTCGACCGTGTAGGCGATGGCCGGAGCGGGGGCATCGACCCACAGGCGCAGCGCAGCGTGGGGCGCGGGGTCTTCGGCGCGAAGACGGACCGAGGTGACGGCGGCGACGGGCATACGATCAGTTTCGCGAGAGAGCCGCCGATCAGGCGGCGCCCTCCAAGCGGCGGGCCTCTTGGAGCACCAGGCGGTAGGGCTCGGGCAGGGGGCGCTGCAGTGCGCGGTCCTGCGGCGCTGCGTCTTCGAGGACTCGGTAGGCCGGGACCATGGACGCGACGAGCACCTCGCCCGCGGCGGGCGCTGTGCCGAGCTTGAAATGGCTCCCTCCGAGCCGCCACCACATCTCGCCCGGATCGGGGTCGCCGCCGTCGTAGGTGGCATCGTCCACGCCGGCCGCAGGCATCGGGTCGACCTCGGCACCGGTGACCAGGTGGCCGGCGCCGAGGTAGAGAGCAGGAGCGAAGCGCGCCGGCGCGAGGCCGCCGGACGGCGTGGCGAGATCGGTCGCCACGCGCCACCCGTTGGGCCAGCGAAACGCTCGGCGCTCGCCGGTGCCGATCCACGCCAGTTCGTGCTCGTCGTGCCAGGTCACGAGGTCGAGTGCTCGGCAGGGCGCGAGGAGGTGTCCGACCTGCTGGCGCGCCGCGGCTGCGAGGTGCCCCCAGTCGATCGTGAAAGTTCGCCAGGCCAGACGGACCGGCTCGCCCTCGGGCGCCAGCGTGTGCTCTGTCGTCGCGGCGCCGCGGCCGGTGCGCACGAGCGTCCTGCGCGGAGCGTCGCGGCGCTGGACGGTGTCCGGCTGCACGTCGAGCTCGATGCCGCCCAGCCACGGGCGCGCCGGAGGCCGCTCGATCACGGCGTGAGTCCTTCCCGGCCCAGCTCGCGAAGCGTCTCCGCCAGCCCTTCGGCGGCGGCCCCCGTCACCGAGTCGGGGCCGGTCTCTCGCGCCGCCTGTTCGGCGGTGGCGATGACGTCGTCGAGCGTCGCCTTGCCGTCGCGCAGGGCGGCGACGACGCGCGCGAGATTCTGGGCGGTGGCCGTGCCGAGGCCCTGGAGGATCTCGAAAAGCTCTTCGGCGCTGGCCTGCCCGTCTTGCACCTGGCGGCGGATCTCCTGGGCCCGCTCCTCGAACTGCCTCGGGTCCATGCCCTTGAGCGCTTCGCGGAGCGTTTCGTTTCCCTGCCCGAGGTCGATCATCGCGTCGCCCCAGATCTGCATGAACTCGCCGACCTCCTTCTCGCCCGCCTCGAGCGCGGCGAGCTGCATCTCAAACTCAGCGCCGAAATCGGACATCCCGGCGCGGACCGCTTCCGAGATCTGGCCCAGGATGGTCGAGGTTTCCGCATGGACCTCGTTGGTCCGGGCGCGGATCCGCTCGGCCGACTGGTCGACGGCGTCGGCGGTCGCCGCCGCCTGATCCTGGGCGGCCTGCAAGTCGGGCAGCACTTCGCGCGCGGCGGCGCCGACCTCGCGGATGCTGCTGGCCATCTGCCCGAAGACGGCGATCCGGCTCACGCGGCGACGGCCTCGGTGTCGGCGCCGGGCTCACTCGTGAGGTCGCCGCCCTCGAGAGCCTCGACCTCGCGCCGGGCCTCTTTGGCCGCGTCGCGGATCAGGTGGATCTGCGCGATGATCGGCTCGGCGAAGGGCGGGATGGCGAAAGCCGTGGCGATCCCCTCTTTCAGGCGCGATGCCTCTTCCAGGAGCGAGTCGATCGCGTCTTGGATGTCCTCGGCGCCATCCGAGATCTGGGTCGCGGAGCCCGCGGAAGCCCGGCCGAGCTCGACGATCGCGGCAGCGGTTTCGCCAGCCCGCTCGGCCGACGAGGCGACCCTCTCTGCCGCGGCGGCCTGCTCGTCGAGGCCCGTGGCCGCCTCTTTCGCGGCGGCGCCCTCTTCCTGGCTGGCCTGGGCGGCGCGCTGGCTGGCGTCGGCGGCACCGGAGGCGGCCGCGCTGCGGCGGTCGCTGGCGGCCAAGAGCGCCTCGACCTCGGCCAGGGCCGAGCCGGCGGCGGCGGCTTCCTGCTCAGTGGCAGCGGCCGCCTCGCGGTGCGCCGCCGCGGCGCCGGTGGTGGACTGCTCCGCGCGGCGCTGCGCGTCGGCTGAGGCGCCGGTCGCCTCGCCGACCGCGCGGGCGGCGTCGGCCTGGGTGCGGGCCGCGCCCTCGTAGTCGCCGGCGGCGGCGGCGGTGTTGCGCAGCGCGAGATCGAGCGCCTGCTGGTGCGCAGCCTGCTGGCGAGACGACTCGGCGGTCTGCCCCAGGACGTCCTGAACCGAGCGCAGCGGCGCCTCGACCTCTTGCGCCGCCTGGCCGATGGGCTCGAAGCCGGCGACCGCGATGCCGACGGCGGCGGCGATGCCCTGGGCGTGTGAGTCGATGCCCACGTTGCCCGCCCGCATGGCCTCGAGCATCTGCTCCACGTTGCCGCGCACGTTGTCTTTCTGCTCGAGCGAGAGCCGATTGATCTGCTCGTAGTCGAGCTTTCCGATCGCCTCCTGCGCCGCTTTCGCCGAGGTCTCGAGATCGCCCGGGAGGCCCGAGATCGCCTGGCCGATCGACTCGGTCATCCGCTGGGTCGCGGCCGCGACTCTCTGGGCGTGCGCCTCGGCGCTCGAGGAGACGATGCCGTAGGTGTCGGCGACCCTCTGCAGGTCGGCCGGAGCCCGGAGGCCCAGCTCCTCGAAGGCATCGAGCACCGCCTGGACTTCCGGCTTGATTTTGTCGGCGACGACCGCTTTATCGAGCGCGCTGCCCGTCTCCTCGTAGATCGAAATATTGGCGGCGAGGGCGCTGGCCTGATCTTTGAGGGCGCCAACGTTCAGGCCGATCGAGTCGACCCACTCGGCGCTCTGTTGCTGGAGCTCGGTGGCGCCCCTGGCGACCTCACCCTGGCCTTCGCGGACCTGCTGCAGCTGATCGCGCAGCTCGGGGAGGCTGTCGCTGACGGGTTCGATGCCCTCCGCGCGGAGCTGCTGCAAGATATTTCGCAGCTCGTCGGCGTCCGCCGATGCCCCGTCGCGGGCGCCCTGAGTGAGATCCAGGATGCCCTGGGCGATCTCCTCCATCTGGAAAAACTCCTGAGTGAAGGAGTTCAGGCTTGGGAGGAGCGAGGTGCCGAGGGCGGCGTCGATGTCGCCCAGCAGGCGGAGGAAGCCCTGGCCGGCGGAGTGGCCCGCGGAAAGGCCGGCGCCGACAGCGCCGACGGTGCCTGAGAGCTTAAGGAGCTTGGGGTTTGTGGCCGCGAGCTGTGCGTCGATCAGGCCCAGCGATCCGGCGTAGCCTGAGACCCCGCCGGAGGCGCTTTGCACCCGACGGTCGGCCTCGTTGATGGCGGAGCGAAATCGGCCCTGGGCTTGGATCGTCTCCTCGAGCTGGCGCTCCAGCTCTCTCAGCTCTCGCTCCTGCGCGTCGGTCATACCGCCGCCGGAGCGCTTGGTCTCGCGGATCTCCTTCTGAAGATCTTCGAAAGACAGCAGCACCCGACCGATCTCGCCGCTCACGTCCTCGGTGCCGCGCTCGACCTCGGTGACGAGGCCTTTCATCTCCTGGCGCGCGCGGTCGAGGTTCAGCTCGATCGGATCCGACAGCTCCTCCCGGGCATCGCGGATGGCGTCGGCAGCACCGCCCATCGACTGCTCGACGACATCGCCCGCGGAGCGCGCGGACGTGCCGAGCTGGTCGAGGTCACCGGCCGCGGAGCCGGCGTCGCGCGCCGCCTCGGCGACGTCCGCCAGCGAGGACTTGGCGTCCTGGGCGGCGGAAGCCGAGCCCGGATCGGACTCGATCGACAGCCGGACCCCGGCTTCGGTGTGCTGCGTCATCGCGCCGGGCTCCGGATCAGGCGGGCGGCGTCCAGTCGACGTCGGTGACGACGGTCACGGTCAGCGGTGCGCTGCCGTCGTCGGGAGCCCTCGCCACCAGCTCGGCCTGCTCTACGACGATGTCGGGGCTCGAGGCCGTGTCCTGATAGCCCTCGACCTGAGAGCTCGGCTGGTGCCAGACGACCGACTCGCGGTGCGCACCGGTCCCGAGCTGGCGGCCGGCGAAGCTCGCGCGCACGTCGAGCAGCCCCGCGCGCTCCTGGACGATCTGGAGTCGCCGATCGGCCTTTTTCCGCGACACCGCAACCTTGGCCATGACCTCGCCGGTGCGATACATGCGATCGATGTATTTGCCCGCGCGCGATCCGGCGATCGGCGCCGACAGGGTGTAGGTGCTGTCGTCGCGGAGCACGCGCTCCCACGGGTCGGCCGAGCCCGCGGTTCGGATCTCGATCCGCTCGTGCGCCGAGCTGAAAGCGTGCGCCGCCGTGGCGAGCGCGGCCGGGGCCGCCGGGGTCGACCAGCCGTAGGGCGCCCAGGTGAACACGTCGCCGATCTCGAGCAATGCGAGCTGCGCCGGATCGAGCAGATGGACGTCGACCGGATCCCAGTCGCCGGCGGTGCGGCCCAGGTCGAGCCCGTCGGCCCCCTGGGCGATCTGCCAGTCGGGCTCTCCTGCCGGGTCGAGCAGGACGTCGGTCTCCGGACCCGCCCAGGCGGGCACGGTCGCCTGCTCCAGCTGGAATCGCACGCCGCCACCGGCGACGTCCCGAGTGATCTGGAGGTGGATCGGTGTCTCGGGGTCGCGCGGGACGCCGCGCAGCGCCGGGCCTTGGTGCGTGCCTGTGTTGCCGACGTCGGCGACCGGCGGGCCCATCAGAGTGGCATGGCCACCGACGCCCTTGAAGCGGGGCAAGACGACGACGTTTTCGCCGATCGCCCACACGCCCTCGTGCAGCTCGACGTCGTACACCTGGCGCAGCTTGACCGACGGCGTGCCGTCGATGGTGTAGAAGCTCGTCGCGGTGCGGCTCTCGAAGCTCTGCGCCTCGAAGGCGTACTGCCACACGCCCGCCTCGAGGACAGTCTTGGTGAGGCCGCCGCCGAGGAGGTGGTAGAGGAACGGCAGCTGCAGGTGCGCGACAAAATCGACCGCAAAATCGGTGGTGATGTCGACCGCGCCCGGGCGGCCGAGGCGCGAGAAGCCCCGCGGATCGACGGTGCCGGGCGAGACCAGAGGGCGCGCGACCACCGTGCCCGCGGGCAGCGCGACCTGGTAGGCCTGCAGGCCGGAGCCCGGAACGCCGGGGCGGCGCTCAAAGCCGAGCTGAAACGCGGTCGTGCGGCCGGTGGCGGCGGGGGTCGTCATGCGTCGGTCTCCTCAGCGTCGATCGGGGGCTCCGCGCGAGCCGCTCGAGCAACGCGCTGGGCGGTGGCGGCGGGCAGCACCCGCCCGTCGGGACTGTCGATCTGGGCAAGGTCGCGGTAGTCGTCCGGCGTGGTGCTGGAGTGCCGCGCTGCGGCCTCGTCGGGAGTCAGCACCTCTTCGAAGAGGCTCGAGCGCAGGAGATCGGCGGCGTCGAGGCCGGGCACGGATCGGATCGGGTGCTCGGCCCGGTCAAAGGCCATGGCGCGCGTGCTGTCGCGCAGGTGCACGCGGAGCGTGAGGGCCGCGCCGACGTAGCGCAGGCGACGGCGCGGTAGAGGCGGCAGGTGGCTCACTCGGTGGTCCTCCCGTCGTGGGACAGGTGCGAGGTGAAGGTCGTCGCCAACGTGGAGATGACGAGCGTGCCGTCGCCCCCCGGGAGATCCCGGGCGGCGTTGACGCGCTCGATGTCGACTAAGTTGAGGCAGATGGTGGACTCGGGCCAGGCGAAGACGGGATCGGCCTGCGCGGTGGCGGCGAGGATCCGATCGCGCACGTAGCCGAGAAGGCGCGACCGGTAGTGGTCGCGCGTGGTGGCGGCGTCGAGGTGGAGCGTCACGAGCGAGGTCGCGACCCGCGTGCGCTGGACCCGGCGGCCGGCGGCGAGTTCCGGGCCGTATACCTCGAGCGAGACGGCGAGCGACGGCGCCGTGATCACGCTGCCGAGGTAGAGCTGCTCGAACTCGATCTCGTCGATCGCCTGCACCTCGGCTGCGAGGAGCGGATCGGCCCCGAGGAGCTGGTGCACCCGGCGGGCGAGCCAGGTGTCGAGCGTCTCGGGGAAGTGCGGCGCGACGGCCGGCGGCGGAAGCGGCGGCAGCTCGATCACGCGACCTCTCCCGTCGCGACGTAGTCCAGGACGGTGGCGGCGAGGTCTTCCTGGCCGGCCCTCGAGAGCAGGAGGAAAGGGAACGCGCCGATCGTGCGCTGGCGCCCGCGGGCATCGGTGATCTCGCCGCCTGTGTGGATGACCGCGGCGTGGTTCGTCGTGCCGGTGACGACGGCACGCGGCTCCACGCGGAGCACTCGGATCGAGTGCAAGAGATCACCGCCGCGCCAGGCGCGTGGGCCGGCGCCGTGGCCGTAGAAGGTGCGG
>JBCBCF010000211.1:0-7591 GCA_038530905.1 Acidobacteriota bacterium
GACGGCGAGCTGACGGTGATCTTTGTGCCCAGCCGACGCTGCAAGGGCCGGCTGATCGGCATCGCCATCGACGAGAACGACCATGTGCATGCCGTCAGCCGGGCCGACGGCAGGACGACGGTCGGCGAGCACATCGTGGAAGACGACGGCGACTGCGAAGAGTCCTGATGCCCGGACGTCGGTTCAGCCGCCGTCGAAGAGCTCGAGAAGTCTCGGGAGGAGCTGTTTCTTTCGGCTGACGACGCCGCGCGCGCTCCAGGTGCCGTCCGGGCGACGGCCGAAGGGCAGCGCTTCGAGCAGCGCCGGTTCCCCGGCCGCCAGCAGGCGACTGTTGCCGGTCACCACGTCGGTCGCCATCAGCGCGACCAGGCGGACATCCTCGGCGGCTGCGCGCGCCTCGAGACCGTCCTGCAGGCGGGCGCGAATCGCCGCGTCGTCGAGATCGCCAAAGGAGGTCAGCTCGACCTGCGCCAGGCTCATCGGCCCCTCGGGATAGCGCTTGCGATCGGCGTCGAGAACCTCCTCGACCGAGCGTCGCGCCAGGCTGCGGCCGGCGCCGGCGTCGAGCAGCGCTTCCACGAACTGCTCGCGTGCGCGACCCGCGAGGCGCTCGGCGGCCCACGTTTCGAGCACGGCCGCGATCCGCCGGTCGCGCGGCCCGGCGGTCGGCGAGCGCAGGGCGAGCGTGTCCGAGAAAAGGCCGCTGAGGAGCATCAGGGCGATCGACGCCGGCGGCACGAGTCCCGCCGCTTCGGCGCGCTCTGCTACCAGCGTCGAGGTGCTGCCGACCGGCTCGACGACGAACGGAATCGGCTCACGCGAGCCGAGCGATCCGATGCGGTGGTGGTCGAGGACCTCGACGATGCGCGCCGCCTCGATCCCTGGCACCGCCTGCTCGGGCTCGTTGTGATCGACCAGCACGAGGTGCAGCCGCGGCGGCGCCAGTGCTTCGCCGACCCGCGCCACGCCGACATAGCGTCCGGCGTCATCAACCACCAGCACGTCCTGGCGATCGAGCGCCCGCAGCCGCTGGCGCAGATCGGTCAGCCGCTCCGAGCGCTCGAAGCGCGGTGCGTCGTCGTCGATGGCGTCGGCGCAGTTCAGATCGAGCAGCTCGGCGGCGCTCATCGCCCGCAGATCGCCGACCGTGCGCAAGCGGCGGGTGAGGAGCGTGAAGACACCGTCGCCGGTCACCAGGCCAAGCGGCCGTCCGTCGTCGTCGAGCACGGGTGCTCCCTGACGATGCTCGGCGGCGATCTTCCAGGCGTCGAGCAGCGGCGCGTCGGGCGCGGTCGGCGGCAGGTGCCGAGCCACCCGCTCGAGGCGTGGCGACGCGTCGGCCAGCAGCTCGGGAGCGTCGACCCCGGCCTGCTCCAGCGCCCAGGCGGTCTGCGGTTCGATCGCCCCGGCGCGTGCCGCGATCGCCTCGACCCCGTCGCGCTCGCGCAGCACCCAGGCGTAGCCGAGAGCAGCGGCGATGGCGTCGGTGTCCGGGCGGACGTGGCCGATGACGATGCGCGGTCGCTGCTCGGCGTTCGGGCGCTCGAGCGGTGCGAGATCGAGCGAGGCGCTGAAGGATCGATCGGGCATCGAGGCTTTCGAGGGAACGGGGCGCGGGTGGCATTGGGCAGGGACGCTATGGTCGACCCTAACGCAGCCTCGGTCGCGGCAGTCTCTGGCTTACTCGCTGAGCCAGGCCGAGCAGGGCGGGTCGCGGAGCGGCGAGGCGTGAGGCATGCTGTGCCGATCCGGGGTCGGTGTGCGTGTCCGGATCGGTCGACGCATCAGGTCGAGGTGCTTGTCCGGATCGATCGGAGGGAGCCTCATGCCGCCTGCGTGCGTTTCTCGAAGGTCGCCTCGATCGCACTCAGTCAGTGTCCCGTCCACTATGACGGAGCCTCCCGCCATGGAGCTCCGCCATGAAGC
Organism: Acidobacteriota bacterium; assembly: GCA_038530905.1. GTDB lineage: Bacteria > Acidobacteriota > Thermoanaerobaculia > Multivoradales > J023 > JAUIJL01. The sequence continues at coordinate 1,927 of JBCBCF010000211.1, forward strand.
CCCCGTCACGGAGCCCTCTATTGAGGAGCCCACCGTCAAGGAGTCGCCGTGCTCGCTCGCACCGTCAGCCTCCCGATGTGTCGCCTCATCCGTCGCCTCCGTCCGCTCGCTGCCTGCCTGTGGCTCGCTCTCGGGGCGCCAGGGGGCCAGGCGGTCGTCCTGGCGGGCGACGCGATCTTTGCCGACGACTTCGAGACCGGTGACACGCTGGCCTGGAACTCGGCCGTCGGTTTGGTCGACTGCCTCGACGGCCCAGTGCCGCCCGACGCGCTCGCCGGCGATCTTGGCCCGGCGCCGGCCGGCGCTCTGGTCGCCTGTCTCGAGCTTCGCAACGATCGCCCGGTCGAGCGCGCGGAGATCGCGTTCTCGAGCCTGCCGCTGCCGCGTGCTCTGGGCCTCCTCGACGTCTCCGAGCTCGTGCTCGTGGCGCCGGGAGGACGTCGCATGGCGGCGCAATTCGACGTCGTGTCTCGCTGGGCGGCGCCGCTCGCCGACGACTCCGCGCCGATTCGCTGGCTGCAGGTGACGGCACCGGCCGACGTGGCGGCGCGCCTCGGTGCGGTCGACGGCGTCTCGCGCTACGAGCTGCGCCGCGTGTCGGCCGACACGCCGCCGACCGATTCTTTTGCCGTCACGGTCGAGGAGAACGGAGCGCAGATCACGGTCGACACCGGTCTCGCCACCTTTGCGCTCGACGCCACGAACCCGTCCCTCCTCGAGGCTGTGTCGATCGATCTCGACGACGACGGCGTGGGCCGAGTGCCTCTGGTGCTCGATGGCCCAGGTGCCGGGCCGCGCCTGGTCTTCGTCGGGCCGGGCGGCGATGTCGCCCTCGGCACCGCGACGCCGGGAGCGGTCGTGGTGGACGACCTCGAGATCGTCGAGCGCGGACCGGCGAAGGCGGTCGTGGCGATGCGCGGTCATTTCGTCGATGTCGGCGGCGCCTCGCTGTGCTCGACCCTCGGCGGCTCGGTCGTCTACGAGCGCTTCGGCTACACCGTGGTCGCCACCTTCGAGCGCGGTCGGCGCGACATCGGGCTCGAGCTGCATCTGCGCAACGAGTGCAGCGACGCCTCCACGGGACCGTGGACCGACGAGGCGGTGACCGTCCGGTCCTTCACCTGGACGCTGCCACTCCAGCTCACCGCGCCTCGACGCGGCTGGGCGGGTGCTGGCGCGGCGCAGATCGACGCCACGGCCGGTGCCGTGCGGGTGGCGCAGGCGCGTGGCGACGACCCCGGCAGCGGCTGGACACGTCGCGCCGCGGCCGTGGTCGATGCGAGTGTCGCCGAAACCAGCGAGGCCTTCGAGGTGCCGTGGGTTGCAGTGCGCGGGACTGCCGGGCCGGCCGGATTCGGCGCGGCGACTGGGGCCGTCGACGTCACCGTCTCCGCCCAGACGGCGTGGATGCGCTTCCGCGAGCCGATGGCGCTGTCGGCTGCGGGCTCGACTCTCGTGGTTGAACCGGTGGCGGAGACCCTGGTGCTCGGCGAGGGGAAGGGGCTGTGGACGCGCCATCGCATCGCCATCGTGCCGGACGGTACGCGTGCTGATTTTGGTCTCGAGGGCGTCCGGACGCGAACCGCCCTGCGTTTGGAGCGGGGTCTCGTGCCGTGGCCGGGCCGCGACGCGATCGACGCCGCGGGCATCTTTCCCAGTCTCGGCGACGACCAGCCGTCGACCCTGCGCACCCACTACCGCGCGTGGATGGAGCGCATGCACGCGGAGCTTCTCGGCAACGCCTGGGAGAGCGGCAAGGTTTATGGCTCGCTGCGTTGGCCCGAGAGCGGTGCTGCCGATCCGTTCGGCGTCGCAGCCGCGACGCCGAACGACGGCTGGAGCTCGATGAATTATTGGGATGCTGCCGGCGCCGAGATTCTGGAGTTCCTGCGCAGCGGCGAGCCGCGCTGGCTCTGGGACTTCGCGCTGCCCGGTTACTGGACGCAGGCGCATGCGGCCTATCTCGACATCGGCGACCGCACCCACGGCAACCGCGCCGGCGTCGCCGTAACCTCCGGCGGCCCCGGCTGCGACCAGAACGGGCCGGTTCCGTGCACTGCGGACGGCACGGCGGGCGGCCACTGGCACCGGAGCGGCTTCGGCTCCGACGATTGGACGTACGCCATGTCGCTCGAGCTGGGCTACGCGCTGCGCCCGACGCCCGCGCTCCGCCATCGTCTGGAGCAGGCCGGGCGCGAGATGGACGACCGCTACGACGTGCCGAGGCCGCAGGAGGCGATGCGCGAGTGCTTCGTCAACCAGGTCGACCTGACGCGGCAGGTGATCCAGCACGTCGAGATGATCGCTAACTGCGCAGAGTTCGCGCCCGGCGCGGTCGGCGAGAGCTGTCACGACAAGCTGCTGGAGCTGCTCGACGAGCTGGCCCAGGACAATCTCAATGGCGGCCTGATGTGCCAGCGCTTCGAGGCCGACTGTTTCGGCAACCCGCCGCCCCCGGCCACTCGCTGCTCGACGCCGCAGTTCTTTATGCAGAACGCCCTGATGTTCCAGTTCTTCCACCGCGCGTGGCGCAACTACGGCGACCCACCCAACGGCTCGATCCGCGACATGCTGGTCGAGCTGCCGCGGCGTCTGTACCAGGACGCGATGCCGAAACTCGCGGACGGAACATCGATCGATCCGGGGTTCGGGGCCACCTGCGATCCGTCGGACGGCGACGGCTGCTGGTGGCCGCGCATGGAGTGCGACCTCTCCACCGATCAGTCCCAGGTGCTGGCGTGCACCGCGGCACGGGACTCCGACGCAAACTTCTTCATGGCGGCGCACACGCGGCCGCACACCGTCGCCCTGATGCTGCTGGCGCACGAGATCGATCCGAGCGTCGGTCTCTGCGCCCTCGCCGAGCAGGTCTACGCCGTCGACACGTTCACCGGCGACCCCGACGACGGCCAGGGCAACTGGAACGGCGTCGGCCATTTCGTGCCGATCGGCTGGTGGAAGGGCACCGCGCAGATGATGCAGGGCATGGCGTTCGCCGTCGGCGTCTCCGACACCTGCGACTGACCGCTGCCCGGGACGTCGGGCGCCGTGAGCCCGACGTCGTCACTCGTAGCGCAGCGCCTCGATCGGCTCGAGGGCCGCGGCGCGGCGGGCCGGCCAAAGGCCGAAGAAGATGCCGACGATGGCCGAGAAGCCGAGGGCCAGGACGGCCGACTCGGGCGCCACGGCGATCTGCCAGCCGGCGAGCCGGCGCAGGAGGAGTGAGCCGCCGACGCCGAGCGCCAGGCCGAGCGCGCCGCCCACCAGACACAGCACAAGAGACTCGATGAGGAATTGCAGCAGGATGTCGCGGCGGCGCGCGCCGAGGGATTTGCGCAGCCCGATCTCTCGCGTGCGCTCGGTCACCGACACCAGCATGATGTTCATGATGCCGATGCCGCCCACCAGCAGGGAAATGGCGGCGATGCCGGCGAGCAGGACGGTGAATGTGCGGGTGGTCTCCTGCATGGTGGAGAGGAGAGCGGCCTGGTCGCGGACGGTGAAGTCGGCCTCTTCGCCCGGGCCGAGGCGATGCTCGCGACGCAGGATCTCGTCGATCTCGATCATCGCCGCGCCCATCTGCTCGGCGCTCGCCGCCTGCACGCTGATCGAGCGGATCGTCTCGCCGCCGAGCACGCGCAGCTGCGCCGTGCCGAGCGGGATGTAGATCGCCTCGTCGGGGTTCGAGAAGCTTTGCGAGCCCTTCTCCTCCAGGACGCCGACGACCTCGAAGCCAACGCCGCCGATGCGGACCCGCTCGCCCAGGAGGCCGAGCGACGGCCCGGCGCCCAGCTGGTCGCCGGCGAGGGCGCCAAGGACGGCGACGCGGCGGCGGGCGCGATCTTCTTCGTGGGTGAAAAGCCGTCCGTTCGCCAGCTCGAAATCGCGCACGCCGAAGAACTCGGGCCAGGTCCCGGTGATCGACATCGAGGCGGTCGCAGCGCCGCGTTCGACCTGCAGGCGGCCGTTGAGCTCGGGGGCGACGGCGGTGACCACCCGACGCCCGTCGCGCAGCGCTTCGGCGTCATCGACCGTCAGCTGCGCCTGGCCGCGGCCGCCACCCCCGAAGAACGACTGACCCGGTCGCACGGTCAGAAGATTGACCCCGAGCGTGCCGAGGCGTTCCTCGACCGCCTTCTGCGCGCCCTCCCCCAGCGACACCATGGCGATCACCGCCGCGATGCCGATGACGACACCCAAGGTGGTGAGCAGAGAGCGCAGCTTGTTGGCGAGCACCGCGTCGACCGCGACGCGCAGGATCTCGAGGCCGAGCATCAGGAAGGTCCGCCCTCTGGGCGCCCGCCGCCCCCTCGTCCGCCACCGCCGCCGCTGCCCAGCGGCCCACCGAAGCGCTGGCGGACGCGATTGGTCAGGTCGCGCTGACGCTGCTGGAGCTGCGCGACGGAGACCAACACGACCTCGTCACCCTCCGCCAGGCCGTCGAGGACCTCGGTGTGCTCCCAATCGCTGAGACCGAGCGTCACCGGCCGACCTTCGAGGCCGGCGGCCGTCGCCACGAAGACGGTCGCCCGTCGCTCAGCGCCGAGTCCGTTCGGCGCGCCGCCGCCCCGGCGCCCGCCCATCCGATCGCTGGCGCCGCGTGCGCCACCGCGTGCGCCACCGCGTGCGCCACGAAACCGTTCGCGGCAGGTCTCGAGCTGCTGGCGTTCGGCGGCGTCGAGGGCGCTCGGGCCGCTGGCCGAGCGCATCTTCTGGAACAAGGCACGACAGTCGACGCCGTCGTCCTCGGCGCCGCTCGCGGCATCGGTTCCGGCCTCGTCCGTGCTGGCCTCGTCGCTGCCACCCGTGCCAGCCCTTGGTCGGTCCGCCGGTGCCTCGACGCCAAGCAGCCGGGCGACTGAGGCTGTGTCGCGCGGCTGCACCACCGCGGAATTCGGCACCGTGACGACGTCGCGTCGGCGGGCGACGTCGAGCGAGAGCTCGGCGTTCATCCCGGGGCGCAGCAGGCCGTCGGGGTCCTCGAGCCGCACGAGGACCGGAAACATCGTGATGTTCTGCTCCACCACGGCCTGCGGCTCGATCTTGGTCAGCTCGCCTCGAAACGCTCGGTCGCCGTAGGCCTCGACCTCGACCTGCGCCTGCTGGCCGGGCGTCAGCTTGGCGATGTCGACCTCATCGACCTTGGCGCGCACCTGCATGGCGGACAGGTCAGCCATCTCGAAGAGGACCGTCCCGCCCGACACGTTGCCGGTGGCTGAGGTGATGATCTGACCTTCCTCGACGCTGCGGGTCAGGATGGTGCCGGGGATCGGGGCGCGGATCGTGACGTCCCCGCGCTTCTCGCGCGCCAGTCGCAGGCTGGTGCGCGCCCGCACCAGAGCGGCCCGCGCCGAGGCGACGGCGTCGAGCGTTTGCTCGACGTCCTGCTCGGGAACGAGCCCGGCCTCGTGCAGGCGCAACGCGCGGCGATGCTCGGCCTCGAGCGTCTCCAGCCGCACTCGCGCCGATTCCTCGTCGGCGGACGCCTGCTCGACGTCAGTTTGGACGTCGCGCGGATCGACCTCGGCCAGAAGCTGGCCCTTCTCCACCACGTCGCCCGTCCCGACCAGTAAGTCGTTGCCTCACCAACAAAGCGGCGACCTCCGGAAGCAAAGCGTTTGCAGAAGCGACGTCTAGATCCTTAAAGCCCCGGTCCTCTAGCCTC
>JBCBCF010000212.1:0-7590 GCA_038530905.1 Acidobacteriota bacterium
TCCGAATCAGGCGCGGACGGGATCGACGAGGGAGATCGCTCCGGAGATCCCTCCGGAGTTCCCGGCCAGCGCGGTCATCGCAGGTCGGCCAGCGCCGCGCCGAAGTTGATGTGGAACGGAGCGTTGTCGATCACGACCGCCGGCACCGACTGCACGCCCAGCCGCTCGGCCTCCGCCAGCCGGTCCGGGCTCTCGCCGAGATGGACGTGCTCGACGTCGTAGCGGGAGGAGTCAATCGCTTCGGCCAGTTTGGATTCCGCGTCGAGGCAGACCGGGCAGCCGGCGTGAAAGAAGATCGCGCGTCGCTTCATGCTCATATTCGAGTCCTTTCTCGAGGTTCGATCGATGCGGCGAGGGTGAAGGGCGGCGGATGTCCGCTGCCTTGAAACGCAGCGTATGGACGCTCTAGACGCCTGCCAAGAAGGCACTTTTTGGTAACTTGCCGACGATGAACGGCGCCGAATCGAGGGAACCGACCGCCGCCCCCACGCCGTCGAGCGAACTGCCGGTGAGCGCGATGGTCGAAAGCATCATCGGCTGCAAGTGGTCGCTTCGCCTCCTCGAGCTGATCGTCGGCGGCTGCCGTCGGCCCAGCGAGCTCCTCCGCGCCTGTCCCGGGCTGTCGACGAAGGTGCTGCAGGAACGGCTGCGCAAAATGCGCCGTTTCGGCATGGTCGAGCGTTCGGTCGAAGGTGAGAAGCCGCCTCTGCGCGTCGACTATTGCCCAACGCCCTTCGGGCGCCGATTCGCCACCATCGTCGAGGAAGTTCGCAAGCTGCAAGCCGACCTCGACGCCAAGGTCATCGAGCGTCGCCGAGACCTGGACTGAGGGGGCCGCACGGCCGGAGGAGAAGAAGCAATGTCCGACGCCATCGACCTGGCCGAGAAGCTGCGCCAATTCGACGACCTTTGGTCGCCGCGCGTGATCGCCGAGATGAACGATGTGCAGTTCAAGCTGGCGAAGATCCGCGGCACCTTCGTTTGGCACGACCATGCCGAGACCGACGAAGTGTTCTTCGTGGTCAATGGCTCAATGGCGATCGAATTCCGCGATCGCGCGCCGGTCCGGCTGCAGGCGGGGCAGCTCTTCGTGGTGCCGAAAGGAGTCGAGCATCGCCCAGTCGCCGAGGAGGAATGTCACATTCTTCTGGTCGAGCCGCGGGGCGTGGTCAACACGGGCGCCGCGGACAGCGAGCTGCAGGCGGAGAACGACGTCTGGATCTGAGCGATCGCGACAACACGATGGCGGGAACCATCGCGATCTGACGTGAGGCTAGAGGAACTCGATCGTTCTTCACCTCAGGAGTCACGCATGGTCCATCTCGCTCGCATCCTCTGTCGCCAGCCGCTCGTGCTTCTGCTCGCGTCGTTCGTCGCCCTCGGGCTGGGGGCGCCGCCGTTGGCGCAGGCCGACGCCGGACGCCTCGATCCGTCGTTCAACACCGACGGTCGCGTCGTCGTCGCTTTCTCGCAGGGACCTCCGACGGCGGACATCGCCGGCGATTTGGTGGTCCAGCCGGACGGCAAGATTGTCGCGGTCGGCTACACGAACGACGCGTCCGGCAACGCCGACATGGCCATCGTTCGACTGATGCCCGACGGCAGCCACGATCCTGGCTTCGGGGGCGGCGGCCTGCAGACGGTGCGTCTCGACCTGGTCGCCGGCGGGTTTGACTTCGCCACCTCGGTCGACCTGCAGTCCGACGGTCGGATCGTCGTCGGCGGCTACGCAGCGGTCGGCGGGCCGGGCAACAACCACGATTTCGTGGCGATCCGCCTGAACACCGACGGTTCGCGCGACACCACCTTCGGCACACAGGGGATCGCGCGGGTCGCCTTCGATCTCGCGGACACCTTCTTTGACTCGGTCGAGCGGGTCCTCGTTCAGTCGGACGACAAGATCGTCCTCGCGGGAACGATTCGAGCGGCGGTCAACTCTTCGGACTTTGGCGTCGCTCGCCTGCTGGCCAACGGCGCCCTCGATCTGACGTTCGACGGCGACGGGCGGCAGGTCGTCTCGTTCGACCTCGGCGGCGATCTCGACGACGATCTTTGGGATGCAACCCTGGCGGCCGACGACAAGATCGTGCTGGTCGGCAAGGCGACGTTCGGCGGCACGGATTGGGATTGGGCGCTGGCGCGGCTTCTGCCCGACGGTGCGCTCGACGCGACCTTCGGCGGCGGTGGCAAGCTGACCCGGCCGATTGATCTCACGCCGGGCGGGCAGGACATTGCGCTTGGCGTCGACATCGACTCGCAGGGCCGCATCGTCGTCGCGGGCAGCGCGGCCGTTCCGTTGGGAGGCTCGCGGGACTTCGTGGTGCTGCGCTTCACGAACAGCGGCGTGCTCGACTCGGACTTTGCCGCCGGCCGAGCGCTGATTGATATCTCCAACGGTTCGGATACCGTGCGAGGCCTGGTGGTCGGGGCGGACGATGGCGTCTGGGTGATTGGCGACACGGTTGCTCCGTCTGCGCTGCCCACCAATCTGGATTTCGTCGTCGTTAAGCTCCGCGCGAACGGATCGGTCGACCTCTGCTTCGGCGCGCGCGGTCGCGCGGTCGTCCCATTCGATCTCGGGGGCACCTTGCGCGATCGAGCGGCGCGCGTGGTGCTCGACGCCGCTCAGCGGCCGATCGGCCTGGGCAGCGCCAGCTGGTCGGCCAGCGATCTGGACTTCGCTGTCTTCCGGTTGACCGCCGAGACTCCCGGCGGCGACTGCCTCTTCGGCGACGGATTCGATTCGGGAAATCTGTCGTCGTGGTCGGCCGCTGTGCCCTGAGGGTCGACACTCTGAAGCCGGGTCTTAGAGACCGGACTCGAAGTTGGCCTCGGGGATCGACGCTCACCGTGGTCTCGAGGGCCGAGGCCGTCGCTGCGCGCGGGGCTAGTCGACCTCGGCGACGAGCTGGTGGATCAGACGGTCGTAGGTCTCACGGGCCGCTTTCGCCTCGGCGCCGCGCGCCGCGTCGGCGACCAGGCCCGCGAAGCGCGCCGCGCGCACCAGCGCGCCGCGCTCGAGCGCCATGTCAAGACTGCGGCGGGCGCCGAGGTGGTGGTCGTGCGCGCGGGCGGCCAGCAGCCGGGCGTCGAAGGCCTGCAGCGTGAGGCCGAGCGCCTCGGCGCGCTCGATCTGCTCGAGCGCCTCCTCGTGGACACCGTCGGCACCCATCTCCAGGCGCGCGGCAAGCGTGGCGACGGCCGCTTCGAGTTGCTCGATCGGCGTTTCGAGGCGCGTGAAGATGTCGGTCAGAGGTGCGATCGCATGCAGAGCTCGCTCGCTCTCGCCGCTGGCGATCGCCAGCCGTGCTGCGAGAAGCTGCAGGCGCTCGCGCGGCAGATAGCCCCACGCGGCGAGGTGACCGTGCCCGGCCAGCTCGTCGGTCGCCTCGAGTCCTGCCGCGACATCGCGCTTCGCGGCGTCGAGTCGACCGACGGTCCAGAGCACCTCGGCGCGACTCCGGCGCACGTTGGCGATGCGCTCAGCGTGCTCGAGGTGCACCGCCCGCTGGAGCGCCTCGTCGAGATCGTCGAGCGCGGCCTGGAGCTTGCCCGCCTCGGCGCGGATGCGGCCGCGCAGCTCGAGGCAGAAGATGACGCCCAGCGAACCGATCTGGGAAGCGTTGGCGAGGCTGGCCTCGACCTCGGCGCGGGCTTTTGGCAGGCGTGCCTGCAGGAAGTGGATCGTCGCGTGGCGGAAGGCGTTGATCGCCAGGCCGCCGCGGAAGCGGATGCGCTCGAGCAGCTCGCGCTCGTGATCGAAGGCGGCGAGTGCCGCCGGCAGCCGTGCCCGGCGCCGTTCGACTTCGCCGAGATCGCCGGTCGCGAGCGCCTGACCGAGCGGATAGCCGACCTGCTCCGCGAGCTCGATAGCCTTGCCGATCATGCGCACCGCCTGCGCCGGCTCGCGACGTGTGCGGGTGAGCGCGACGGCGCGATAGCAGTCGGCCAATCCGGCTCGATCGCCAGCCTGGCTCATCAGATAGAGCGCCGACTGGAAGGCCTCGTTCTCAAGCGTCGAGCGGGCTTCTTCATGGTAGGTCTTGCCTAGCTCGAGATGCGCGCGACCCAGCTCGCGGAGCGCCGACTCACCGAGCCGGCCGTAGATCTCGATGGCGGAAGGCGTTGATCGCCAGGCCGCCGCGGAAGCGGATGCGCTCGAGCAGCTCGCGCTCGTGATCGAAGGCGGCGAGTGCCGCCGGCAGCCGTGCCCGGCGCCGTTCGACTTCGCCGAGATCGCCGGTCGCGAGCGCCTGACCGAGCGGATAGCCGACCTGCTCCGCGAGCTCGATAGCCTTGCCGATCATGCGCACCGCCTGCGCCGGCTCGCGACGTGTGCGGGTGAGCGCGACGGCGCGATAGCAGTCGGCCAATCCGGCTCGATCGCCAGCCTGGCTCATCAGATAGAGCGCCGACTGGAAGGCCTCGTTCTCAAGCGTCGAGCGGGCTTCTTCATGGTAGGTCTTGCCTAGCTCGAGATGCGCGCGACCCAGCTCGCGGAGCGCCGACTCACCGAGCCGGCCGTAGATCTCGATGGCGGCCTGCGCCGACGTCTCCGCCTGCTCGAATTCGGCAGCGTGCCGATGAAGACGCGACAGCAGCTCGTGCACCGAGGCCTCGAGGCGCCGGTCGTCGATGGCGCGGAAGTCGCCGAGGGCGTCTGTGGCTGCCTTGAGCGCAGCCTCGCGCTCGCCGGCGAGGAACCGCGCCTCGGCCAGGCCGACCAGTGCCAGCCCGCGATGGCGTGGATCGGCGCTCGCCTCGGCCCGTCGGAGGAGGGTCTCGAGAAACGGCAGCGCCTGTGCGGAGCGTCCGCGCGCCAGCTCGAGGTGAGCGAGCGAGCGCAGCACGGCGACCTCGCGGAACGGATTGCCGATTGCCCGTTCGAGATCGAGCGCCTCGCGCAGCGGCTGACCCGCCTCCTCGTAGAGCCCGAGCGCGACGTCAACGTCACCCAGCACGAGAAGGGCGGCGCCGAGCTCGCCGTCGGTGCCGCAGCGGCGTGCGGTGTCGACCGCGTCGGTTGCCGCGTCGCGGGCGACAGCGAAGCGCCCGCGAGCCAGCGCTACGGCGGCGAGGCCGGTGCGCGCTTGGACGACCACGGCGTCAGCGCGCGCAGCGGTCGCGTCGGCAAGTGCCCGATGCAGCGCCGCCTCGGCGCTTCCAACGTCTTCCTCGGCCAGGTGGATCCGACCCGCCAGCACCCGCAGCAGAGCGCCGAGCTTCGGATCGCCCAGCTCGTCGGCGAGCGCGGATCCGCGATCGACCTCGAGGCGCGCGGCGTCCGGATCGGCGCGATCGAGCAGGATGCGTCCCCGGACGAGATGAACGTAGGCCAGACCCCAGCGGTCGCCGATGGCGGCTTTGGCGCGCTCGGCCTCGGCGAGCGTCGCCTCGGCGGCATCGTAGTCGCCGGTGCCCGCGAGCGCTTCGGCGATGTTGAAAAGCGCGATCGAGCGCTCCCAGGCATTGTCGGCGCGTTGCCACGCCTCGAGGCTGTCTCGATAGACCGTCACCGCATCCCCGGGGCGACCGGTTTCCATCAGCAGGTTGCCGCGCGTGCGCAGAAGCGAAGCGCGCAGGCGCGGATGGTTGGCAAGCTCGGGATGCGCGAGCCGCGCGACGCCGCGATCGACCCAATCTCGGGCGTCGTCGAAGCGTCCGGCTGAGCAGCAGGTCAGCCCCGCCAGACTCTCCAGCTCGGCGGCGAGCGCCGGTTCGAGGTTCTCGATCAGTGCCAGGCCTGCGGCCACCCGGTCCAGCACCTCGTCGTAGCGGCCGAGCTTGAGCGCCAGCTGGCCGAGCTTGAGGAGGTAGGTGGCCTCGTCGCGCGGCGAGGACGCTGCCCGCTCATGACGTTCGGCCCGAGCCTGCTCGAACGCCTGGCGCGCCGCGCGGTACTCGCCTTGCACGAGCAGCGAGTCGCCGAGGGCTTCGGTTGGGCCGCTGTCTTCCGCCAGGCGGCCGGCGCTTTCGCTTCGGCGAAGAGTTTCTGCTGCGCGCCGATGGCTCTCGGCCCGCGCCGCGTCGCCCCGGAAGAGAGCGACGCGCTCGGCGAGTCTCAGCAGCTCGCGCTGGGCGTCGAAGCGGCCGAGTCGACGCGCCAGGCGAAGACCGTCCGCGGTGTAGCTCTCGGCGTGCTCGATGTCTTGAGCGTCCCAGGCGAGCTCGGCGGCAAGCTGCAGACCGTCGAGGGCGACCTCCGGCGCCGCCTCGTCGGCCAGATCGGCGGCGCGCGCCGCTTCGATCGCCGCGGTCGGTCGGTCGCCCCACGCGTGGTGGACGCGGGCTCGCAGGAGCCGCGCGCGCCCCTCGGCGCCGCGATCGCGTCGTCCGGTGTCGGCCTCGATCAGGACGAGCACCGAGGTCAGAAGGCGGGCGGCGTCTTCGAGACGCATGGTGGAGAACGCCTCGTTCGCTAGTTCGAGACCGACTTCGATCGCTTCGCCGTGATCGCCGCCGCGCCGTAGAAGGTCGAAGAGGCGCTGGCGCAGCGCGTCGGCCTCGGCGCGCGGCTCGGGACCGTCCACCGTGGCGGGCAGCGCCGCCAGCCGCTCGCGCAAACGCGCCGCGATCTTGCGCGAGAGGGTCCGCCGTCGCCGATGCGACAGCCGGTCGGTCGCCACCCGGTGGAGCAGCGAGCTGGCGAACCGCAGGGTCTCGCCGCGCGTTTCGACGTCTTCCACCAGCACGCCAGCGTCGATCAGCCGATCGCAGGCGGCATCGGCCCTGTCGCCGGCGAGACGTTCCAGCTCCTGAAACTCGAAATGGCGACCGAGCAGACCCGCGACCGCAAGAACCTCGCGATCCGTGCCCTCCAGCCGATCGAGCCGCGTGTCGAGGGCGCGGCGCAGGCTCGCCGGCACCCGCGCCGAGACGGCAGAGACGTCCGCGATCGAGGACTCGTCGTCTGCTCGCCCGTTGCCGGTCGTGCGCATGGAACGGGTGTATTCGAGAGCGAAATAGGGATTGCCGGCCGTCGCTTCGTAGATCGAGCGCAGCAGAGTTTCGGACGGCGAGCTTCCGAGCAGCGCCTCGATCAGCCGATCGTGTTCGGTCGGCGAGAGAGGCGACAACTCGATGTGGTCGAATCGCCCCTCGCTTCGCAGCTGATGGCGCAGCTCGAGCACCGGATGACCGCTCGCCACCTCGCCGCCGCGATAGGTGCCGACGAGCAGGATCGGAGAGGTGGCGAGGCGCCGCAGCAGATAGTGCAGCGCGTTGATCGAGGCGGCCGCCTCGTGCAGGCCCTCGAACAGCAGGACCAACGGGCGGTCGCGGGCAAGAGTCCCGAAGGCGCGACTGATCAGCTCGATGTCGGAATCCTCGGAACCGGCCGCCAACGGCGCGTCCGCCGCCCGATCGAGAAGTACCTGCATGGCCGGCAGCTCGCCCAGCATCGGAAAGAGGGCGCGCAGCGGCGGCGCCAGGGCGACCCATCGATCGCCGCTCGGCGGCTCGGACTCTCGGAACGCATCGACCAGCGCCTCGCCGAAGCCCTGATACCGGAAGGCCGGTTCGTGCCGCTCGACGAAGCGACCTCGAAGCACCCGAGCGTCGTCGGCGACGCCGGCGGCGAACGACTGCAGC
>JBCBCF010000213.1:0-7534 GCA_038530905.1 Acidobacteriota bacterium
CCGATTGCGTCAGCTGCTCGCCGAGGCGGGTTTGGTCGAGCACGCCGAGCCGGAAAGAGATGAGGCGCCGTCGCGCGCAGCGACCAAGTCCAGCGCCAGCTGAACCGTCAGCGTCGGCGAGCGACCGCGACGAGCGAGGTGCCCCAGGGCGGGCGCAGGCGAGAGGGCAGCCGCCTCTCCGCCGAGGACAGACACCGAAACGCCGTGTTGATCGGCGCTGCCGGCACCGACGGCGGCGTCGGCGCGCCGGCACGCAGACCTTCCTTGAGTCGGATGGCCAGCTTCAGCGGCACCAGCCAGTGGTAGGCGTAGCGGCAGATCTCGACGTCGAAGCCGGCGTCCCGCAAGCGGTCTGTCAGCTCGCCGCGGTGGTAGCGCCGGTGATGGTGGTTGAGCGTGTCGTGCCGTGTCCACAACCAGCGCAGCGCCGGCACGGTCAGCACCGCTACGCCGCCCGGCCGCAGAATCCGATGCAGATGCCCGAGCGCCTCGCGATCGTTCTCGATGTGCTCGAGCACGTCCAGCATCGTCACCAGCGCCAGCGGGCGCTCAGGTCGATAGTCGGCGTCGAGATAGCAGACGTCGATCGGCGCTGGACGCTCCGCCGGCGGGGTGACCAGGAGCGCCGCCTCCGGCTCGAGGCCGCGCGGCCGGCCGAATCGGTGCAACTTCGCCAGTAAGAGGCCGTCGCCGCAGCCGACGTCGAGGATGTCGCCGTCGCGCTCGGCAGGCGCGAAGCGCTCGAGCAGGTCGAGAACCATCGCTTCGCGGGATCGCCACCACCAATGGCGCTCGTAGAGGTCGCGATATCGGGCGCCGTACTCTGGATCCATCAGCGATGCTCCGCGGGCGAGCCGCCGGGCGCCTGCGGCGAGCGAGCCGGCGGCGACGAGCCGATCCAGCGCTGCACGTAGTAGTGCGGTCGGCGTTTCACTTCCTCGTAGATTCTTCCGACGTACTCGCCCAGCACCCCGAGGAAGACGAGCTGAACTCCTGAGACGAAGACCAAGATGAGCAGCGAGGCCGTGAAGCCCCGCGGCACCTGCTCGAACACGATGCGCGCGAAGAGCGCGTAGGCGGCATAGAGCCCGGTGAGCAGGATCGTCACCACGCCGATGGTCGTGGCCAGCCGCAGGGGCACAGTGGAAAAGGCAAAGATGCCGTCGAAGGCCAGCCCCATGAGCTTGACCAGGCTGTACTTGCTCTCGCCCGCGGAGCGCGCGTGACGTTCGACCTCGAGACCGGTTTGCGGGAAGCCGACCCAGGCCCGCAGGCCGCGGATGTAGCGCTGGCGCTCCGGCGCCGCGCGCAGCGCGTCGAGCGCTCGCCGCGACAGGAGGGCGAAGTCGCCGCTGTCGAGTGGCATCTCGAGATCTGAAACGCTGGCCAGCAGGCGGTAGAAGAGGAAGTAGCTAGTGCGAAGAAACAGGCCTTCTTTGCGCCGCACGCGTCGGGCGTAGACGACGTCGTAGCCAGCTCGCCAGCGCTCGAGAAAGTTGGGCAGCTCCTCCGGAGGGTCCTGGAGATCGCCGTCCATCGCCAGAATCACGTCACCGGTCGCGTGATCGAGGGCCGCTGTCATCGCCGTCTGGTGGCCGTAGTTGCGCGACAGGTCGACGACGAGCAGACGGGGCTCACGCTGTGCAGCGGCTTCGAGCTTGGCCAGGGTGCCGTCGCGCGAGCCGTCGTTGACGATGACGATCTGATGCGGGCCGCCCGGCGTGGCGTCGAGCACTGCAGCGCAGCGCGCCACCAGCTCGTCGATCAACGCCTCCTCGCCGTAGACCGGCATGGCGAGAGTGACGCGCGGCGCCGCGCCGCGTCGCGTCGCGTCGTCGGGTGATGCCAGCGCGGCGGCGCCGAGACCGGGCGCTGCGGGGTCGGGAGACGATGGTTCGTGGGTCATGACATCGAAGTCGCGGGTCGATCAGAGGCGGGCGGCGGAGTGGCTTGGCGTCGCACTCGGTGCCGCCGCGAGACGATCGCCCAGCCGGCGACGAGCAGCAGAGTTCCCCAGCTCGCCACGAGCAGATAGGGATGGAGGAACGGTCGGTAGCGCATGGTGACGACCTGGCGCCCGGCCTGCACTTCGATCGCCCGGAACACGAAGACGGCCTTGTGGATCGGCACGTCTCGGCCGTCGATTGTCGCGCGCCAGCCGCCGGCGTAGCGATCCGTCACCAGCAGCCAGCCGTCCTGCTCGGGGGTGACGGCGAAGCGCAAGAGATTCGGGGTGTAGGTCAAGACCTCCACCGGCTGCCGCCGCGCCGTCGGCAATTCTCGCAGAATCGTTTCCTGGCGTCGGGTGCGCTCCCGCAGCGCCGCCATCTCGAGCTCGGCGTCGCGCGGACTGTCGTTCTCGTGCAGCACGATCGGCGGCGCGCCGTCGCGCGCCACACGACGAGCGAAGCGCGCCAGCCGCTTCCGATTCGCTTCGACGATTCCCGCCTCGGGTGAGAACCAAAAACGATCGACGCCCGACGCGATCGCGATCAGGTTCGGATCGGCACGCCAGGTTAGGTACAAACGGTTGTTGAATGGATCGTAGCCCTGCAGCGTCGGGACCTTGAGGATGAGGTTCTGATTCGTGTTGTCTCTGACCCAGTCGGGCACCGTCCCACGCTCGAGACCGCGCGGAGTCAGATCGAGGCTCCGGACGTGGTTCTCTTCGAGCCGCTGCCAACGCATCCGGCTCGACGGCGCGTCGCTCCCGAGCAGCCATCCGCTGATGCGCAGCGCATAGACGCCCTCGGCAGCAACCAGCAGCACGAGAAGAAACGGAATCGCCGTTCGCGCACCGCGCGGGCGGCCGCGCGCCAGCCACCAACCGGCCGCGGTCAGAAGCGCGAAGAGACCGCCGAAGATCAGCGGCTCCCAGCGCCAGGGCATTGCCGCGATCACGCCGGGAGGAACTCCGAACGGCACCAGCCAATGCCCCGCAACGCCGAGGCTGGCGAACGTGCCGGCCAGCAGCGGCCAGCCGGCTCCGCGTCGCGCGAAGCGTAGGGAGCGGGTCGCCTCGAGCGCCAAGACGACCATCGTGAACATCCAGAAGCCACGCAGGATGCCGGAATGGCGGAAGTAGCGAGTCGGCGGTACCCAATCGAAGAGCCAGCCGCGGACCGGCAGGTCGCGTCCCAGCGCCGCCGCCAGAAAGAACAGCCCGACGGTCGCCAGCCACCAGGCCCAGGGGCTGCGCCGGCGCCACACCAGAGCCACAAGGCCAAGGCTCAGCGCTGCGAGCGACAGATTGTTCTGCGACAGGGAAGCGCCGGTTCCCTGCCAGATCCCTCGGCGATCGCGCTTTTTGATCTCGGTCAGGCCCGGTGCGAGGGTGGTGGCGACCGCGCGTTTGTCGAGCGCGTTCTCCTCCACCGCGCGCTCTCGCGAGAGCGTCTCGGTGCGGTCGCTGTAGCCGCGTCCCTCGGCGAAGAAGCTGACATAGGCGGGCGACAGCACGATGCATCCGAACAGGCTGAAGATCACGGCGACGAAGACAAGGTCACGCGCCCGATGGGACAACGGATCGGTGCGGGTCAAGACCAGCCGGCCGATGGTCCATGCGGAAACGTAGAGGGCCGTCGAAATCGTCATCCCCGGATAGCCGCCGAGCGCCGCGAGACCGAAGATCGCCCCTGCCTCGGCGGCCGCGCGGGCGGTCGCAAAGAGCGGCCGCGCCGAACGGGTCGAAGCAAGAAGCGCTGCATCCAGCCGCCAGATCACGATCGGCAGGAAAGAGAAGGCCTGCACGAACGAGAGATGCTGCGCGTGTCCCGAATAGAAGCCACAAGAGACTGTGGCGATCGCCATCGCCAGGCCGGCCCATGGCGGAGCGCGCAGATGTCGCGCCAGCAGCCAGACGCCGAAGCCGCCAAGCCACCAGATGAAGAACCAATAGGCCAGGAAGCCGGTGCGACGGTCCGGAAAGGCGCCGACTACTAGGTTGACCGGCGAGAACCCGCCGACCTGCACGTCCGCGCTGTCCGGCCGCCCGCCCTGCAGCCACGGATTCCACAGCGGGATCTGGCCGGCGGCCACGTGATCGGCGACCAGAATCTGCGACGGCAGGTAGAAGGCGGCGGCGTCCCAATGCGGGACCCGCTCACCGACCACCAGCGGCCAGGCCGCCACGATCAAGAAGGCCGCGACGGCGGCTGGATGCCACCAACCGGCGGGCAGGCGCAGACGGGCTGGCGACGTCGGGGCGTCGCTGCGTTCGGAACTGGGCATGGGGAAATGGCAGACGCTCGGCGGCGCGCAGGCTAGCACGGGCCGGGTGGTACCATCGCCTCTCGGCCCGCCGCGGATCGGGTCCTCAGCGTCGAGATGGCGAGGACCGGCGGCGGGATCTTCGTCCGCTTCCCGAGGTGATGGTGTGACTGCTCCGCTCGCCCGCGCTGTGCGCGCGGGTTTTCTCTCCTGTCTGCTTGGCGTCGTCGCCGTCGGCTGTGCTGATGACAGAGCGTCGAAGACGTCGCACCCGCGCGGAGTGCTGCTGATCTCCCTCGACACGGTGCGCGCCGATCGACTGGGGACCTACGGCTACGATCGCCCGACGAGTCCGTTCCTCGACGAGCTGGCTCGCCGCTCTGCGGTCTTCGAGCATGCCTTTGTGCAGCTTCCCGGAACGCTACCGTCGCATATGTCGATGCTGACCGGCCTGTATCCGGCCGAGCATGGCGTGTACCCGCCGGCCGGTCGGCTGCCGGACGCCATTCCGATGCTGCAGGAGGTCTTCAACCGCGCCGGCTGGACGACCGGTGGGTTCGTCGAAGGGGGCTATATGCACGAGGACTTCGGATTCGCGCGCGGATTCGACGCCTGGTCGAGCGAGGCGCAGCTGGTCTACGACGACATCGAGCGGACGCTGGCCAGAGGATTGAGCTTTGTCGATGACCTGGAAGGCGACGAGCCGTTCTTTCTTTTCTTGCACAGCTACGCCGTGCATGACCCATATTTCCCTCCTGAACCGTATGCCAGCGACTTCGACGCGCTGCCTGTGGAGGGTGCCTTCGCGCCCACCGGGCCGAATTTCGTCGCGTTCAATCGCGGCGAGCTGGAGATCACTCCCGAAGCGTTGACTTGGTACAGCAACGCCTACGACGCGTCGATCCGCTATGTCGACGACCAACTGAGAGCCTTCTTCGCGGAGCTGGAAGCACGCGGCGTGCTTGACGAGACGCTGGTGGTGGTCACCTCGGATCACGGCGAGGAATTCCTCGAGCACGGCTCGATGGTGCATGTGCAGATCTACCCCGAAACGCTGCACGTCCCGCTGATTGTTTCGGGGCCATCGGTCGAGGCACGCCGTATCGAAAGCGTGGTGGAGAGCGTGGATCTGGCGCCGACGGTCCTCGCGCTCGCGGGTCTCGAGAGCGCGGAGATCGCGTTCAGCGGCGAGAGCCTGGTGCCGCTAATGCGCGGAGAGCGCGAGACGACGCCGGGGACCGCCTACGCCGAGTCCTACCTGGATTCGAGCCGAGCGCTGATCCGCCGCTCCGGTGACTCGCTCTTTCACTACAAAGAGCAGCGCCGCCTGGATGACAACAAGAAGAGTCACCCGATGCCCCAGGAGTTCGATCTGGAGGCTCCCGGCGGCCGGCTGACGTTCTTCGCCCGGTCATTCCGTCGACCCCGCACTCTGACGTTCTATGACGGTGAGGCCGCATTCTTCGAGGCCAAGCCACCCGTCGATCAGGGCGTCCGCATCGACGTGCCGCTGCCGGCCGATCGGCAGAGTGAGGTGATCCGCGTTGTGGCGGACGGCTGCGTCTCACCGCAGGAGCTGGGCGAGAGTGAAGATGCCCGCTGCCTTGCGGTGCTGCTGGCGGCCATCGATCCGCCGCAGCGCAACGCCAAGCTGTTCGATCTTGAGGTCGATCCAACCGCGCAGGACAACCTCGCCAGCTCCCATGGCGAAGTAGTCGAGGCGTTTTCGCGCCGTCTGGGCGCCTATGCTGAACGCTCGGACAACGCCGGCGAGAACCTGACGCTCGATCCCGAGCACATCGACCGCCTCAAGTCTCTCGGCTACCTGAACTGAGCCCCGGCGAGGCCAGGCCGCCCTTCGATCTGCCGATCGGCCTCTCCCCAATCCCGAACGCGCAGTCGCCATCCCGAGCGGCTCTGCTGCTCGTTGTTGTTCATTGCGCCTCGGGGCCTCCGGGATGCCGGTGACGTCTGGAGCGCCAATTGGCGACCTCGAACCGACCTCGCCGAGCCGAGAACAGGCTCGGTGTCCCGGGCGATGAGCCAATCGCTGGCTCTGCGCTTTGTCGGCGGTTGGTCGTCCGACGGCGCGGGTCGTCGGTGAGAAGTCGCCAGAGATCGACGGCGACCTGGCGAAGCTTCCTCTGGCGGTCGACACGAAAAAGGCCCCTCGCAAGCGAGGGGCCTTGAATGCGGTCGTCAAGACCGCGCACGCGCTGAAGCTCGATCAGGGAGCGAGCGTGCGGAACGAGTCGAACTCGTCGTAGAACATGCTGCCGCTCTCACCGGCGTTGAAGCCGTTGGTGGCCGGCGTGCCCATCCGCACGCGGGTGATCGACTGCAGGTTGTTGGTCATCGCGCGCTCCGCCCAGGCGCCGGTGCCGGAGGTCGGGCAGACGTCGTTCTCACCGACCACGGCGAGGGCGAGGCGACCGGTGCTGCTGGCACCCGCTTCGAACTCGACGCAGACGCGGCTCGGGGTGTTCTCGGAGACCGGGACGCGAGTGGTCGAGCGCGAGCTGCACTGGTTGTTGTTGCCCCAGAGCTGCAGGCGGTAGTTCTGGCCGGCGCCACCGGAGAGGTACAGGTACAGACGCAGGGTGTTGGCGAAGGCGGGACCGGCGCAGCCGGCCGACGCCGGGGCGCTGCCCAGGGCGATGAAGATCGGCTGACGGAGGTTGGCGCCCGGCGAGATGTCGTTCGGGTTGAAGAGGAACGAGGCGCGATAGACCGACTCGTCGTCCGGCGTCAGATCCTCGACGAAGGCGCCCGAGGTGTTGTCGTGGAAGACGTCGAGACCGAAGTTGGTGCCACCCATCGCGGCGTTCGCGTTGACGGTCAGCGTGTCGGCGGCGGCGGCGCCGGCGAAGACCAACGACGCGGCGACGAGGAAAAGGAAGACGACTTTCTTCATGAGAGGACTCCGTTGCAGTTGCGGGCGCTTGCCCGGTTTCGATCGCATCGGCCGAAGCCGAATGTTGAACCGTGGTGTCGATCTGAACTCGATGAGCCACCTTGACTCGATGAGCGGCGGATCGACGATGTCGAAAAGAACGAACTTAGAGAGACTGACCCTCCGCCGCGCCAGTGACGCTGCTCCAACCGGAGAAGTCCTGCGACTCGAAGTCGGCGGTCATCAGCACGCTGTCGTCGGCAGACCTTGCCAGTGCCGTTTCGGCGGCGGGGACCAATTCCGCGTCGCTCGTGCCGCGTTCGCCGCCCAGCCACAGGAGGGCGGTGGAGCCCAGCGCGACGACGAAGGTCGCGGCGCGAGCGAGGTGCAGCTTCCAACGTCGACGCGGAGGCCGTGTTGTGGTCACTGCAG
>JBCBCF010000214.1:0-7507 GCA_038530905.1 Acidobacteriota bacterium
TCGAGGACGACGACGACACACTCGTCATGTGAGCGGGCGCGCGCTCTTGCAGCGCCGCGCCCTCGCCTCTGATCGCGCCCATGCGCCGCCTGCACGTCCTTTGGATCGGCACCAAGCCGCCGCTACCGCCGCGTGACGGCGGCCGGCTGCTGACCTGGGCGACCCTGCAGGGGCTGGCGGCTCTCGGCCATCGGATCACCTTCGTGGCTCCGCGCCTCGACCTCGGCGGCGATGCAGCCGAGCGACTGCGAGCGGTCGTGACACCGCATCTGGTTGACGTCTCGCCGCCCTCAACGCCGCGCGCCGCTCTGCGCTCGGTGCTCGGCCGTCGCCCGCTGTCGATCGCCCGCCACAGTCTGCCTGCGATGGCCGACGCGGTCGAGGGCCTGGTCCGAGCTCGCGCGGGCGCCTCGTCCGCGATCGGCGGCTTCGATTTGGTCCACGTTGAGCAGCTGCAGGCGGCCGCCGCGGCGCGTCCGGCTCGCCGGCGCGGTCTGCCGATCGTCTTGCGGGCACAGAACGTGGAAAGCGATCTTTGGCGCGGCGTTGCCGGAAGCACGCGTCCGCCGCTGCGTTGGGCGCTCGGCGCCGAAGCGACACGGCTGCGCCGGGCCGAAGCACGGATCGTCGCTGCGGCCGATGCCGTCGCCGCGCTGACGCGAGCCGACGCAGACCGGCTCGAGACGCTGAGCGGGCGCGCCGTGACGGTTGTTCCCGCCGCCTCACCGCTGAGCTATCCCGCCGGCGATCGGCCGCTGCCCGGCGATCCACCGGTCGTTGTCTTCGGCAGCGCCGGCTGGCGCCCGAATCGCGACGGTGCGGAGTGGTTTCTGCGCGCGATCTGGCCGACCATCCGCGAGCGCGTGCCGACGGCGCGCCTGCATCTCTTTGGTGAGGTGGGGTCGATCGGCGGTCGGGACGAGGAGCACGGCGTCGACCGGCGACCGACGCCGACGTCGAGCAGCGAGGCTCTGCCGCCGGGGGCGGTTCTTGCGGTGCCTCTCCACGTCGCTTCGGGCGTGCGGATGAAGATTCTCGAGGCCTGGGCGCGTGGGATCCCGGTGATCGCCACGCCACGCGCTGCGGCTGGTCTTGCCTGCCTCGACGAGGCGGGGGGCCTGCCGCCGGCTCTCGACCTCGCCGAGACCGCCACTGCCTTCGCCGACGCCGTCATGCGGCTGCGCGATCCCGAGATCCGCGACCGACGGGTCTCGGCCGGCCGCGCCTGCCTCGAGCGGTTCCACGCTCCGGACGCGGTGGCGCGCCGGCTGGTCGCGCTCTACGCGTCTGTCGTCTGACGCTGCGTCGGTGGATCGGGCGTCGGTGAATCTGTCGCCTTGGGAGCCTTCCCGGCGCTTGTCGGCTGGGCTGGAGAGCCCGCGATTCCGCTGTCGGCGGTGAGATCGGACGCGACGAGCGCCGCCGTCGCTGTATCGCCCGCGAAGAGCGCGTATTGACCGACGACATCCCGCGGCTCGCCGTCGGCGACGATCTTGCCGCCCTCGACCCAGATCACGCGCGAGCAGTGGTTGAGGATCTCGAGCGGGCTGTGCGACACGATGAGCGCGGTCGTGCCGGCCGCGCGGAACGAGTCGAGGCGCTCGTGACAGCGCTTCAAGAAGCGCGCATCGCCGACCGAAAGCACCTCGTCGAGCACCAGCACCTCGGGCACCCAGGCGGTGGCGACCGCAAATCCCAGGCGCGCCATCATGCCGGTGGAGTAGTTACGCACCGGCGAATGGATGAACTCCTCGAGCCCGCTGAATTCGATGATGCCGTCGACCTTGGCCTCGATCGACTTGCGCGTGTGGCCGCGGAGCAGGCCGTTCAGGAAGATGTTCTCGTGGCCGGTCAGCTCGTAGTCAAAGCCGGTGCCGAGCTCGAGGATCGGCGAAATGCGCCCGCGCACGACCCGCTTGCCCCGCGTCGGCTTAAGCACGCCCGAGATCACTTTCAAGAGCGTCGACTTGCCGGCGCCGTTGCGTCCGATGATGCCCAGCGCTTCGCTGCGCTGGACCTCCAAGTCGATGCCGTCGAGCGCCCACAGCTCGCTGTACTCGAGCGAGCCGCTGAGCATGTGGATCATGAACTCTTTGAGCGAGGTCACCCGATTGCGCGCCAGGCGATAGCGCAGGGCGAGATCCTCAAGCTGAATGACGGCGTCGTTCACGGTGGCTTCGCGGTGCGCGCAAGGCTCAGAGGTAGAACGGAATGCGGTCGACGCTGCGGCGGAAGGCGAAGGCGCCGATCACGAAGGCGATGAGAGCCACCGACAGCGACAGCGACAGATGCGTGAGCGGCGGGATCTTCGCGAAGTAGATCGGGTCGCGGAAGATCTCGAGGATCGATCGCGTCGGGTTGTAGTGCACGAACGCCTGGAAGCGGTCGGGCACGATGTCTTTCGGATAGATGATCGGCGTCATGTAGAAGAGAAGCGTCAGGATGACGGTCACCAGCTCCACGACGTCGTTGAAGAAGACCGCCAGCGGCGCCAAGAGCAGGCCCATGCCGAGGGTGAAGAGGGCGACGACGAAAATCGACACCGGCAGAAAGAATAGCGACGTGCCGATGCGATGGTCGGTGTAGATCAGGATCGCCGCCATCGGCACCATCGCCAGCAGCAGATGCACGAGGCCCGAGAGAACGGTGGCGATCGGGAAGACCGCCATCGGCACCGGCAGTTTCTGCAAGATGTATGCGTGGGTGCGCAGGCTGTTCATCGACACCACGATCGACTGCTGGAAGAAATTCCAGAACAGCAGTCCGGCCAGGGCGTAGACCGGATAGTTGAGGATGTCGAACCGGAAGATGGAGCTGAAGACGATGGCGAGGACCACCATCGTCAGCAGCGGCTGAAGCATCGACCAGAGGAAGCCGATGGCGGAACGGCGGTAGCGCACCTTGAGGTCGCGCATCACCAGATTCCAGATCAAATCGCGGTATTGATAAACGCTGCGCATGGGGCTCGGGCCGAGGTGGAGCGATCGTCGACGGTCGGAGCGTGGCCGTCGAGTGGGTGGGTTCTGTGTGCCGGTGGTTTCTACACCATCTGCGCGCCGAATCACACCGTGACCCGCGATTGGCTCTCGCGCGTCGTGGCAGAGATCGAGCGTTCCTGCCCGGATGTGGCACGATCGCGCTGCGGGCGAACGCACTCGCCCGAGGAGGTTCGCCGGTGAAGACTCTGCGTGTCGCCGCAGCCGTTCTCAATCAGACGCCGCTCGACTGGGCGGGCAATCTGAGCCGCATTCGCGAGGCGATCGAGCAGGCGCGCGCGGCCGAGGTCGGCATTCTCTGTCTGCCCGAGCTGTGCATTCCCGGCTACGGCTGCGACGACGCCTACCAGAGCCCCGGCGTGCAGCAGACGTCGATCGAGCTGCTCGAAGAGCTCCTGCCGGCGACCCAGGGCCTTGCGGTCTCCTTCGGTCTGCCGGTGGTGCACCGCAAAGCCCTGTTCAACGCAGTCGCGACGGTGGTCGACGGTGAGCTTCTCGGCCTCGTCGCCAAGCGGAATCTGGCCGGCGACGGTCTGTACTACGAGCCGCGCTGGTTCAAGCCCTGGCCGGTGGGCGCGCTCGACACGGTGGCCCTCGGCGCACGGCGAGTGCCGATCGGCGACCTGATCTTCGAGGTCGACGGCGTCGCGTTCGGCTACGAGATCTGCGAGGAGGCCTGGGTCGCGCAGCGGCCGGGCGCTGTACTCGCCGAGCGCGGAGCGGATCTCGTCCTCAATCCGAGCGCCAGCCACTTCGCATTCGGCAAGCAGGAGATCCGCCGCCGCTTCGTTCTCGAGGGCGCCCGCGCCTTCGGTGTCGGCTATGTCTTCGCCAACCACCTCGGCAACGCCTCGGGGCGGATGATCTTCGACGGCGGCGCGATGATCGCCGACTCCACCGGGTTGCTCGCCGAAGGGCCGCGCTTCTCGTTCCGCGATGTCCAGCTGACGACCGCCGTTCTCGACATCGACGACCTGCGCATGCGCCAGGTGCGCGTGGCGAGTTTCGCGCCCGAGGTGGAGGTGCGCCAGGGAGCGCGCGTGCGCGTCGACGGGCTGCGGCTGCCGTCGGCGCCGCCGGTCGCGGCGCTGGTGCGCGACCCGGTCGATCCCTGCGCCGATCCGGATCCATGCCTCGAGAGCCGCGAGGAGGAGTTCACGCGCGCCACGTCGCTCGCCCTCTTCGACTACATGCGCAAGAGCGTGTCGCGCGGCGCCGTCGTGTCGCTGTCTGGCGGCGCCGACTCGGCGGCCGTCGCCTGCCTGACGTCGTTGGCGCTGCGCCTGGCTGCGGGCGAGCTCGGCCTCGACGGGATGCGCGCCAAGCTCGCGGCTCTGGGGCTTCCCGAGGGCGACCTCGACGCGATCGTCCACGCGCTGCTCCTTTGCGTCTACCAGGCGACGCGCAATAGCTCCGACACGACCCGCGAGGCGGCGCGAGCGGTCGCTGAGGGAGCCGGCGCGGAGTTTCTGGTGCTCGATGTCGACGCGCTCGTCGAGGGCTATGTCGAGCGGGTGGAGGAGGCGATCGGTCGCCCGCTGACCTGGGAGCGCGACGACCTGGCGCTGCAGAACGTGCAGGCTCGCGTGCGCTCGCCGGGCGTCTGGATGCTCGCCAATTTGCGCGGCGCGCTGCTGCTGTCGACCTCGAATCGTTCAGAGGCGGCGGTTGGCTACGCCACGATGGACGGTGATACGTCAGGCGGCCTGTCGCCGATCGCCGGCATCGACAAGGCGTTTCTCCGCCGCTGGCTGCGCTGGCTCGAGGTCGAGGGGCCGGTCGGCCACGGTCCGATCCCGCAGCTGGCTGCGGTCAATGCCCTCGCGCCGACGGCCGAGCTGCGGCCGAGCGAGGCGGAGCAGACCGACGAGGGCGACCTGATGCCCTACGACCTCCTCGACGCGGTCGAGCGGGCAGCCATCGGCGCCAAGAAGACCCCGATCGAAGTCTTCCAGCTCATGCGCCCCACGTTCCCGGCCATCGCCCCGCAACAGCTCGCTCTTTGGGTCGAACGCTTCTTCCGCCTGTGGAGCCGCAATCAGTGGAAGCGGGAACGCTACGCCCCCTCGTTCCACGTCGACGACGAGAACCTCGATCCCAAGACCTGGTGTCGTTTTCCGATCCTCTCGGGAGGCTTCGAGCGCGAGATCCAGGAGCTAAGGGACCACGTCGAAGGGCTCGAAACGTCGGAGCGCTGAGCGACCCGGCGCACGACCTGAGTCTTCCGCACGACTCGCGACACGATGAAGCGACCGCCGGGTGAGAGTTCAGCAGCCGCCGGCTCGACTGAGGACCGAGCCTCAAATGAGTCGCTCCAGGGGAAGCTGCCTTCTCGCAGAGACCGCGGTCGCCAGCATCCCGTCGCGGCGACCTCCTGGGTACACCGTCGCCGCCTCGGAGAACTCGAGGAGCGGAGAGAGACACGGGACCCGACGACCCGAATCGCTGCCTATCTGGTCGCTGCTGGAACGCTGTCGGGCGTCGTTGGGTGGCTGCCGAGTGGTGGGAGCTGGTTCTTGCCTGGATTGCTCTTCGGTCTCGGGTTCTCGATCGGCTGCCGAGATCGTCCGCGGCGCTCGATGGCCTTTGGCGCGATCTCATGGCTGATCTACTTCATCGCCGTTCACGCAGGGTTCGCGAGCATCATTCTTATGAATGAAGCTGTCGAAGGAGTTGGCTGGGACTGGGAGATGGTCGATCGTCTTTGGGGGCCGGTCTCCGGCTCGGTGGGTGCCGTCCTTTTGCTGCAGGCGATTGCGCTCTTTCATGGTCATCGTGTGCCGATCTGGAGATCTTGGCCGGTCGTTGCCGGTGCAGTGATCGGCTTCGGCATGGTGGAGTCGATGCTGCGACTGACACTCTCTTCTCAGGTGGCGACTCAGATGTTGACTGCCGCCTTTTGGTTCAGTTGCTGGCAGGCGGTGGTGGGAGTTCTCTGTTTCAGAAGCGTCCGAGCGACACTCGAACAGGAACGCCTCGAGAACGGCTTGAGTCTTCACCTGAGGACGTTTCTTACTGGGCCGGTGGTTCAGCTTCTTGGGCTCTTGGCTTCACTGATCGCTCTGGCCAGTCTTGTTCGTTCGGAACTGGCTTGAGCTGCGAGAGTTCTGCATTGATCGCCGAACGCACGATCTTGGTTGTTCAGGTTTGGTGAACCACTTGAGAATCCCCCTAAGGGTCTCGATCGGCGCTGGCAGGATGTGGCAGCTGATGACTTGGCAGGCCCCAGGTGATCGCAGCAACTCTGGTTGACGTGCCCCGGTCTGTGGATCCACTCTGACGGAGCGAACGCTCTCGTCGAAGATCCTATGCGGTCGTTTGAAAGGAAAGGGCCGGCGTTCCAGTCATCGCCAATCGCCTCGCCGCTCCGTCATCGAGCGGGCTCGGAATCAAGGATCTCGAAGGACGACCGTGCCGACGATCTTGTCGTGGATCCCTTGTCGATTGGCGTCCCAGAGAATCTGGAGGAACCCCAGAAGGCCGGTCGCCAGACCGGCGGCGTAGCCGCCAAAGCGTTCGAAGGACGTCCACGGCGTCAGTGGAGATCGGTTGAGGCGGACGATCCGGAGTTTGAGGAGTCGTTTGCCAACCGTCCGCCCGCGCCAGAGAACCGGCACCAGGATGAAGTACAGGCCAGTCCAGCCGACGGTCAGGCCGAGGCTGCCCGCGACACGTCGCGCCAGATCTCGCACGCTCGGGTTCTCGAGGCGCGAGCGAAGCTCGTGGTTCTCCCGCGTCACCGCGGCGTAGTCGCGCACGAGCTGCCGTCGCTCCGCGACGCGCTGCGGCCGCTCGGGCTCGATCAACCAGCGTGCTGCGTCCTGGCGATGCCGGTCGAGGGCCTCTGGGTCGCCGGCTTGGGCAGCGGCGGTGAAGGCTTCGAGAGCCTTGAGCGCACCGGCTCGCTCGTTCGGATCGAGCGGGTATCCGTCGAGAGCGGGCTCAGAGCCGCCGAGAGCCTGCGGAACCACGGTGTCGATCGCCCGACCCTGCGGCTGGCCCTCAAGATACCGTTCGATCAGCTCTGAGGCCGCCGCTTCTTGCAGCTTCTCATCGCTGGAACCCATCGCCTCACCGAACTGTCGCCACTCACGTGACGTCGGCCCGTGGGCTCCATTCTGGACGAGGGCGAGAGTGAGCACGGTCACGACAAGCGCGGCGGGCAACGCGACCGCGGAACGCCGAAGCATGTTCCGCGGTCCACCCGCCGACCGCACGAGGAGCCAGAACGTCGCGAGACCGAGTAGCGCCGCGAAAGCACGGCCGCCGACAAGCGACAGCGCGTAGACCAACGCCAGGTCCGCGGCCAGTGCGAGGCCTCGACGCCAGGGCGCCGCCAGCTGGTGACCGAGCAGGTCGTTGGCGACACGAAACGCCTCCGGCGTGACGTGGCTCCGGGGATCTTTGACTGCTCGATGCAATTCCGTCGTCATCGAGGCCGCATCCTCCATCGCATGTCAGGGTCCTACGCGCGATCCATGCGTTTCGTTTCTTGGCGCGTTGCACCGGTT
>JBCBCF010000215.1:0-7491 GCA_038530905.1 Acidobacteriota bacterium
GGCGAAGTCGAGGCCGTCCATCGCCCACAGGCCGATCCACAGCGCGACGGGGGCGGCGAACGCGGCGATCACGAGTTGATGCTCGCGCGACGTCCCTGGCGCCCACACCTTGCGGGCCGGGCGCCAGAGCCCGAGCGCCAGAGCCAGCCACAGCCAGCAAACCACCAGCTCTTTCACGACCCGGGCTCCCGCGACCCGGCCGCGTCCTCCGCCGCGCGACGTGCCTGCCGGGCGCGGCGGAGCTCCCGTCGATCTTTCGCGGTGAGCGGTTCCAGGCGCAGCAGCTCAGCGCCGCCGAAAGGACCGAGAGAGCGCAGTCGCCGCTGGGCCTCGGGCGCGATCGGCACCGAGTCGTCCCAGCGCAGCCAGAGATCGGCGGGCTCTCCCAGATTCAGCTCACGGATGCGGCGGACGTGATGCGTCGGCAGCGAGAAGGCGAACCAATAGTAGAGATAGTCGCCCTGGTCACCGAGCGATGCCGGCGCCGACACGCCGACGAGGCTCCCCGGAGGCGTTTGGGAACCAACGCGGATCGCCAGCGCCTCGAGATCGGCCGGTCGGCCGCCGCCGAGCCACCAGATCGACGGCCACTCGGGGGTGAACGGATCGGTGATGCCGGTCGCCGCCGCCGTCCTGACCTCCCGCAGGCCGCCACCCAGCGACCAAGCACCGAGCGCGACGACGATCACGGAAACGACCAAGCGACGGCGCGGGGCGACCTTGGCGACCGCGGCCGCGCGAGCTAGCATGCCCGGCACGCCGCCCGGTCGGTCGGGCGCCTGCGGGCGCCCGACCTCACCGCCGCCATGGCAGCAGCCGCCACCGTCCTCATCTTCCGGGTCTTCGCCTCGTCGCTTACCGTGCATCGTTCATCCCGCCCGCTGATCTCATCGACCGATCTTCTTGGCCTCGCCGCCCTCGTCGTGCTGGCGGCGACGATCGGTTGTGCGTCGCCTCAGCCGGCAGAGCCGACGGCGACCGAGGAGCCGGCGAATGTCGTGCTCGTCGTCATCGACACCCTGCGCGCCGACCGCCTGGGCGCCTACGGCTACGAGCGCTCGACGAGCCCTTTCTTCGACGGCCTCGCCGAGACCGCGGTGCTGTTTGACCAAGCGCGGGCGGCAGCGTCGTGCACCTCGCCGTCGGTCAACTCGATCCTCACCTCGCGCAACCCGTTTCTCTTCCGCGACTCCGACGCCTGGCCCGGCATCCCCGACACCATGCCGACGATGGCGAGCCTGCTCGGCGAGCGAGGCTACTCGACGGCGGCCGTGTCGGCCAGTCCGATCGTCCGGCGCACGCCCTCGAACCACAATCCGGTGGGCGGCTTCGGGCATGGCTTCGACCGCTTTGATGAGTCCTGCATGTGGCGGCCGGCAAGCTGCGTGTCGGCGCGCTCGCTCGAGGCCGTGGACGTCCTTGAAGAACCCTTTTTCCTCTACGCCCACTACATGGATCCACACGATCCATATCGCGCCGAAGCCCGCTTCCGCGGTCGCTTCGCCGACACCGACGACGCTCACTTGCCCAAGGCGATTCGCGAGGGGCAGCCGAACGCCTTGATGCCCTGGCTGCGCGACGGCAGCTTCGACGACAACGTCGCGCCCGAGCACATTGCCCATCTCGAGGCCCTCTACGACGAAGAGATTCTCGCCGCCGACGCCGGCCTCCGCAAGCTCGTCGGCGGCCTGCGCAAGCGTGGCCTGCTGGAGCGGACCCATCTCATCGTGACCTCCGACCACGGCGAGGCGTTCCTCGAGCACGGCTATTTGAAGCACTGCTATTCGGTCTACGACGAGGAAGTGCGCGTGCCGCTGCTGGTGCGCACGGCCGACGGCGCCAGCGGGCGAAGCTCGATCGCAGCGTCGCTTTTGGACCTGCTGCCGACGATCCTTGACCTGGCCGGCGCCGAGGCGCATCCCGAGGCCGAAGGCGGCTCGCTGCGCCGCTGGCTCGCACAACCGCCGGAGGACGCCGCGGCCGCAACACCGACCGACGGCCGGCGTCTGACCTTCAGCGGCATGGGGCCGTACCGTGCGGTCACCGACGGTCGCTGGAAGCTGATCGACGATCTGCGCGCCGAGCCGCGCCTCTACGACCTGGAAATCGACGCCGGGGAAACGACTGACGTCCTCGACACGGAGCGGCGAACCTTTCGCGAGCTCGAATCGCTTCTCACCGTCTGGGTCGAAGCCGGCGAGCGCGGCATCGATCCACAGGAAAGCCTCGACCGAGGCCGAGAACTCGAAGAGAAGCTGCGCAGCCTCGGCTACCTCGGCTGAGCGCCTCGCTCAGTCGCCGCTGGCTGGGGCCGACGCGCTCGAGCCGCCGTCGCTCGAAGACTTGCTCGCCGCCGAGTCGCTCGAGCCGCCGGACGAGCTCTCGCCGCCAGCGTCGGAGCCGCCCCCACCGGCCGCTTCGCCCGGACCGTCCTTCTTCGGGCCTTTCTTGCCTGCGTAGTCGGTCACGTACCAGCCGTCGCCTTTGAATTGGACGGCAGGCGCAGAGATCAGCTTCTTGAGCGCGCCGCCGCACGTCTCACAGATCGTGAGCGGCGGATCGGACATCCGCTGCAGCGTCTCGAAGCGACGGTCACATTCGGTGCATTGGTATTCGTAGATCGGCATGCGATCGTCATCCTCCGAAAGAGAGCGCCGAAAAGGCGCCGAGAGATTGGATCGAAGATGCGAGACGCGGCTCGCGGTATGGGTCGATGCGAGGCCGGGCGGCGTCAGATCGCTGCGGCGCTCGCTGGTGCGGCGTCCGCAGTCACCGTCGTGTCCGATGTCGGCGAGCTCGCGTCGGAGCTCAACCGGATCTTGAGCCCCGGCTTGCCATCGCTGCGCTCGACCAGGTGCAGCACGTAGAAGGCATACACGAGACGCGCATTCTCCGCGGTGGCGAACGGGCCGTCGGTGCACACTTCGAAGAGCGAGCGCCGGCCGTCGATCATGCGCAGCAACTCGAATTCCTCGGCCGACAGGGAGATCTCGATGAGATCTTCGGTCGCGTACGACGGCCTCAGCACGGTGCTCTTCTTGCCCAGCCGGCCGATCAGGCTCTTGGCGTCATGCATGGTCTTGACACCACGCAAGATCGCTTCGCGGACCGGCAGGTGGATGCGCACCCGCTGTGGATCGAGAAATGAGCCGATCGAGAACATCACCTCACCGGCGCGCCACGAAAAGACGCTCCAAACGATCGACTCCATCTGCTCGCGAATCGCCCGATTGAGCTCGGCCGGAGACAGAAGCCCATGCTCGACCAGGAGCTGACCATGGCGTTTGGTCGAGGTGTCCCTCTCCGCCATCGTGCGCGTGAGATCTTCGCGACTCAGGCGCCCCTTCCGGTAGAGATACGCTCCGAGCCGATCCGATCGCTCCGATGATGCGGCGTGGACGACCGTCCCGTCGGCCACGAAGATCGTCTTGACGATCTCTTCGCGGCGCACTTCGAGCCGACCCGGCACGCGGTGCCGGTAGATCGTCCAAAACATCTCCGGCATCGACGTTTCTTCCAGCGTCGCCCGGAACTCGAAGGCTTTCGACATGTTGACGGCGAGGACGGATCCGAAACTCGGCGGCCGCGATGCTCCGCGTCCCGAGGCGTTTGCCTGCCAGATTGTAGCATTCGGCATGCTCTCTCCACTCGAAGCCTGGGCCCGCATCGAGGCCCGCCTGGACGCTTTGGATCTCACCCGTTTCCCGGCCGAGGTCGTGCCGCGCGACTCAGCCCTTGGCCGGGTTCTGCTCGACTCGGTGCCAGCGACGGTCGACCAGCCGCCGGCAGACGTGTCGGCGATGGACGGATTCGCCCTCGCAGGTGACATTGCAGCCGACGCGGTCGTGCCGATCGTCGGCGCATCATTCGCCGGTCGTCCGCGCGAGATCGTCCTCGCGGCGGGCGAGGCGGCGCGCATCACGACGGGCGGGCTCGTGCCACCGGGAGCCGACCGCATCGTGCCGGTCGAGCGCACCGAGCCGGGCCCCGACGATGCGACGGTGCGCATTCTGCTGCCGCCGACGGCCGGCGCACACATCCGGCGGGGAGGCGAGATCGTCCGCCGAGGCGACGCGCTCCTGACCGCCGGCACGCGCCTCGAGCCGGCCGGCCTGGCGCTGCTCGCCGGGCACGGCGTCGGCGACGTGCGGGTCGTTCGATCGCCGCGCGTCGCCGTGCTCGTCACCGGCGACGAGATCGTGCCGCCCGACGCAGAGCCGGGCCCCGGTCAGCTTCGCGACTCCAACAGCACGTTCCTCAGCGCCGCCTGCCGCTCGCTCGGTCTCCGGGTCGAGGGGCTCGGCGTGGTCGGCGACGACCCCACCGAGCTTCGTCGCCGGCTGGCGCGTGGACTCGAGGCCGATGTGCTCCTGGTCAGCGGTGGCGTGTCGATGGGCGAGCTCGACCTGGTCGAGCCGACTCTGATCGACCTCGGCGCCGAGATCCTCTTCGAGCGGGTTGCGATCCAGCCCGGCAAGCCGCTGACCGTCGCCATCGTCGAGCGCCCGGACGCGCCACCGCGTTGGGTGCTTGGCCTGCCCGGCAATCCGGGCTCTGTGCTGACCACGTATTGGCTCTACGGGCGGCCGTTGTTGCGCCGTCTCCAGGGACACGCGGACGCCTTCTGGGCCGGCGCTCTGGCCGCCCGATCGCGCACCGAGCTGCCGGCGACGCGCGATCGAGACCGCTTCCTCACGGCCTCGCTCGAGGTCGAGGACGGCACGATCCACGCGACGCCCCATCTCGCGCGCGGCTCGCACGACACCGTGGCGCAGGCCCGCGGCAACGCTCTCCTGCGCGTGGCCGCCGGTTCCAACGCCAGGCCCCCCGGCTCGCCGTGCGAGGTTCTGCCGATCCCGGGAGATCCTGCCGTCTGAGGTCTCATCGGGGACCGTCACCTGAGCCGGCGGCCTTCGGCGGCAGCAGACTCCGTTCGACCCGGCGCCATCGAACGTTGCTTTGTGACGGATTCACCTCCAGAGTCAATATGATTCCGCAGACAGGTGAGAGCGCCCCAAGCCGCCCCTCTCGCCTCGAGGAGATCCCATGCAGCTTCCCCAGCAGCCCACCCAGCGCTTCCCGTTCCAGATCGACCGCCAGGTCGGCATCGGGTCCATGGGCGTCGTCTATCGCGCCCGCGACGTTGCCCTCGATCGGCTGGTCGCCATCAAGACCTTGCGCCGCTCGCTTCTCGAGGAGCAGGAGCCCGCCGTCCGCGACGAGATGCGCAAACGCTTTCAGCAGGAGGCGCGCGCCGCCGGCCGGCTGTCGCATCCCGGCATCACGACCGTGTACGGGGTCGGCGAAGAGGCACAGACCCCGTATCTGGTCATGGAGTGGCTGGACGGACGGTCGTTCGACGAAGTGCTGCGGTCCGAGCCTCAGCTGCCGCCGACCGAAGCGATGCGCATCGCGATCGAGCTGCTCGACGCCCTCGCGTCCGCACACAAGAGCGGCGTGGTCCATCGCGACATCAAGCCGTCGAATCTGATGGTCCTGCACGACGGCCGCGTCAAGGTGACGGATTTCGGCATCGCGCGGATCGCCGACGAAGAGTTGGTCAAGACGCAGGCAGGCGTGGTGCTCGCTACGCCGAAGTTCGCCGCTCCGGAGCAGCTCCGCGGCGAGGCGGTGGACGCGCGGGTCGACATCTGGGCCACCGGTGTCCTGCTCTATCAGATGCTCTCCGGCGAGCTGCCGTTCGAGGGATCGACCTTCATGGAGCTGGCCAACTCGGTCTTCACCCACGAGCCGACAGCGGTCGGCGCCAAGGTCGCGCACCTGCCGCCGGCTCTCGGTGCGATCGTCCACACGGCCCTGTCGAAGGAACGACAGGATCGCTACGAATCCGCGGAGCATATGGCCGGCGACCTCCGGCGCGTGCTCGCCGCCGAGGCCGGGCCGACTGAAGTCGAGCCCAGCTCGATCGACCACTTGGCGACAACGCGCGACGCTGCCGGGCCGATCGTCCCGACGCTCCAGGGTCTGCCGCGCAAGCCACCCCTGGCTATGGTCCGATTCGCCGAAAGCTGGCCGGCGCGCCAGCTCGACGACCAGCCGATCGACCGTCTGCTCGACCGTCTGCTCGACGTGCCGCTGCACGCCGCCGCCTTCGCCGGTGCGGTCGTGGTGGACGACGTTTGGCTGTTCTTCGCCGACGGCGTCCTGCTGGGCGCCGTTGACGCGGCGACTGGAGTGACCGGTGGGGCGGCGGAGTCGCGCTTGCCCACAAGCGGCCGACCGACGCTTCATCCGATGCCCGAGGCGTTGCCGCCGGCGACGATGGCGGTCTTGACCTCGATCCTGCATCCGCCCCGCATCGTGCACGACAACCTCGACTCGAGCTTCATCAATCTGCCGGCGCTGGCCAAGAAACTACGGGAAGAGACGTTCAGCGGTGTGTTTCAGCTCCGCCACGGCGATGACCTCGGCATGGTCTTCTTCGTCGACGGGCATGCGGTCGTGCATCTATATTCGGAAGGCTGGGAGGGACTGCCGGTGGAACGCAGCTGGCACCACTGGATCTCGGAACGCACGATCCTCGCCCGCGTTCTAGGCCGCACGATGCAGCCGACGCCGCGCTGGTATCGCCGCGTCTTTGGCAGCGCCCGCTTCGACGCACGTCCGATCGAGGGCGACGCTGCAGAGCGCAGCGACGTCGACACGACGACCTCGATTCTCAGCCCGCTGCTGTCCACCGGCTCCCGATCCCGCCAGCTTGCCGCGGCCGTGCCGATGGCGGTCCGGCCGTCGCAGGGAGCGGCGGCGGCGCGCGGGATCGATCTGGAACGCGCGCCGGCCGCCCGACTGCTGCGCTGGATGCTCACCGATTTGGCCAACTACCTCGGCGAGCGCGGCTTGAGCGCCTCGTGGAAGTACCTCGCCGAGTGGCTGACCGACGTGCGTCACGCCCAGGTTTACCATCCGCTGCCCCGCCCGGGCGGCAGAGAGTCGGACCTCTTCGACGTCGTCACCACCGACGACAACGGCAAGGTGCTGCATCTCGGCCATCGCCTGGCCGAGCCGACCGTGGAGACATTTCGCGAGCTGCTCGACCGGATCCTCGCCGCCAAGGGAGCGCGCAAAAAGACGGGCGACATCGGCGGCGTTCTGATCGCCTCACCGAACTTCTCCGACGCCGTCGTCACCGCCTACCGCGACTCGCTGCAGAACGCGTCGTCGGGCAGCTGGTTCGGCATGGAAGAGAGCTTCACCGGCTACGCGGGCTTCGTCCGCGTCGGCGCGCGACGGGGCTTCCACCTGCTGCTGGTTCGCGAGAACGACGACGGCTCCTTCGAACCGCTTCTCGGCTGAAGCGGCGATGCGCGCCGTCGAAGCTGTCAAAGCCGCCGCGGGAGCCGACAGCCCAAGCCTGCGGCTGGTCGAGGTCGCGACCCCTCGTCCGGCGCGAGGCGAAGTGCTCGTTCGCGTGCGGGCGACCGCCCTCAATCGCGCTGATCTCTTGCAGATCCGCGGGCGCTACCCTCCGCC
>JBCBCF010000216.1:0-7429 GCA_038530905.1 Acidobacteriota bacterium
TGCCGCTGCACGCCACGTGCGTGCGGGTGCCCGTCGTCGCCACGCATGCCGAAGCCGTTTGGTTGGAGACGGAAGATGCAGCCTCGCCTGATCAAGTGCGCTCGGTGCTGCAGACGATGCCCGGAGTCGAAGTGCTCGACGCTCCGTCCCGCGGTGCCTACCCGACGGCGGCGCTCGCGGCCGGGCGCGAACCGGTCTACGTCGGGCGCGTGCGGCGCGATCCGACCCATCCGCGCGGTCTGTCCCTATGGATTGTCGCCGACAACATCCTGAAGGGCGCAGCGCTCAACGCCGTGCAGATTGCCGAGCGGCTGGTCGATGGCGACGGCTCGGGAGCGTCGCCGACGTCGCGCTTCGCCACAGGGCGCTCTTGACCCGCGGATGGGTGCGGCGTATCATCCGCCTCCGCTCGGCGACCCGGTTGCCGGCGATCCCACGGGGCGTAGCTCAGCCTGGTAGAGCGCACGGTTCGGGACCGTGAGGCCGGAGGTTCGAATCCTCTCGCCCCGACCATCCTTCCTCGACATCATCCTGCCTTTCGACGATCGCTCGGCGCGAACGCTCGCGGCCAGCTGATTCCTGCCTTTCCGTGCGGCGCGGTT
Source organism: Acidobacteriota bacterium (assembly GCA_038530905.1). Classification (GTDB taxonomy): domain Bacteria; phylum Acidobacteriota; class Thermoanaerobaculia; order Multivoradales; family J023; genus JAUIJL01. The sequence goes on from JBCBCF010000216.1 coordinate 603, forward strand.
GCGCGCGCGCGGAGCCGCGGCTATCCTCGATCAGTCGTCTCCTGCCTGTCCACGCCAGCTCGCGCACTCACCCGACGTCTTTCGGACGGTGACGGAATGCGTCTTGCAAACTCGCAGGACACAGCATCGCGCAGCCGGCGTCTCTCCCGCGGGGCGGACGGCCGATTCCCGTTCGATCCGAGGCCCTCTGGCTCGGATCGCCGCCTTCGTCCCCGAGCTCTGGAGGATCCGGATGAGCACCGCCGTCGCAGCCCCGCAGCAACAGATTTTTGGCCAGCCAATCGGGCTGGCCACACTCTTTTTCACCGAGCTCTGGGAGCGCCTGAGCTACTACGGCATGCGGGCGCTTCTGGTGCTCTTCATGGTCGACGCGATCGAGACCGGCGGCTTCGGCATGACCGACGCCACGGCGGGAGCGATCTACGGCATCTACACCGCCTCGGTGTACCTGGCCTCGCTGCCCGGTGGCTGGGTGGCCGACCGACTGATCGGCCAGCAGAACGCGGTCTTTGTCGGCGGCTGCGTCATCGCCGCCGGCCACTTCACGATGGCGGCGCCGCTGGTGCCCGGGCTCGAGACCTTCGAGTACTCGAGTTTCTTCCTCGGTCTGGCGCTGATCGTCATCGGCACCGGCCTGTTGAAGCCGAACGTCAGCGCTCTGGTCGGCGGGCTCTATCCGGGCAAGGACGAGCGACGCGATGCGGGCTTCTCGATCTTCTACATGGGCATCAACATCGGTGCCTTCCTCGGCCCCCTGATCTGCGGCTATCTCGGTGAACAGGTCGATTGGCACCTCGGCTTCAGCGCCGCAGGCTTCGGCATGTTGGGCGGCCTCGTGGTCTTCAAATACGGTCAGAAGTGGCTCGGCAACGTCGGCACGCTGGAAGAGACGCCCGAGACGCAGGTCACCCGCCGGAAGGACTGGCGCCGGCTCGCGGCCGGCTCGGTGGCGTTCGTGGCGGCCATCGGCATGGTCGCTTGGTTGATGACCAGCTTTGGTCTCAGCCTCGATGGACTGGCGCAGTCCCTGGGCGTTGGAATCGTCCTGCTGGCGATCGTCTACTTCATTTATTTGATCGTCGCGGGCGGCCTCACCTCGCGTCAGAAGAAGCGCGTGGGCGTGATCTTTCTCCTCTTCCTCGGCGCCGCGATGTTCTGGTCCGGCTTCGAACAAGCGGGGACCTCGATGAATCTCTTCGCCGAGCGCTATACCGATCGCATGCTCGGATCGTGGGAGCTGCCGGCGAGCTGGCTGCAGTCGGTGAATCCGATTTTCCTGATCATCTTCGCGCCGCTCTTCGGCGTGCTGTGGCTGCAGCTGGGCTCTCGTCAGCCGTCGATCCCGGTGAAATTCGGCCTCGGCCTCGTGCTGCTCGGTCTCGGATTCTTCGTCATGAGCTGGGGCTCGACCTTCATCGATCTGAACGGCGATGGCGTTTCACCGATGTGGTTGGTGATGGCGTATTTCCTCCACACGGCCGGTGAGCTGTGCCTGTCGCCCGTGGGGCTGTCGAGCGTCACCAAGCTCTCGCCACCGCACCTCGTCGGTCAGATGATGGGGATTTGGTTCATGGGCTCGGCGCTCGGCAACCTCATCGCCGGCATCGTCGGCGGTCGGATCGAGACGATGCCGATGCCGACTCTCTTCGCCATCGTCGCGTCCATCGCCTGTGTCGCAGGTGTGGCGTTCTTTGTCTTCTCGTTCCTGATCAACCGCCTGATCGGCGATCTCCGCCAGGACGACGGGCTGGATCAGGTGCCGATGGAGCCGATCGACGAGGCGATCTGACCGCCGCCGTCGAGAGACGGCTCGAAGAGCGCAAGCTGGCGGCTCGGCTGGGCCTGCGGCTCCTCGCGCTCGAAGCCGGAGGCGGTGAGTCCGAGCAGACGGACCCGCCGACGGCCGGCCTCGGTCTGGCGCAGCAGCTCTTTGCCGACCGCCGCCAGCCGCTCGGCGGAGAAACGCGCCCGCTCGGGCTGGGAGCGGGCACGGGTCTTCGTGGTGAAGTCGTCGTAGCGCACCTTGACGGTGATCGTGCGCGCTTCGAGCTCGCGGCGCGCGAGCCCGTCGGCGACCTTGCCGGCAAGAAGATCGAGCTGCTCGTCCATTGCTTCGAGGGTCTCGAGATCCTGGGCGTAGGTGCGCTCGTGGCCGAGACTCTTGCGACGTCGCTCGACCCGCACGGGTCGATCGTCGAGGCCCTGGGCCGAGCGCCACATGCCGGCGCCATGACGCCCGAAGCGCTCGACCAGCAGGTCGCGCGGCAGCCGCCGCAGGTCGCCGATCGTCTTGACGCCAAGGGCCGCCAGGGCTTTTTCGGTCGCCGGGCCGATGCCGTGAATCCGCCGAACCGGCTGCGGATCGAGAAAGGCGCGAACCTGATCCGGGCGCACGACGGTCAGGCCGTCGGGCTTGTGGAAGTCGGAGGCGATCTTGGCGATCAGCCGGTTCGGGCCGACGCCGACACTGACCGTCAGACGCCGCTCTTCGAGTACCTGGCGCCGGATCTCGCGCGCCACGGCGGTCGCCCCCGGATGCTTCCCGAGATGATCGGTGACGTCGAGGTAGGCCTCGTCGAGTGAGGCGGTTTGCACGATCGGCGTGAAGCGGCGGAAGATCTCGAAAATCCGATCCGACTCCTGTCGATAGCGCGAGAACTCGGGCTTGAGAAAGATCGCCTGCGGGCAGCGTCGCACTGCCTGCGCGGCCGGCATGGCGGAGCGAATGCCGAACGCCCGCGCCTCGTAGCTGGCCGCCGCCACCACGCCGCGCCCCTGCGGGCTGCCGCCGATGACGACCGGCTTGCCGCGGAGCGACGGGTCGTCGCGCATATGGACCTGCGCGTAAAAGCAGTCCATGTCGCAATGCAGGATGCGACGGACGTGCTTTCCGTTCGGTTGTTCGGGGGCGGTCGACGGCTCCGCGGCAGCCCGCTCCACGGCGGCCGGCTCCGCGGTGGCCCGTTCCAAGGTGGCCCGCTCCACGGCGGCCGGGGCGGGGCCTGCGGGTTCCCGGGAGCGAAATGCGACGGCCGAGCTTCCGCCGCTCGCCTCAGCATGGCCGGGAGGCGTCGTGGTGTCTTCGACCGTCGACGTCGGGGCTAGATCCAGCACTCAGACACTCTATCGCATCTTACGCCTCATTTGCGCCTTTCGTGCAGATGGGGCGCGTGAGCTGCTGCGTTGCCACGCCCGATCGCAAGATGATGCGGTCGATGATGCCCACCGGAGGTGAGAAAGCCGAAGACGCCGAGACCGCGCAGGCGGTCGACGGACCCGGCCTCCGTCGTCACGGTCAGACGCACGCCGTCGCCCGCCTCGAGCGGCACGACGTTGGTTTGCAGTCCCTGATGGCCGTTCATCATGGCGGCATGAGCTGGGATCATGCGGCGGATCGCCTGGAGCGTCCGGCCGGAGCCGGTGATGCGGGCCTCGAAGCCGCCTGCCACCGAATGGCTCTCGACCGTTGCCGAGATCAGGACGTGATGCATGTCAATCAGATGCTCGCGCAGACCATCGACGTTGACGCGTGTCCAGTCGGTGGTCGGGTCAGCGTCGAGCAGTCGGACGATCTCGGCGAGAGCCGAGAACGCCGCTTCGCCGACCTCGACCGGCAGCCTGTGGTCCGCCTCGCCACCGTGAAACTCGTGTTGTGTGTGGGGCTCCTGTCCGGCGTGGGCGTGATGTTCGGCGCGGGCCTGATGTCCGGCGCGGGCCTCGCGGTCCAAAGGGCTCGGGTGGTCGGCGGAGCGGCCGTGGTCGTGCAGGTGCTCGACGGCAGTCGCCTCGTGCGGTGGCGGCTCGGCCCGCACGCTTGGCGACGTTGCGGCGGCGATCAGTAGAGCCCCGAGCAGGCGGGCGGCGGGATGCGACGTCGTTCCCATGGTGGCTCCCGAGTGGGCGGCGGTTGATTCCGCCGCCGTTGGAGCATGTGGGTCGTCCCCGGCGCCGCGACATGATTGCGATCAGGAATCGTCGATCGGTTCCGTGTCGATTCCGACGCGCCGGAGCGGGCGGTCCATCGCGATCTGGCCGCTCGAGCGCAGGCGCCTGAGAGTTCGATACAGCGTTTCCGGAGCCAGTCCCAGCTCGGCGGCCAGCGCGGTCAGCGGCCGGTCCCGAGGCGACTTGGAGCCGGTGACCTCGAGCAGGTCGAGATAGGCGAAGAGGCGGTCGGCGGCTCGGCGCATGGCCCGCACCTCGGCCAGTCCCCGGGCGTGACGGAGCTGGGCCGCCAGTCGGCCCAGGAACCGCTCGGTGGCCACCGGGTCGGCGCGAAGACGCGCTCGTGCCGTGTCCGCAGGATGCATCCAAACGGCGCTGGCGACCTCGGCCACGGCGTCGCAGTGGTAGGCCTCGGCGAAGAGTGCCGCCTCGGCCAGCGTCTCCTGCGGACCGGCGACGGCCAGCGTCAGCGTCCGACCATCGGCCAGGCAGCGGCGCAGCCGAACCCGCCCCACGTCGACCGCGAAGACATGGGTCGCAACCTGGCCCCGGAGGAAGAGGGTCTCTCCGCGCGCCAATCGTCGTCGCGCGCTCGGCGGGCCGAGAATTTCGATCAGGGAAGAGACGGAGGATTCGGCGAGGGTCATGATCGGTTGCGTGCAGCGGAGGTGGGGGAGTACTCTGGAAGGCCTCGACGCGACGACTCCGCCCCCGTCGTCGCGTCGCCCTCCCCCGAAGCCTGCCATGCCGAGACCGATCGACGCGTCGCGAACCGTCCGACTGTGGCCTGTGCCGTCGGCACGCTGGACGCTGCTGCGCGCGTTGGTCTCGCCGGTCAGCCTGCTTGGCCTGGCCACGATCGCCTTCCACGGCTGGCTCTTCGGTCGGCGCCTGGTTGAAGGCACGCTCTTCGAGTCGGGCGTGCTGGCGCGCTGGGCGGCGGCGCTGCTGCTGGCGGCGGGCGTCTGCGTGCTGCAGCGGCGCGGGTTGGCAGTGTGGCGTGGGCGGCGGGCGATCGTCTTCTGGCTCTCGGTCGTGCTGCTGCATGCAGGGATCCAGGCGCCGGTGACCCCCGTCGGTGAGGCGCTCCAGCTGGCGCCTCTCTCGGCCACGCTCGATGGTGCGAGCTGGCTCCTGCCGCTGGTTCTCGCTCTCGAGCTGCTGCATCGCCTGTCGGCCGGTCAAGACCGCCCGTGTCGATCTCGGCTCTCTCGCGCCCGCCATCGCCGCGCGACTCCGCCGGCCCGGTGCCTTGCAGCCTGGCCGCCTCGTTTCCGTCGTCCTCCTCCCCTCGTCGCGGCGTTCGCCTGACGTCGTCCTCGCCGCGGTCCGTCGGACGGATCGCCGCGCTCGCTACCTCGTTCAGAAGCGGCCGATCCCGATCGACCGTCTTCACCGTCACCGCTCTTGATCGATGAATCGCCGCACCATGCGGTATCGCTCGCGCCGTGCGCGAGCCCGGAGGGATTCCTATGTTTCGACTCGACGTCGCCCGTTCGCGGGCCTTTGCGTTCTGTTTGACTATCTTTTGCCTGTGGCTCGGCGGCTCCACCGCCGTCCTCGCTCAGGCTGCCGACGCCCCGCCCGCCGACCCTGCAGCCGAGGAAGAACCGGCCGACAGCTTCTTCGCCGAGACCACGGTGACCGCGACCGGCAGCGCCATCGACACGTTCCTGACGCCGCAGCCGGTGACCGTCATCGACCCCCTGGACCGACCGGCGGACAACGCCGCGGATCTGCTCCGCATCGAGCCGGGCGTCGATGTCAACGGCGTTGGTCCCAACCAGTCGCGGCCCGTGATCCGCGGTCAGCGGGGGCTGCGCATCCTTTTCCTCGAGAACGGGCTGCGCATGAACAACGCGCGCCGACAGACCGACTTCGGCGAGATCCCCGCCCTCGTCAGCCTCGGCGACGTCGATCAAGTCGAGGTGGTGCGCGGGCCGGCCTCGGTGCTCTACGGCAGCGACGCGATCGGCGGCGTGCTCAATCTGGTCACCAAGCGGCCGGTGCTCGATCGTCCGCTGGCCGGCACGGCCGACGTGCGGTACTCCGGTGCCGGGGATCGCGCACAGGGACGCCTCGGCATCGCCGGCACGGCCGATCGGTGGTCGTATTCGCTCGCCTACACCCGCCGCGACGCCGACGACTACAGCGCGCCCGACGGCACCTACGGCGAGATCGAGCTGGCCGACTCCGTCGAGGTGCTCGACACCGGCATCGAGGACTCTTGGGTCGATGCCTATCTCGGTTTCTTGTCCAACGATCGCCATGAGTTCTTCGCCCGCTACTCCCAGTACCGCGCCGACGATGCCGGGTTTGGCCTGGTCGATCCGGAGCTGCTGGGCGACGCCGAAGACTTCCGCATCCGGATCCTCTACCCGTTCCAGGACTTCGACAAGATCACCCTCGGCTGGCGCGGGTCCGGCCTCGAGACCCCCGTCGCCGACACGGTCGATTGGCAGGTCTACTGGCAGCGCAACGAGCGGGAGCTGGTCAACGACATCGATATCGACATCGGCCCGCTCTTCTTCGGCGCGCCGAACTCGACCGTCGAGTCCGACACGCGCAATCTGACCGACCTTGAGACCTTCGGCAGTCGCCTCGAGGTCGTCAAGGTGGCGCATGCCGACCACGTGCTGACCTGGGGCGCTGAGTTCTGGCAAGACGACTCGTTCAACACCGACTTCTCCCGCACGGTCACCACGCTGCGCTTTCCGTTTCCGCCATTCGAGGTGCCGAGCGTCGCGACGGACTCGGTGCCGAACGCGCCGAACGCCGAGAACCGGTCGACCGGCGTCTTTCTTCAGGACGAGTGGAGCGTGTCGGATCGCTTCAAGGTGATCGGCGGCGCCCGCTTTCAGACCGTCGAGACGGTTGCCGAG
>JBCBCF010000217.1:0-7395 GCA_038530905.1 Acidobacteriota bacterium
TCGTCGATCAGGTTGTAGTCGACCTCTGCGTCGAAGCTCAGGCGATCACGCCACAGCTCGAATCGGGTGAACAGCCGCACCGTGTCCTGGGTCTCGTCGCCGGTCTCGGCGTTCCAGCGCGTGAACCAGGTCAGGCCGACGTTGTGGCGACCGATGTCGGTGCCGCCCGACAGGCCGACCGCGGTCAGGCGGTTGAACAGCGTGTTGTACTGAGCGTCGAGCTTCAGGCTCGTGTCGCGATCCGGGTTGACGCGCAGGGTCGAGAAAATCGGCCCTTCCGACGTCTCCATTGTGCCGTCGAAGCTCGACTGGCCCGGCTGATCGTCGAGGTTGTAGCCCTGAGCGACCTCAAACGAGGCGATCTCGAACGCGCTGGCGTCCTCGCCCGCCGGCTTGGCGAGCAGGCGGTTGACCACCGAGACGACAGCGACATTGACCGGCCGCAGCAGATCGACCTCGTCGAAGCGCAGCACCTGGTCCTGGTCGTCGAATTCGTCGACATAGCGATAGTTGAGGCGCGGCTCGACGATGTGCTTGAACTTGGACCAGCGCTCGCCGCCGGTGTCGTAGATGCGCGAGATGCTCGGACCGACGACTTCGAACGCGGCGGACGGGAACGCGCGGGTCAGGCTGTCGCCGGAGAATCCCGTCCGCGCCTCGTCGAGGCTGTCGGTGTAGTGCGTGACGCGACCACCGAGATCGATCTTGGCGTTGAGCCACGAGGTGCCGGGGAGCGAGATCGACAGAGTCGGCGCCAGGTCGGCGCGGCCGTAGCTGTCGCTCGACGACTCGGGACGGACTCCGTCGTCGCCGACCGGCGGCTCCACTTCGAGATCGAAGTAGTTCACCGAGCTGCGCATCTGGAAGTAGACCGGCAGATCGAGGATCTGCACCGGTCGCAGGCGGTAGTCGATCTCGGGGAGCTGGCGGCGGGTGTCGCGCGCCTGCGTGCTGCGCACGATCCGCTCGCGCTGATCGACCATGAAGGTCAGCGAATGCGGCCCTTGGCTGGTCGACAGATAGGCGTTCGAGTAGAAGAAGGGCTGCGTCTGGCGGTTGACGCGACGCTCGACATCCTTCAGGTAGTCGAAATCGGAGTAGAAGTTGAGGTTGACGACGCCGCGCCAGTCGCCGCCGAAGAGGTTGCGGCTGTCGTGGTAGAGCGCCAGCTTCCAGCGGTCGTCGCCGCGTTCGCGGTCAGGATCGAAGATCTCGTTGTCCTCGAAGCCGTCTTCGGGCTCGAAGAGGTAATACGCCTCGATCACGCCTTCCGTGTCGGCGCTCGGCCGATAGCGGTACTCGGCGCCGATGCCGTTGTACTCCTCTGACGACAGGTCGGCGTAGATCGTCGCGTCGGCGCTGCGCCCGAAGGTCCGGTAGTAAGCGAGGGAGAGCTGGGCGCCTTCCCGACTCGAATAGCCCGGCTTCGGAACCAGCCATCCCGAGGACCGCTCGGTGGTCGCCGGCCAGAGAAGGTAGGGCACGTAGAGCGCCGGCACGCGGCCGAACTTGAGGGTCGCTCCGCGGATGCGGGCGTATTCCTCGAGCGTGATGGACGCGCGTTTGAGGTCGATCGACCAGGCCGGATTCTCGCTCTCGCAGGCGGTGAAGGTGCCGTCCTCGACCGTGTAGGTGATCGGACCGGTCTTGGCGATCGTCTCGCCGAAGAAGTAGAAGTCGGGATCGACGTAGGCGCTGGCGCGGGTGATGCGCCCGGTGCGCGTGTCGAGGTCGTACTCCAGCACCTCGCCGGCGAGGCGCCGCGGTCCTTCGTCGAGAATCACCTCGCCCTGCGCCTCGATGCGGTTGGTCGGCACGTCGACGCGCACGCGGTCGGCGGAGAGCTTGACGTCGCGATACTGCAGGCGGACGCCGCCGGTGGCGAGAAGGTAGCTGCCGTCCTCGTATTCGAAGTCACCGGCCGAGCCGGTCAGGCGGCCGCCGCCACGTTCCGAGTCGAGAGTGACGTCGAAGCTGATGCGGTCGTCGAGGTCGCTGGCGGTCGTCTCCGGGTCGCCCTCGCGGGCGTCCTCCTGGGCGAGCGCGGCGGGAGCGAGCATCGTCAAGCTCGCGACCAGCGCGAGATGGGCGACTCGGCGGGACGTGCGAATAAAGGCCATTGCTCGGGTGGAACCTCGGGGAATCGGCCGGTGGCGGGGTGAACGCGCGGTCCAGAACAACACGGGAACGATGGCGGCGCGCACGGGCGCGTCGGCGTCGAGCGGGCGGACCGGGATGCCGTGTGTTCTACCGCGCGCGCGAGGCGCTGTAAAGAGCCGTCGCGCGCGCCGGCCGAGAGGCGGCGCCTCGGCTCAGGTCAGGCGCTCGACAACGACGGCGGTCGCCTCGCCGCCGCCGAGGCAGATCGCAGCGCAGCCGAGGCGCGCATCGCGCTGCTCGAGAGCGTGGAGGAGGGTCACGATGATGCGGGCGCCCGAGCAGCCGATCGGATGGCCGAGAGCGACGGCGCCGCCGTTCACGTTGACCTTGTCGGCGTTGAGGCCGAGATCCTGGATGGCGGCGAGGGCGACGACCGCGAAAGCTTCATTGATCTCGAAGAGGTCGATGTCGTCGAGCGTCACGCCCGCCCGCTCGACCACCCGGCGCATCGCCGTGACCGGGGCGGTGGTGAACCACTCGGGATCGTGCGCGAAGCTGGCCTGTGCCCGCAGACGCGCGATCGGCGTCTTGCCGACGGCCTGTGCATGCTCGGCGGTGGTGAGCACCAAGGCGGCGGCGCCGTCGTTGATCTTCGAGGCGTTGGCCGCGGTCACCGTGCCGCCCTTCTCGAACGCCGGCCGCAGCGTCGGCATCTTGTCGAAGCGAGCGCGGCTCGGTTCCTCGTCGGTCTCGACGCGGACCGGATCGCCCTTGCGCTGCGGCACGTCGACGGCCACGATCTCCTGCGACAGGCGGCCATCCTCCTGTGCCGCTTGCGCGCGCTCGTAGGACCCGCGAGCGAACGCGTCTTGCTGCTCGCGCGTGATGTTGTGATCTTTGGCGCACAGCTCGGCGCAGCTGCCCATGTGGATGTCGTTGGAGACGTCCCACAGGCCGTCATGAATCATCGAGTCGATCAGCCGACCGTGCCCGAGGCGCAAGCCGTCGCGTACGCCGGCGGCAAGATATGGAGCGTTTGACATCGACTCCATGCCACCGGCGGCAACCACCGAGAACTCGCCGCAGCGCAGGTCGTTCGCCGCGCTCATCACGGCGCGCATGCCCGAGCCGCAGACCTTGTTGAGAGTCACCGCGCCGGTCGACGTCGGGCAGCCTGCGCCGAGGGTCGCCTGGCGGGCCGGCGCTTGGCCGACGCCGGCCGGCAGGACGTTGCCGAGATAGACCTGGTCGATCGTGCCGGCGTCGAGGCCGGCGCGATCGATTGCTCCGCGCAGCGCGGCGGCGCCGAGCTGCGGAGCCGAGAGCGAGGAAAGGGCGCCCTGGAACGCACCGATCGGCGTGCGCGCGGCGCTCAGAATGACGATGTCTTGCATCATGACTCCCGGAGGCGTTGAGGCGCCGCGCCTCGGTGGGAAGCGGCGTCGGCGCGGGGACCGCGAGGGCGGTCCCGGGATCTTGGGCGATCGGAAGCGGGCCGACCACGATCGGCGCGCGATGAAGGCTGGAAAGCTGCGGAGAGAGCGCGGCATGACGGCCGCGAGGGCGATGCTAGCATGCGCCGGCTCGACCTCAGCCGACGCGAAGGAGACACGACATGCGGGCCTTGGGTGTGGATTTCGGCGAGCGGCGCATCGGCCTGGCGATGTCGGATCCGGCGGGCCGCTTCGCCCTGCCGCGCGAGGCGATCGAGCGCACGACGGACCGCCGCGCGGTCTATCGCCTCGTCGATCTCGTGCACGCCGAGAGGGTCGAGATTCTGGTGCTCGGCGAGCCGCTCGGGCCGGCCGGCGAGCCCTCCGAAGCGTCGCTCCGTGTGCGTCGGTTTGGCGCCAAGCTGGCGCGCGCGACCTCCCGTCCCGTGCTTTATGTCGATGAGACGCTGACCACCGTCGCGGCATCCGAGCGGCTGGCCGACCGCGACGCCGACGCCCGGCGCGATGCCGTGGCGGCCCAGATCATCCTGCAGGAAGCGATCGATCGCGGTCTGCTTGCCGAGGCGTCGGGCCGGCTCGTGGACGAGGCGACGTCGTGAGGCGAGTGTTGCTCGCTTTGGTCATGCTGGCGCTGCTCGTCGTCGGCGCTGCGGCTGGTGCCGCCTGGTGGCTCAACGACCGCCTCGAAACGCCCTACCGCGGCTGGCCGGGAGACGAGGTTCTTCTGTCGATCGAGCCGGGCACCTCGGCGACGGCGATTCTCCAGCGTCTCGAGCGTGCCGGCGTGATCGAAAACGCGCGGCTGGCGCGGCTGCACCTTGTCTACCGCGCCGGCGATCCGCCGCTGCACGCAGGCGACTATCGCTTCGATCGCGCGGCAACCGCTCCCGAGGTGCTCGAGCGCCTGGTCGAGGGCGATGTCGTGACGTATCTGGTCACGTTGATCGAGGGTCTCACCCTCGAAGAATCGGCCCAGGCCATCGCCGCCGCGGACTTTTCGACTCTCGAGGCCCTGCTCGCCGAGATGCGCGATCCGTCGCGCATCGCCGATCTCGATCCAGAGGCCGAGACGCTCGAGGGCTATCTCTATCCGGAGACCTATCGATTCCGTCGCGACGCGCCGGCATCCTTGATCGTCGATCGCCTGGTCGAGACGTTTCGTGAGCGCTTCGCCCGCGACGTCGCGCCGCTGCTCGCCGGCGTCGCCTGGGCCGATGTAGACGTCGCCGGCCGGGGACCTGACGCGACGCCTCGCGCGCTCGAGGCATCGTCGGCCCCCGCGGGCGATCGACTGCCGGGCGAGGTCTCGGCGCAGGAGGCAGGCCTCGACGGTAGATCGACGATCGGGCCCGTGACGTCGCTGCGGGAGCTCGTCGTGCTGGCCTCGATCGTCGAGCGCGAGACGCAGCTCGACGCGGAGCGAGGGCAGGTGGCGAGCGTCTACGTCAACCGCCTCGAGCGCAGCATCGGCCTCTACGCCGATCCGACGATCGTCTACGCGCTCAAGCGCTCGGGGCGTTGGGACGGCAACATCCGCAAGGCGGACCTGCAGATGGACGACCCCTACAACACCTACGTCTACGGCGGCTTGCCGCCCGGGCCGATCTGCTCGCCAACCGCCGCCAGCCTGGCCGCCGTGGCGGCGCCGGACGACACGAACTATCTCTATTTCGTCAGCCGCAACGACGGCACCCACGTCTTCGCGGAGACGCTCGCTGAGCACAATCGCAACGTTTACACCTGGCAGAAGCTGTATTGGCGAGAGCGGCGGCGGGCCGCCGCCGATGGCTGAATCCGGAGGGCGACGGGAGCGCCATCCGCGGCCCGCCCGTCAGAAGCGGTACGACAGACCGAGAGCGACCACCGGGTAGAGCTCGTAGTCTTCGAGGTCTTCCTCGAGGTCGCGCTCTTCCTGCTCGATCAACTCGTCCAGCAGCTCCGGACCGCCCGGCACGAGGCCGATTGGCAGGTCGGTGTCGACGGCGAGTTCGATCTCGGCCTGGCCGAAATACATCACGCCGAGATCGGCGCGGAACGACCAGCCGCTCGTCGCCCGCCCGCCGCCGAAGCCCACGCCGAGATACGGCGCGATCTCTTCGCCTTCGCCTTCGCCGCTGACGGTGCCGAGATTCGGGAAGCCGGGAATCGGTGGGATGTCAGTGTCCAGCTCGGATTCGAGAAGCTGCTCGAGCGACGTCGTGGCGTCGACGACCGTGTCGTTGAAGAACACGCCGCCCGAAAGTCGGAAGCCGCCGCTCCCCGGATGCCAATCGAGCAGAGCGCCGGCGTGGCGAAGCTGCGCCTCGCCGTCGTAGTCGACCGAGTCGGAGCTGAGGTCGACATCGATGTCGAAGCCGGCGACCAGCAGGCGGCCGCGAAGGGGTCCGTCGCCGAACACGACTTCGACGCCGGCGCCCAGCGTGCCGACCGTGCCGCCGACGGCGACCTGGGCCTCGGCGGCCGGAGCGAAAGCGAACAAGGCGGCGAGAGCGAGCGCAATGCAGAACGGAACCATCGAGCGCATGAAGATCTCCTGTCGCGGCGGCAGTGCCGCGGCCGGATGGTATCTGTCCTCGCATCGAAGATGCCGGCGACTGCGTAAGACCGACGAGACAGTTTTCTCCGCGCCGGTCGGCGGTTTGGCCTGCGCGGCTTGATATGATGCAGGTTGAGACCTTCAGATGATCCGACGGCCCAGTTTCGACGATTCCGCCCCCCGGGAGTCGTTCCGCCCGCCCTCATTTGCGGGGCGCCCGCCGCGAGCCAGCCGCCGCGCACTTCGGGTCGTGCCGACATCGCATTTTTTTTAGGCCATTTCACCTCGGCCAGGGTGATGGAGCAGACATGAGCACGCGAGAACAGTTCGGCAAATACCTCCTCTTGAAGAAGCTGACCGAAGATCCGCTCGGCGAGACCTTCCGCGCCGGTCTGCTTGGTGGCGATGGCATGGAGCGGGTGGTCCTCCTGCGCATTTTCAATGGTCAGGGCGTCGACGGCGATCGACTGTGGAAGGCCATGGAGCCGCGTGCGCCGATCCAGGCGGCGCTCAAGAGTCCCAACGTCGGCGACGGCGTGGATCTGGGCGAGATCGAAGGCATTCCGTTTGTTGCCTACGACTACGTTTCTGGCAAGAACATGGCCAATCTGCTGCAGCAGGCTGCGGTGAAACGCAACTTCGTGCCGGCCGAGCACGCGCTTCTGATCAGCGAGCGCCTGGCGCTGGCTCTCTCGTCAGCGCAGGAGGCGCGGCTCGGTGGTGAGCGCCTTCAGCACGGCTTCGTCGTGCCCCACCTCGTGCACATCTCGAATGAGGGCGAGACCCGGCTGCTCGGCTTCGAGGCCGGGCCGGGACTTCGTGGCTTCGTCGCCAACCCCGTCATTCGCCAGCACTTCGGGCGCTACCTCGCGCCGGAGGCTCTCGGTGGCACGACGCCGGATCGCACCGACGACGTCTACTCGCTCGGCGTCATCCTCTTCGAGCTGCTGACCGGGCGGCCGCTACCGCCGCCGAACCCCGACCAGGGATTCGCCCCGATCATCGACCAAGGGGTCGTTGCGACCGAAGGCACGCCGATTCCGGACGAGCTGAAGAGCTTGCTCAAGCAGAGCCTGGTGGCGCGCGGCGAGCGCGTGAAGGATGTCAACACCTGGCACAAGACGCTCAACAAATACATGTTCGACGGGCAGTACAACCCGACGACGTTCAACCTCGCCTTCTTCATGCACAACCTGTTTCGGCAGGAGATCGAGAAGGAGACCCAGGAGATCGAGGCCGAGAAGACAATGCCGGTCCCGACGGTGCCGGCCTCTCGGCCCGGATCAGGCGCCGCGGCGGCGGCGG
>JBCBCF010000218.1:0-7372 GCA_038530905.1 Acidobacteriota bacterium
TGGCCAGGCCCAGAGCAGCATCGGCACCGCGATCGCCACGATCAGGATCTCGAGCGGCAGGCCGAGTCGCCAATAGTCGCCGAAGCGATAGCCGCCCGGTCCCATCACCAGCGTGTTGCTCTGATGACCGATCGGCGTCAAGAAGGCACAGGAGGCGCCGACCGCCACGGCCATCAGGAATGGATCGGGCGAGGCGTCGAGCGCTGCGGCGACCTGAACCGCAATCGGTGCCATCAAGACAGCGGTCGCAGCGTTGTTCATGACGTCCGAGAGCACCATCGCCGCAACCAGCACGACCGCCAGCGTCAGCGGCAGGGGCAGGGACTCGCCGAGCGCCGCCAGGCGGTTCGCGATGGTCGCGGCACCGCCGCTCGACTCCATGGCCTCACCGACCGGGATCATGGCGCCCAAGAGCACGACGATCGACCAGTCGACTGCCTGATAGGCATCGCGCAGGCGCAGGACGCCGGTGATCACCATCGCCACCGCGGCGGTGGTGAACGCGACCTGGGCCGGCAGCAGACGCAGCACCAGGGCGACGATGGCGAGGCCGAAGATCGCCATCGCCACTGCCGCCGAGGCCGGGCGCAGTCGGAGGTCGCGCTGCTCGAGCGGCAGCAGACCGAGCGTGCCGAGCGGCGTTTTGGCATCTCGGCGCGCCTGCAACAGCACGATATCTCCCGCCTCAAAGCGCAGCTTGCTCAAGCGGCTCCGGATCCGGCGACCTTGGCGCGCGACCGCCAGGAGGTTGAGGCCGAAGGCAGCGCGTAGATCCAGCTCCGCGACGGTGCGCCCGTCCATGCGGCCGCGCGGCAGCACCACGGCCTCGACGCTCTCGAGGTCGCGCGACGAATGGGCCTCATCCTCGGAGACCAAGGTCAGATCGGTCACGCGCAGCAGATTCTCGAGCTCTCCTGGCGCGATCTCGATCAGCAGTCGATCGCCTGCTTCGAGCACCGAGTCGGCTCGAGGTGCCGACAGACGTCGCGGGCCGCGGAAGATCGTCGCCACGACCAGCTCGCCTGCTCCTTTCGCGGCGAGATCGCGCAGGGTCATGCCGGCCAGCTCCGATTCCGCCGGCAGCTCCACTTCGGTGGTGAATTCGGCGACCTCGAACTGTCCGTGTTCTTCGTCGGTCGCCACGCGGATCGGCAGCAGGCGCCAGCCGACCAGCGCGATGAAGACCAGGCAGACGGCCGCCAGCGCCACTCCCACCGGCGCGAAGTCGAAGAAGCCGAAGCTCTCGCCCAGCGCATCGCGGCGATAGGCGCTCAGGATGATGTTCGGTGGCGTGCCGATCAGCGTCGTCATGCCGCCGAGCAGGGAGCCGAAGGCGAGCGGCATAAGCAGGAGAGACGGCGAGACCCCTCGTTTTTGTCCGAGCCGCACGGCCACCGGCATCAGCAGGGCGAGCGCGCCGACATTGTTCATGAAGGCCGACGCGAAGGTGACGACGATGGTCAGGATCGCGACCAGGGCGGTCGGCCGATCGCCCGCGATGTCGAGCACCCGCGTCAGCTGATCGACGACGCCGGCGGCCGCCAGGCCGCGGCTGACGATCAGCACGGCGGCGACGGTGACGACCGCCGGATGTCCGAAGCCGGAAAACGCATCGGCCGCCGGCACGGCGCCGGTGATGGTCAGGAAAAGCAGCGCCAGGAGCGCGACGACGTCGTAGCGCCAGCGATTGGCAACGAAGAGAACGAGCGTGACCGCCAGGGTCAGAAAAACGAGAACCTGGGCGCTCATCGACGTCAGCGCGAGGCGGCTGGTGTGTCGGTCGCGCCGTCGGCTCTGCGCCGGTCGGGGGCGCGTCCGTCGGCCGGGCCCGCCGCCAAGCGGAGGGCCGACGACTTCACCGCGGCGAAGTCGGCCTCGCCGTCCCATCGCTCGATGACCCGGCCGTCGGCATCGATCAGGAGAAGGACCGGCACCGCGACAATGTTGAGCGCGACGCGGGCGGGTGCGCGCGTGAAGTCGTGGTAAATCGGATAGGTCACGCCCAGCCGCTCGGCGAAGCGGCGGGCCTTCACGCCGCCGCCAAACCCACGATCGACGCTGATTCCGACGACGTCCACGACGCCCGCCAGCTCGCGGTGCAGCGACTCGAGCTGCGGCATGCTTTCGACGCATGGCGCGCACCAGGTTGCCCAAAAGTCGACCAGTGTCGGCCCGTCGAAGAGCTCCACCGGGCCGACATGGCGTCCGTCGGCCGCGAGCACGCGAAAGTCCATCGGCGGTTGGCTCTCGTTCCCGACCTCAGAACCGCTGGCGGCGTGGGCCGCGACCGGGCCGAGACACACCGTGACGAGACCAACCATCGCGACAAGGAAGAAGCCGAACGGAGTGAGCCGAGTCGGGGTCTGCGAAGCAAAGCGGCGAGTGGTTCTGAGCATGCGGGATACCATCGAAGCGAACGGCGCGAGCGAAAGACCCGACGCCGAGGGATGCTGAATGTGCCGTCGCGCCGCTCGATCTGCTCACCATGAGCAGGATCGCAAGCGAGACGCGACCTCGAGGGAGGCAGGATGAGCGATCGGCAGAACTTTCCCGTGCAGAAGACGGACGCCGAATGGCGAGCTCAACTCTCGCCGGAACAATACCGCGTTGCGCGCCAGCACGGCACCGAGCGTGCCTTCACCGGCGAGCTGAACGATATGAAGGCTCCCGGCGTGTATCGCTGCGTCGCCTGTGGGGCCGAGCTCTTCTCCTCACGCGAGAAGTTCGACTCGGGCAGCGGCTGGCCGAGCTTCTACGCCCCGAGCGCGCCGGAGCACGTCGAAGAAGAGCGCGACACCAGCCACGGCATGATTCGCACCGAGGTGCATTGCGCGCGCTGCGGCTCGCACCTGGGTCACGTCTTTCCAGACGGTCCGCGGCCTACCGGCATGCGTTATTGCATCAACTCGGTGTCGCTCGACTTCGAGCCGGCCGCCGTACCCGCGGCGACATCCGACGACGACGTCTAGCGCCTGGACCCACCCGACACCATGGTCGCGTCTGCCTGTGCGGCGAGGGCGGCGAGGGCCTCGTCCTCCAGTCGGAAGGTCGACCAGTCGGCCAGGGGCCGAGCGCCGATGCCTCGATACAGATCGATGGCCGGCTGATTCCAGTCGAGCACCACCCATTCGAAGCGCGCACAGTCGCGCTCAACGGCCAGGCGCGCGAGATGGCGCAGCAGCGCCAGGCCGTGCCCCTGACCTCGATGCTCAGGACGCACGAAGAGATCTTCGAGGTAGAGACCGCGGCGTCCACGGAAAGTGGAAAAGGTGTGGAAGAAGAGCGCGAAGCCGACGTCTTCGAGACCGCCTGGCGTCTCCGGACCTTCTCCCATCTCGCGGCAGGCGAAGATCACCTCGGCGCCGGGCACCTCTCCGAAGAGCTGAGCGCGCAGCGTCTCAACGTCCGCCTCGACCTCATGCTCGAGCTTCTCGTAGCGCGCCAGGCCGCGAATCATGTCGAGGATCAGAGGCGTGTCGTCGGGTCGAGCGGGGCGGAGAACGGTGGTCGTCATGGGGATCCTTCGACGCTCTTCGCTCTGCTTCTCGACCTGGGCTTCGCGATGGAGCATCGCGGACCCGAGCGACGATGTCGGGCTGGCCGCCAGCGCCTGGAAGAGCCGGTGTCTGGATGAATGAAAGCGGGTGCTCTGCTGGGCGAGAGCCGGCCGGCGGATGAGCTGCCAGCGGATGAGCTACAGTGCTGAGATGAGTGACCGTTCGGCCTCCGACGCGCCTGACGCTTCGTCCAAAGAGCATCCTTCCGCCGACGAGCAGTTCTTCTCGCTGACGCCTGAGCGTGTGCTCGACGCCGTCGAAGCCGCAGGCTTTCGATGCCGCCCCGTCTGCTATCCGCTCAACAGCTTCGAAAACCGCGTCTACGAGATCGAGCTGGTCGATCGCCGGCGGCTGGTGGCCAAATTCTACCGTCCGGGTCGCTGGAGCGGCGGGCAGATCCGCGAAGAGCACGCCCTGCTCGCTCAGCTCGTCGCCGCCGAGCTGCCGGTGGTGCCGTTCCTCGAGCTGCCGAGCGGCGGCACGCTCGGACGCATCGGCGACATCTGGTACGGAGTCTCCGATCGGCGAGGCGGGCGCGCGCCCGACGAGCTCGACGACGCCGGCGTTGAGCGACTCGGGACATTCGTCGGCCGCATGCATGCGGTCTGCGCCAACGAGCCGTTTCGCGAACGGCCGACGCTCGACGTCGATCGGTATGTCCGGCGTCCTCTTGCGGAACTCGAGAAGCGAGGGATTCATCCGGCCTGGCGCTCGCGCTATCGCACGGCAGCGCTCGAGCTCGCCGAGCTGGCGGATCTTCACCTCGAGGACGTGGTCGTCCAGCGAATCCACGCCGATCTTCACCTCGGCAACGTTCTGTTTCGCGATGGCCTGCTGCACGCTCTCGATTTCGACGATGCCGCCACCGGTCCGCCGGTCCAGGACGTCTGGCTGGCCAATCCGGGGCGCGACGCGGAGAGTGAACGCCGACTGCAGATCTTCCTCGACGGCTATGAGCGCTTTCGGCGCTTCGATCGGTCCATGCTCCGCCTCATCGAGCTGCTGCGCGCCATGCGGCTTGTGCGCTATGCCGGCTGGCTGGCCAAGCGCTGGGATGATCCGGCGTTCCGTCTCGGCTGGCCGGACTTTGGCAGCGACGACTATTGGCGCACCGAAACGACGGATCTCGAGGAGCAGCTCCGCTTCGTTCGCCGTGGACTCCGCGGTGAGATCCAGGGGCGCGGCAGAGGCGCGTCGATCACGGTCGCGACAACGGACGGCGATCCAGAGGCGCTGACCAACAAGGACTACTTCTGGGATTGGGAAGGCGACTGATCCAACCTTGCAGCCATTCCTCCGATCGATCTCCGCGGTCGGATGGCCTTCCCAAATCCTTACTTCGTCTTCACATTAGCCTGGAACGATCCTCCCGAACACAACAGAGACGCGTTGATCGGATCCGATGATGATCCGGCGGCTCTCCTAGATTTCTCGCGGAGCGCCTGCATTCGCCACCCTGGTCCGGCGACGCCGACGACCGCCGAGCCCTGATTCTCACGGGACAGATCCAGCGCTCGCAGCCGCCATCTGAGGCGAGCTCGGGTCGAAGACCATCGACACATCCAGTCGGGGTTCAGCCAATCCGTGCCATTCGAGATTCAATCAACCGTTCGCCTTCAGTTTTCTGAATCGTCCGACACGGACACTCAGCGCCCCCATTTGACGGCGCGTCCGGTCGGCCCGATCCGACGCTTTGCCGCGATTCCGATGATCGCGGTTTCTTCAGTCCTAGGAACCTCATTCAGGAGGAACATCTCGATGCGTTCTTTCCGCAACAGCTTCGCCCGCGTGGCGCTGCTTGCTCTGTTGCTCGTCCTGGCGCCGGTGAGCGCCCAGGCGCAGCAGGTTCTCGGCACCATCCAGGGCCTCGTCACCGACACTGACGGCGGCGTGCTGCCGGGCGTCACGGTGACCGTCCTCAACTCGGAGACCGGCGTCGACCGTGTGGTCGTGACGGATGCCGCCGGCTTCTATCGCGCCCGCCCGCTGCAGTCGGGCGTGTACGAGGTGACTGCTCAGCTCGACGGCTTCGCGACCTCGCGGATTGACAACGTCCGCCTTCTCCTCGCGCAGTCGGTCGACATCGACCTCACGCTGCAGGTCGAGGGCGTCGAAGAGATCATCAACGTCACCGCCGAGACGCCGCTGGTCGAGACCAGCCGCTCGTCGGCCGCCGACTACATCACCGAGGCCGAGATCGAGGCGCTGCCGATCCAGGGTCGCGACTTCACCGACTTCGCGCTCCTCACCCCGACCGTCCAGCGCGATCCGGACCGTGGCTTCATCACGATCGCCGGTCAGCGCGGCATCTACTCGGGCCTCAACATCGACGGCACGTCGGCCAAGTCGGCGTTCTTCGGCTACGGCCGCGGCGGCGAGGCGACGGAGAACGACGGTCTGGTCGTGGCGCAGGATTCCGTTAAGGAGTTCCAGGTCGTGACCTCCGCGTTCGCGCCCGAGTACGGCGCCAACGGTGGCGGCTACGTCAACGTGATCACCAAGTCGGGCACCAACACGCTGCGCGGCTCGGGCTTCGCGTTCTTCACCGACGACAGCCTCTCCGAGGATCTCCCGTCGTCGCCGCTCGATGACTTCAACAATCGTGACGGCTCGCGAGACGCCGACGAGTTCGAGCGTCTCAACTACGGCCTGTCGGTCGGCGGCCCGATCGTCGAGGATAAGACGCACTTCTTCATCTCTTGGGATCAGACCGACCGTGACGAGCCGTTCACGCGCTCGATCGACACGCCGGGGGTCTACGACGCGATCATCACGCGCGGTCAGAGCGAGCCGGGCTTCACCGACCTCGTGGCCGGTTTCGACCGGGAGAGCGACGGGACGGCGACCGGCCTCTTCACCAGCTCGGTCGACAACCTGATCCTCTTCGGCAAGATCGATCACGAGTTCACGGACAAAGTGAGCGCGTCCCTGCGCGCCAACTTCACCGACTACGAGCAGACCTCCGACTTCCTCGACGAAGAGTCGCTCAAGACCGAGGACACGCTGTCGCTGGTCGGCTCGCTCCTCAATCTGGTCGGTGACAGCGGCGTCAACGAGTTCCGCTTCCAGTACGCCTTCGACAACCTGGACCGCCTGTCGCAGCGCGTCGGCGATCCGATCGAAGCGCAGATCCGCTTCCGCTTCGGCGACTTCGACAGCGTCGGCAAGTTCGACTTCCTGCCGATCTTCGTCGAGGAAGAGAAGCTGCAGGTGCAGAACGCGTTCTCGTACCTGTCCGGCAACCACGATCTGAAGTTCGGCTTCGACTACCAGGAAGATCAGCTCGCGCAGCTCTTCGCTGGCTCGCTCGACGGTCGCTACGACTTCAACTCGATCGAGGACTTCCTCAACAACAACGCCGCGCGGGCTCGCATCAACTTCGGCGACGTCACGTTCCCGAATTACGACGAGACCCAGGAGCTGCTGGCCATCTACGCCCAGGACGCCTGGCGCGTGAATGACGACCTGACGGTCAACTACGGCCTGCGGTACAACGCCACCTACAACCCGGACGATCTGGCTCACCTCTTCCCCGAGGGTCGCGACATCCCGGACGACGATGACAACTGGGCGCCGCGCGTGGGCTTTGCCTTCACGCCGGGCGGCTCCGGCCGCGACGTGGTGCGTGGCGGCATCGGCCTGTTCTACGGCCGAACGCCGTCTTTGCTCTTCGCCAGCCAGGTGCAGTCCAACGGCCTGTTCCCGAACTTCGGCCGCATCACGGTGAGCCCGGGTCAGACCGGCTTCGTGCCGCTCGGGACGCCGATCGACAACGAGAATCCGCCGGAGACGGCGGTGAGCTCGCCGGCTTACGT
>JBCBCF010000219.1:0-7351 GCA_038530905.1 Acidobacteriota bacterium
GCCTGCTCAGCCTCGTCGCTCAGAACGCTGCGTGGCGCGATGCGCACGATCGTGCCGTCGATGTCCATGCCCAGGTTGTTGATCTTGAGAATCTGCTCGAGGGCCTGATCCCAAGGCACCGAGTTCAGCTCGACCGTGACGCTGCCGCGCACGCCCGGCTGGATGACGAAGTTGAGATCGCTGATCTTGGCGAACGACCTGAGAGTCTCCACGAGGTCGGCGTCGCGCAACGTCATCGTGATCGGCTCGCCGACGTACTCGCGATCCTCACGGTTAACGACCAGCTCGCCGAAGGAGTCCAGCAGCCGCTCGCGGCGGATGTCGGCATCGTCCAGCTGAACATCCTGCGCCTCGTACAAAGCGACGTTGGCAGGCTCGCCGTTGCCCGCGAACGTCACGGCTTCGCCAGCGGGCAAAGGATCCGGCGTCTGCTGGTACATCTGCACTGGCGGCGGCGCCTGCGCCACCGCGTCAACGATGGGGTCGGCCGGAGCGACCTCGGCGACCGGTTCCGGCTCGACGGCGAAGGGGTCGTCAACAGGTGCGGGCGCCGGCTCGTCTGTGGACGGCTGGGGCGCCGTCTCATCGAGGTCCGCGACGACGACCGGTTCCGGCGTGACGGGCTCCGGCGTCGTCTCGACCGGTGGCTGCTCCACCGGCTCGACTGACGCAGGAGCCACCGCGGCGACGGCGGTGGTGGCGTCTCCGAACAGAACGGTCAGCCCTTCGGCGACCGGCACGATCGAAGGAACCGTCGTCTCGCGGAGATCGAAGACGACGCGCGAGACCGGCGCCGGCCGAGGCTTGAACTGACCGACGCGAATGCGCTCCACGCGATCGGACCGCACGGTGACGGCCGAGGTCGCGGAGCCGTTGACGACGCCCTCAAGATCGATCACGAAGCGCTCGGGGTTCTCGAGCCGGAAGGTGGAGTAAACGAACTCCCCATCACCCTCGATCTGCACCACGGTTGAGGCGCCTTCCTCGAGGACATCCACGCCCAGAAGCGCCGAGGCGACCGCTCCGCTCGGTGACGGCCCGCGCTGAGGCGATTCGGGCGTGCCGTAGGTTTGGGGCACGCCGCGCTGCTCGGCGATCGGGGGAGCGACGACGGTTGGAGCCTCTGGCGCGGGGCTCACGGGATCGAGGTCGGCGACTTCCACTGGCTCCACGCGCGGCGGTTCGGTCGCCTCTTCTTCGACCGGCTCGTAAGCCAAGGTGACTTTCTGAGCGCTGTCGATCGGCAAGAGCTGAAGCCGTAGACGGTCCCCGTCACCGACCAGCGAATGCTCGCTCGGCTCGCGTGTGGCCACGGTCAGACGCGTCAGCGGCCGCTCGGAGTCTTCGATCTGCTCGACGTCGACCGACTCGATCAGGCCGCCCGCTGGCGCCATGTCCACCAGGCTTGGCAGCGGCACGCTATTTGGCAGCTCGACGACCAAGTCACCTTCCGGATTGCGGAAGCTGGTCCAGACCAGCGGCCGATCCGCTTCGAGCTCAAGGGAAGCAAGCTCTCCCGAGTCGTCGAGGTCGAGAGCGAGGATCTCGGCTGGCTCACGCACCACCGGCGCCGTCGACGTGGACGCGTCCGCAGTGCGCGGCGCGTCGGACGTCGAGGAACAGCCGGCGAGCGCGACGACCATCAGCCCGACCAGCACGGCAGCCGGCAGCGAGGCGGCAGATCGGTCGGAACGGCGCTCGACCACCCGCCGTGTGCGCGTGGCCAGGAGACTTTCGTTCTTCGTCGCGGTCAACATCATCGTCCTCGTTCGAACGCGCCTCGGCGCTATGGATTGATCCTCTTGACCACTTCTCGGAACGGCTTGAGGGCCGTGGGATCGTCGACTTCCTGCTTAAAGATGATCGCGTCCGATTCGATCCGGACGACGTCGCCGTCCCAGAGCTGATCGCCCGGTCGCAGAAGGAAACTCGTGTCTTCGCTGGCCGCCCGGACTTGGGCCACGGGACCCTCGGGCTGGATGAAGACGCCGTCGATGGTGAGGTCGTCGATCAGAAGGCCGGGGATGCCTTCGGGGCGCTGGCGCTCCTCCTCAGGCAGATCCTTCTGGCGCAGCAGAGAGCGGAACGGATCGCGACGCAGACCCGGGTCGTAACGGTAGGTCCCGGGATCGCTCAGAACCTCTTCGTCCTGGGCCAACAGCTCGTCGATGGCGCTGAAGTCGATTTCTTCCTCGCCGCCTGCATCCGCAGCCGCGTCTTCCGTTTCGTCGAAGTCGTCAGACTCTTGGGCCGCGAGCGGCGACGTCGCCACGAAGAGCGCCAAGGCCAACGCCAGGATGGCCGAGCGCGTGCCGCCGACGAGCGCTTCGGCCACCGAGAGACCCATCGTCTCGAGATGCTCGGAGATCGCCATGGTCACACCTCGTCTTCGCCGAGTTCTTCCTCGGGCGGCGTATAGAGGAAGGTCTTCATGGTGAAGCTGCCGTTGATCGTCTCGTCGGGAGTCGAGTCGCGCTTGGTGCGGATGACGAGATCTTCGATATTGATGATCCGCGAGAAGCGCGAGATGCGATCGAAAAGCAGCGCGAGGTTGTGGTAGTCGCCGTCGAGCCGGATCTGGATCGGCCACTCGCTGTAGAAGTCTCGATCTTGCTGGGCGCGCGGCGTGAAGCGCAGGAAGTTGAAATCGCCCTGCTCCATCAGCGTTCGCAGCCGGCGCAACAGATCCTCAGTGTTCCGCCGCGACGGCAGGACGCGCAGGAGCTTGTCCAGCTCGAGCTCGAGCCGCCGCACTTCCTCGCGGAACTGCGGCAGGGTTCGCTGCGCCGAGCGCCCCTTTTGAATCTCTTCCTCGAGACCGGTCAGCTCACGTTCCCGCCGCTCGGTTTGTTTGTTGATGCCGTCGATCGAGAAGTACTTCGCGGCAAACACCACGGCGAGGAGCAGTCCGAGCCCGACCGCCGCCGCGACGTACCAAGGCTTGCCTTCGAGACCGGTTTCGAATGCCATCGTTTCGCGCGCCGCTGCCTCAGGAGGCCGCGGCGACGTCCTCCTCGGCTTCGAGAGCACCGTCGCCCTCGTCGTCTGCAAGCGCTTCGGGGTCGAGGTACTGGAAGTCGAAATTGATGCTGAAGTCGAAGACTTCGCCGGCGCGCGCTACGCTCTGCGGATCCGGCTCGCCGAACTCGGGCACGGCGTTCAGATTCTCGATGAAGGAGGCAACACCGTTGGTGGTGAACGCTTTGCCGCGGAGCTGCACCGTCGCTGCCCGCACCTCCATCGACTCCAACCACACCTGATCCGGCAGCGAACGCGAGACCGCGTCCATGAGAGCGACCGGCCCTTTCTGGGCGCGCGTCAGGTTCTTGATCACCTCGATCTTGCGCGTAAGCTCTTCCTTCTTCGCCTCGAAGTCGGCGACTTCTTCGAGAATCGGCTTCAGTCGCTCGACTTCAGCCTTCGCCTCGCGCACCTCGCCCTCGACCTTCTTGAGCTCGGAGTTTGCCAACCACCACCAGCCGGCGGCGATCAAGAAGCCGAGCAAGAGCCCGCCACCGAGGAAGAGCAGCGCCGGTTCGGTCGAGCCGAACAGGTCCGTCGCTTTCTTCTTGCGAGCGACGACCGGACGGCGGCCCTCTGAGAGTAGATTGATCCGGATCATTGAGATCAGTCTCCGGCGCGGCGGATCGCCAGGCCGACCGACACCGCCAGCATCGGGGCGATCGACTCGAGCCACTCGCGGTTGAAGTCGCTCTCTTTGAATTGAACGCGGCGGAAGGGATTGAGCGGTTCGGTCGGCACTCCGAAGCGCTCGCGCAGCACTTCCTGCAGATTTGGCGTCAGCGCGCAGCCGCCCGAAAGCACCAGCTCGTCGACCGGCCCTTCGGACGACGTGGCGCCGAAGAAATCGAAGGTCTTCTGGACTTCGTTGGCCATTTCAGCAGACACGCCGTCGAGCACCCGCCGGGCATCGTTCGGACCATGGGCACCGACGGCCTCGCCGCGCTTGAGCAGCTCCGCCTGATCAAACGAGAGATTGAACTCGCGCTGCAGCGCCTCGGTGAATTGGTTGCCGCCGAACGAGATGTCGCGCCAGAAGACGCTCTGGCCCCGGGCGATGATGTTGATGTTGGTGACGCCGGCTCCCATGTTGATGAGGGCCACGTTCTTCAGTGGATCCAGGTCGTAATTCAGCTCGTAGGCGTTCTGGATCGCGAACGCGTCGATATCGACCACGACCGGTGTCTTGCCGCTCTGCGTGATGACCGAGACGTAGTCGTTGACTTTGTCGCGTTTGACGGCGACGAGGAGAATCTCCATCTCCTCCTGACCGACACCGTCCTCGCTGAGCACCACGTAGTCGAGCCGAACGTCGGCGATGTCGAAGGGGATGTGCTGCTCAGCCTCCCAGCCGATCGACTCTTCGAGCTCTTCGAGCGACATCGCCGGCAGCCCGATCTTCTTAATGATGACCGAGTGCCCGGAGACGGAAGTGGCGAAACTGGGGCTCTTGACGCCAGTCTGGTTGTTCAAACTCTGGATCGCGTCAACAACCAGCGACGAGTCCATGATCGAGCCGTCCACGATCGCCTCCGGCGACAGTGGCTCGATGCCGATCCGGGACAAGACGTACTGACCACCCTTCTTCTCTTTCAGCTCGACGAGCTTGATGGTGGCGCTTCCGATGTCCAGGCCGACGACGCCTTTGGAGCGTGAGAAGAACACGAACGTTGAGCCTTTCGATCCCTCGCCCGCGGCCCGGCCGCGAATCGCTGAAACGTAGTGTTGATGCTACTTTAACTGAGCTTCTCGAGCGTTGATTCAGCGTAGCAGCCGGGTTTCGGGCTGTCAAGATCGCACATTTGCTTTTTGCTATACGACGCCTGGCTGCAAGGGGCTGCATGCTACCGGTCCGCTCGCAGCACCAATCGACCCCAAGATATTGTGGTTTTCTCGGTCTCTCGACCGATCATCTCGCGATCGATCGAGCTCAGCGACGCGACCGATCGGCGCGCCCTCGTTGGCGCATCCGCCGGTCCACACCGAGTACGCCGCGCAGCCCCTCGATGGCCGACGAGATGCGCTCCAGGTGGCGCCGGTTGCGCACCTCGATCACGACCTCGATCAGGCCCCGGCCGGTGTCGAGAGCCGTGGCCTCGAACTGTCGGATGTTCGAGCCCTCGCGTGCGATCGCCTCCGTCAGCCGGGCGAGCATGCCCTGGTGGTCCTCGGTCTCGATGCCGAGCGCCACCGGAAACGCGTCGCTCGCCGACCGCGCCCACTCCACATCGACCAGCCGCTCCGGATCCAGAGCGAGCTGCTTCAGATTCGGGCAATCGACCGTGTGCACCGAAATGCCACGCCCCCGGGTGACCCAGCCAACGATCTCGTCGCCCGGCACCGGTCGGCAGCACTTGGCGAGACTCGAAAGCATGTCTTCCTCACCCTTGACCTCGATCGGACCGGCGAGGAAACGGTTGACCGCCCGGCGCAGCGGTCCGGACGTCGCAGGCTCAGTCTCCGCCGGCGCTTCCACCACCGCATCGAGCACCCGCTTCGACGAGATGCGGCCATAGCCGACGCGCTGGAAGAGCTCGTCGAGCTTGGTCAGCCCCTCGCTCTCGAGATACGTGGCGAGCTTCTCGCTCTCGAAGACCCGTCGCGGCGAGTGTCGGCGCTTGCGCAGCTCGCGCTCGAGAATCCGCTTGCCCATCGCCTGCGCCCGCTCGCGCTGCTGGGTGTGGATCCAGTGACGGATCTTGCTCTTGGCGCGCGAGGTGACGACATGGCTCAACCAGTCGCGGCTGGGATAGGCGGACGGCTGGGTGAGGATCTCGACAATGTCGCCGTTCGAGAGCGGCGTCTTGAGCGGCACGAGCTTGCCGTTGACCCGCGCGCCCGTGCAGTGATCGCCGATGTCGGTGTGGATCCGATAGGCGAAATCGATCGGTGTCGCACCCCGCGGAAAGGCGAAGACGTCGCCCTTGGGGGTAAAGACGTAGACCTCGTCCGGGTAGAGGTCGATCTTCAGCGCTGAAAGGAACTCGCGCGGATCTTCGACCTCTTTCTGCCACTCGAGGAGCTGGCGCAGCCAGAGGATGTTCTGGTCGTTGCTGGACCGCCTCGACCCCTCGGCCTTGTACTGCCAGTGGGCGGCGATGCCCTCTTCCGCGATCAGGTCCATCTCGCGGGTGCGAATCTGAACCTCGAACGGCTGCCCCTTTTCCGCCACGACCGTCGTATGCAGCGACTGGTAGAGGTTGGGCTTGGGCATGGCGATGTAGTCCTTGAACCTGCCCGGGATCGGCCGCCAGTTCTGGTGCACCACGCCGAGGGCGGCGTAGGTGTCGCGCGTGGTCGACGTGATCACGCGGAAGGCCAAGAAATCGTAGAGCTGCGAGATGTCGATGCCCTGACGCCGCAGCTTGCGGTAGATCGAGTAGTAGCGCTTGGCCCGGAAGGAAATCTCCGCCTCGATCTCATTCTCGGAGAGGCGGCTTTCGAGCTGCTTGGCGATGCGCTGCAGCGACGAACGTGCGCCACGCATCTTGTCGCGAATCTTGGCGTCGAGCTGGGCGAATTGGAGCGGATAGCGCCAAAAAAAGGCCAGGTCTTCGAGCTCGCCCTGAACCTTCGACATCCCGAGCCGGAGGGCGATCGGCGCGTAGATCTCGAGCGTTTCAGACGAGATGCGCCGCCGCGCCTCCGGCGACATATGCTCGAGCGTCATCATGTTGTGCAGACGATCGGCAAGCTTGACCAAGATGACCCGGAGATCGCGCGCCGAGGCGAGGATCATCTTGCGGAAGGTCTCAGCCTGCGCCTCGTCGCGGCGCACGTACTCGGTCTTCGAAATCTTGGTGACGCCGTCGACCAGCTCGGCGACCTCCTCGCCGAACTTCTCGTGCAGGACCTCGCGGGTGGTCAGCGTGTCCTCGAGCACGTCGTGCAGAAGCCCGACGGCGACGCACGTGGCATCGAATTTGAGGTCAGCGAGGAGGTATGCGACGTAGACCGGATGGGTCAGATAGGGCTCACCGGAGCGCCGCGTCTGATCACGATGCTTGCCGGCGGAAAACTCGTAGATCCGACGCAGCAAGTCGCGGTCGTAGGCGCGACCGTGCTGATCGAGCCGTTCGAGGATGGCCTCGAAGTCGACGCCGCGACGCGGGCGCAGCGGCGGTCTGGGCAGCTTCTTCGCCATGCGGAGCTCGGAGGTCGCCGATCTCAGGCCCCTTCGTTGCCCTCGCCTTCGCCGGGCTCGACGACTTCGGGAGCCGCGACGCCCGCCGCCGACTCGCCGGCGAAGCCTTCGAGCTCGCCGAAGGCCAGAAAGAGGTGGTCCTGAAGCCGCGCGGCGCTGTCATCGCCGGCCGGATAGACGTAGGAG
>JBCBCF010000220.1:0-7342 GCA_038530905.1 Acidobacteriota bacterium
CTCGAGCGGGGTGCCAAGGCCGAGGCACACGCCGCCGCATCAGACGCGGGGCAGCCGAGCGAGATCGAGCGTTTTCGTCTCGCTCAGGCGGTCGGAGAGCGAGCGGCCGCCTGCCGCCACCAGGAGCAGCGGGAGACCGACGAAGAGCAGGGTGACAAGGGCGCCGAACCAGCGTATGCACGCCTGATCGAACGTCAGCGGTTCGTCGGTGACGCTGCGCGCCACGTGACCGAACCGCGTCATGCCCGGGGTCTGGCCCCAGAACGACAGCGCGATCGACCAGTAGAAGAACGAGAAGACGAGCGCCAGCACGAGAAATGGCAGCGCGTGGCCGGCGTCGATCGCCACGCCGAGAACGAAACGCACCAGCAACGCCACCGCGCCGAGGGCACCGAGATGGAGCGCCAGATCCACGAGGCCAGCGAGCAACCGATCGCCGACCGTCGCCTCCAGACTGGCGATCGAGGGCCCGAGCGGCTCGAGGCGATCTGGGTCGCCGGCGCCGGACGCGGGAACGGCTTCCGCCACAGCGCCACCGCGATGCGCCGGCGAATCGGACGGAGGAGCCACCGCATCGAGCTCGGCGGGATCAAAGAGGAGATCGGTCTCGAGGCGCGGCGCGGCTGCGGCTGGCGCCGCCGCGCGCGGCCGGGCGGCCGGCTGGGACGGAGCAGGCTGCTGCGTGCTCTCGTCGTCGGGCCGAAGCGGCAGGTCGAAGAGCGGCAGCTCCTCGTCGGCCGGCGGCCGATGCTTGCTCATCGCGGCAGCGCTGCTCAGAGACGCGACGGCAGATATTTGACGTAGATCCGGTACAGCATGTCCGGCGATCGACGCGCGTAGCTCTCCGCGAAGAGCTTCATGCGGGTCAGCTCGTCGCTGTCCGGCTGCACGTCGAGCGCGTCGGTCAACTTCTCGGCGGCGCCGCTCGGATTCTCGCGCTGCAGATCCTGAAGTGCGAGGTTGTAATAAGAGTCGACAAGGAGCTGCTCGACATCGCGATTGTCCGGGCTCGCCTCCCGCTGCCGCCACAGGAGCGGAATGGCCTCCTCGTATCGCCCGTCTTCGAAGAGGCTCAACTCCTGAGCAAAGGCCTGAAGCTGCTGTTCGGCGTTGCGCCGCAGCCCGAGATCCTCTGTTTCGAGCACCTGGATCTTATTGGCGCGGTCGAAGTATTTGCCCGCCAGCAGGAACCGACGCTGCTCGAAGGCCTCGCGCCCTGCATCCAAGAGCAGCTCACGGCGCACGATCTGCTCGGCGCTGGGCCCCGCGTCGGCCTCGAACTCGTCGCTGGTCTCGATCTCGGCGCTCCACTGGGCGATCAGCGCCTGCGCCTGATCGTAGGCGGGATCCGGCTGCGGCACTTTCTCGAGCACCTGAATGGCGTTCTCGACCTTGCCCTGCTCGTACATCTGGTTGGCGCGCTCGATCGGATCGACGCGCGGCGGCCGGGCCGCTAGATCTGCCTCGGAGTTCGGGAACAGGCTGTCCCAGCGCGTGACCAGGAAGGCACCGAGACCGAGCACGACGAGGCCGACCACCGCACCCAACGCGACGAGTCGACGATCCGTCCTCTTGACTACCACCACGCGGTCGCGCTCGACCGCCGCCTGCAGCGTCTGGCCCTCGCCGACGCCAGCGGCGTCCTGCAGCGCGCCAAAGCCGCCGTCGTCGAGCAGGTCGGGCGCCTCTTCGGTCTCGCCGCGCTGCACCTCCGGCACGTCGCCGGCCTCGAGCTGGCGCAGCCAATCGGCCGCGGTCACGTGGCCCGGATTCCCCTCGAGCGCCTCGCGCAACGAGGCTTGCGCTGCGTCAAGATCGCCCGCTTCGATTTGGTCGCCCGCGCGCTGGAACGCTTCTTCCGCCTGGCGTTCGAACTCGGCCTTCCGGCCCCGCGCTTCTTCGATCAGGCCGGCCGCCTCGGTGTTGTCGATGTCGATCAGGAAGATTCGCGACCAAACGTCGATCGCTCCCTGGAGCTCCCCGCGCTCCATCTGCGCGCGCCCTTCTTCCAGGAGCTGCTCGATGCGTTCGCTCTGATCGTCGCTCGCTTCCGCCTCGAGATCGATGACGCCTTCGGGAGCACCCAGCCCAGCCGCCGGATCGGCGGGCGCCGCGTCAAAGGAGTCTGCGGGAGTTCCTGGAGCGGCCCCGAGCAGGTCGGCATCAGCACCGATCTCCGGAAACGCATCAAGAGCGAGGACGCTGTCGTCGAGGTCGGGTGCCGAGGCATCGGGCGTGGCCGACGGATCCTCCACCAGAGGCGGCGGATCGTCGATCGGGTCGACCTCAAATCCGCCGCCGAAGTCTGGGCCGCTGTCCTCGGCAAACACCAGCGGCGCCTCGTCACCACCGAAATCGACGGATGAGGCGGCCGGAGCGGCCGGCGGCGGGGCGGCGGGAGCGACGGGCGCAGCGGGTGCGGCCGGCGCCTGCGGACCGCCGCCGGAGAGTGCCGACGACTGCATCTCGGCCACGAAGGCCCGGACCGCCGGATGCTGCGCGTCGAGTGCTCGCGCCTTGAGGAAATACTCCTTCGACTGATTGAGATTGCCGGCCGCGCGCGCCTGGCGCGCGCCATCGAGGAAGCTCTCGAGATAGGCCTCTTGCTCGAGCTTCGAGCGCGCCTCGTTGACGAGCGCGCCGACCCTTGGGTCGCTCGCCACCGCCTGCTGCTGATTCTCGGCGATCTGCAGCACCTGACGATAGTTCCGCTTGGCGAGCAGGTCTTCGATGACCGTCGCCAAGCCGCTCGTCGGCGGCAGGACGACCGGGTGGGTGGAGTCGTCGGCGACGCTGTCCGCCGCGTCCAGCGGCGGCAGATCGTCGAGATCGTCGAGAGCATCGAGATCGTCGAGCGAGTCGAGGTCGTCGAAGTCAGCCATGAAATCCTCGGGGTCGAGAGGCGCCGCCCAGCGGCAGCGCGCGGGCCGCGATCCGGCCCGCGGGCGGCGACGCCTCGGCGAGCTCGATTGCGGAGATCTGCCTGGATGTTAACAAACGACCGAGAACAGCAGAGCGCTGAACGCCGCGCGCTCCGCGGCCGCTAGACGGTGCCCATGGCCCTCTTCGAATGCATCGCCAACGTCTCGGACGGCCGAGATCCCGAAACTCTTGCGGTCCTGTGCGACGCCGTCGAAGCGGCCGGAGCGAGGATGTTGGATCGCAGCGCCGACGCCGACCATCACCGATCCGTGATCACGTTCGCTGGCGAAGAGAAGCCGGTCGAAGCCGCGGTGCTGGCGCTGGTCGCGACCGCTCTGCCGCGCATCGACCTGCGGCGCCACATCGGTGTGCACCCGCGCGTCGGGGCCGTGGACGTCGTGCCGATCGTGCCGCTCGCCGCGGACGGATCACCGAGCCGTGACCTCGGGGCGGCGGATCGACTCGCTCATCGACTGGGGCGTGAGATTGCGCGTCGCCACAGCCTGCCGATCTACTTCTACGAGGCGTCGGCGCGCTCTCCACAGCGTGCACCGCTGCCGGCGATTCGTCGCGGCGGCCTCGCGGGGCTGCGCGCACGCGCAGCCGATGGCTCGTGGCCCCCCGACCTCGGCCCGCGCCAGATCGGCGAGCGATCGGGCGCCCTGGTCCTGGGCGCGCGGCCGGCCCTCGTGGCGTACAACATCTGGCTCGAGAGCAACGATCTGCGCATCGCGCGCGACATCGCCCGGCAGATTCGCGAGGCGTCCGGAGGCCTACCGGCGGTGCGCGCGCTCGGCTTGCCGCTGGCCGCCGAAGACTGCGTGCAGGTGTCGATGAATCTGCTGGACATCGAGCGAACGCCACCGCTCGACGCGTTTCGCGCCGTCGAGCACGAGGCTCGCCTGCGGGGGGTTGCGGTCCGCGGCAGCGAGTTGATCGGCCTGGCGCCCCGCGCCGCGCTGCCGCCGGACGCGATCGAGGAGCTTCGCTTTCTCGTGCCGGTGTCCGCTCGCGTGCTGGAGTACAGGCTGGCGCACGCCGGCTTGATCTAGACGCGAGAAGGCCGACGCGACTTCAGCCGGCGTGCTCGCCCAGGGCCGCGAGCAAGCGTCGAGGGACATCTTCGAAGGCGCCGGAGGACATCGATGCCGCCACATCTCCGGCTCTCAGCCGATCGAGCGCACCGGCGAGCAAAGCCTCGGTCGAGTCGAAGGCAGTCGCCTCGACGCCCCGCGCGCGCAGCGCCGAGACCAGCGCCGGACGATCGAGCGCGGTCTCTGCCGTCAGACGACCACGGTGAAAGATCGGGCCGAGCAGCACACCGTCGGCGGCGGTGAAGGCTTCGACGTAGGCGTCGAAGAAGAAGGAACGGCCGGCGGTCAGGCTGCGCGGCTCGAAGAGGAGCCACAGACGGCGACCGGGATAGAGCTGCCGCAGCGCTTCCGCAGTCTTGCCGACAGCCGTCGGATGGTGCGCAAAGTCGTCGACCACGGTCACCCCTGCGGCCGTCCCCAGCTCCTCCTGGCGTCGACGCGTGCCGTGGAAGCTCGACAGCGCCTCGGCGAGCTGGCACGGATCGAGGCCGTCGGCACCGAGCGCGGCCCAGACGCCGAGAGCGTTTTGCAGGTTGTGGCGGCCGGCGAGCGGCAGCCGCACCTCGACCTCGGTTCCACCGGCGGCCGCCAGACGCACGCGAGTCCCGTCGGCGGCAAAGGCCGGCGGAGCCAGAGGCCGGACGTCGTTGCCGTCCTCCAAGCCGTAGAACACGACCTCACACGACGCATCGCGGACGACCTCCCGAACCTCGGGCAGATCACCGCAGGCCGCCAGGCGACCGTCCGCTGGAATCAGCGCGACGAGACGACGAAACGCGTCGAGCAGATCGTTCGGCGTTGGATAGAGGTCGGCGTGATCGTGCTCGACACTGGTCAGAACGACGGTGTGCGGGCGATAGTGCAGAAACTTGGCGCCGCGATCGAAATAGGCGGCGTTGTACTCGTCGCCTTCGATGACGAAGCGCGAGCCGGCGCCGATGCGAAAGCTGTCGTCGAGATCGACCGGCAGGCCGCCGATCAGGAAGCCCGGTTCGACGCCGCAGGCGAGCAGCGCATGGGCGGCCATCGCCGAAGTGGTGGTCTTGCCGTGCGTGCCGGCGACGACCAGCGGCTGCCGCCCGGCGAGCACGAAGCGGCCGAGTGCCTCTGGCATCGACACGCGCGGCAAACCGAGACGCTCGGCGGCCTGGGCCTCGGGGTTGTCCCGCGGCACGGCGTTGCCGACGACGACCAGATCCGGTCGCGGACCGTTCTCGAGATGGCCGCCGTCGTAGCCGACCAGCGGCTCGATGCCGGCCCGCTCGAGAAGCGTCGACATCGGCGGATAGAGCGGACCGTCCGCGCCACGCACGCGGTGGCCGAGTGCCTGGAGCAGGCAGGCGAGAGGTGCCATGCCGCTGCCGCCGATGGCGATGCAATAGATGTCGAGAGGCGCGGTCTTCGACTCCCGCCCGGACCCCGACTCAGCAGTCGGGATGGTGGAGCGCTCGGTCATGGAAACCCCGTTTTACGGCCGTTTTACGGGCTCGGCGTGGCCCGTGTCGGGGGCGGAAGTTAGCATGCACTCCGTGCTTTCCGGCACACGTCTCGCCCATCGACCGCTCAGGAGACTCTCGATCATGCGCCGTTCTTCCATCGCTCTTCTCGTCCTGCTGCTGGCGCCCACCCTCGCCTTCGCCCAGGCCACACCGCGGGCCGTTCCGGTCGAGCCGATCGCCGATTTTGAGATCGTGCCGCGCGGCGAGCAGATCGAGCACGTCTTCCAGATCCGCAACCAGGGCGAAGCATCGCTCGAGATCACCAGCGTCCGTCCGGCCTGCGGCTGCACGGTCGTCGACTTCGACCGCTCGATCGCGCCAGGCGAGATCGGCGGCGTTCGGGCCAAGCTCGACACGACCGACTTTTTCGGTGCGATCTCCAAGTCCATCGCCGTCTTCACCAACGATCCCGAGAACCCGAAGGTGACGCTGGTGATGAAGGCGAAGGTGCAACCCTTCATCGGAGCGCTGCCGGGCTACGCTCGCTTCAACTACGTTCAGGGCGAGCCGGTGCGACCGATTTCGCAGATCCTGTGGTCCGAGGACGCCACCGACATGGAGGTCGTGGAGGTCCTCGATCCGTACGACTTCGTCGACATTCAGTACCGTCCGGCGACCGACGAAGAGCGCAATCGAGACAAGCCGGGTAAGCAGTGGCGCGTCGACATCAATCTGCAGCCGAATGCGCCGGTCGGCGCGCTGCGCGAGTACGTCCAGATCCGCACCGATCATCCGAAGCAACAGATCGTGCGCATTCCGCTGTCGGGCTTTGTGCGCCCGCGATCGCACGTCACCCCGACCGAGCTCGACTTCGGCCAGCTCGACGGTGAGGCGCTGCCGCTGCGGCGCACGCTCCATTTCACCAACTTCGCCACCAACGGCATCGAAGTGACGGGAATCGAGACCGGCGACGGCCTCGACCTGGCCGTCGAACCGTCCGACAAGCAGCCGGGGCACCGCTTCAAACTACGCCTGACCGTTGGTGAGAGCATGCCGAAGGGTGCCTTCGACACGACGATCAAGCTGCAGACGTCCGATCCGCAGAAGCCGGTGATTGAGATTCCGGTCAAGGGCACCGTGATCTGAGCGGGCGCCGCCGAGCCGGCGGTCGCATCCCACACGTTCGGCCGTCGGGCCGAGCGTCGAAGCAGGCGGGGCGAGAGCCCCGCCTGCTGCATTTCAGAGGATCGTTCGGGAGGCGAGCTGCCGGGCGCTCCCGTCTCAACAACGCCCCGCGGCGAAGGTCCCGTTCAGCCCTCGCTCGGCTCGGCCCACGGGTCGTACGTGCCGAAATTCCACAGGTAGCCCTCGGGATCTCGGGCCGAGTAATCACGGCTGCCGTACTCCTGATCCTCGAGCGGACGCACGATCGTCGCGCCGGCCTCCACGGCCCGTTGATGATGGGCGTCAGCGTCCTCGACCACCAGATACGGGCTTTGGTGCACCGGCCCGCCGGCGTCGGAGGGCGGCCGCTGCATCTTGCTGAACGCGTCGTCGCGGTCGGAGCCGAGCATGATCATGCCGCCGCGAAAGACCAGCTGAGCGTGCTGAATGAGGCCCTCATCGCTTTCGATCACCAGATGCCGCTCGAATCCGAACGCACGGCAGAGAAAGTCGATGGCGGCGTGGGTGTCGCGATAGCGAAGGGTCGGGATAATGGCTGAGCGGGGGTGTTCGGACATCGCGGTCTCCGTTCAGGCGGGACGTGTGATCGAGGCAAGAGGTCGAGGCTCAGCCCGAAGAGCGAGCGACCTCGCCCAGCAGACCGATCGCGTCGTCGAGCTGACGATTCGACAGATAGGGCGCCGGGCCAAGCCGCAACGTGGT
>JBCBCF010000221.1:0-7337 GCA_038530905.1 Acidobacteriota bacterium
GACGACGAGGATCTGCCGGAGCCCGAGCGGCCCTGGGAATTCGACTGACGGCGCGGCGCGGAACCGAGCGGCGCGTCAGGGGAAGATGCCGAGGTCTTCGTAGCAGGCGACGATCTTCTCCAGGGCGTCGAGGAAGGCGGCCGTGCGCAAGTTGATGGCGTCGCCGTGACGCTCGCGGATGACGCGCAGTGCGCCGTAGGCGTTCGACATCGTCTCCTCGAGGCCAGAGGTCACCAGGTCGATCTCGTCCGGCCCGCGCAGAAAGGCCTTCTTGACGTCCCGCGGGAAGGTGCTGCCGGCCATCGACTCGACGGTGGTCAGCAAATCTTCGTACGCTCGGCTTTCCCACCGCTTCTGAAGACGTCCGAAGC
The DNA here is from genome assembly GCA_038530905.1 of Acidobacteriota bacterium. GTDB lineage: Bacteria > Acidobacteriota > Thermoanaerobaculia > Multivoradales > J023 > JAUIJL01. The sequence continues at coordinate 372 of JBCBCF010000221.1, forward strand.
GCACGTGGGCCAGGTTCTTGACCCACTCGAAATACGACACGACGACGCCGCCGGCGTTGAGGTAAAGATCGGGAACGATCAGAACGCCTCGCGCCTCGAGCTGCTCGCCCGCGTCGACCGTCACGGGCCCGTTGGCCGCCTCGGCGAGGATGCGGCAGCGCACGCGGTCAACGTTGGCTGAGGTGATCTGACTCTCGAGCGCTGCCGGCACGAGGATGTCGCACTCCAGCTCGAGCGCCGCCTGCGACGGCTGGAGCTCGCGGGCTTTCGGATAGCCAAGAATGGTTCCGTGTTCGCGCCTCCAAGCGTCGACCTCTTGCACGTCGAGATCGTCGTCGGAAACGAGCGCGCCGTCGTACTCGGCGATCGCGAGGATGCGCGCGCCCGCCTCCTGAAAGTATTTGGCGGCGTGGAAGCCGACGTTGCCGAAGCCCTGCACCACAATCGTCTTGCCGTCGAGGCCGGGTGAGAGCCCAAGGCGCCGCATGTCCTCCTCGACATTGCAGGCCTCCCGCACGCCGAAGAAAACTCCTCGGCCGGTCGCTTCCGTGCGGCCGCGCACGCCTCCTTGGGCGATCGGCTTGCCGGTCACGCAGGCCGCCGAATCCAGCTTCTCCGGGCTCAGGGCCTGGTAGGTGTCGGCCATCCAGGCCATCTCTTTGGCACCGGTGCCGAAGTCCGGCGCCGGCACGTCGACGCCGGGACCGATGAAGTTCTTCTGCGCCATCTCGAAGGTATAGCGCCGGGTGATGCGCTCGAGCTCGCTCTGCGAGTACTCGCGACGATTGATGCGCACGCCGCCCTTGGCTCCGCCGAACGGCACGTTGACGATGGCGCACTTGTAGGTCATGAGCGCGGCCAGCGCCATGACCTCGTCTTCGTTGACGCTCGAGCTGTAGCGAAAGCCGCCCTTGGTAGGCAGCTTGTGACGACTGTGCTCGGCGCGCCACGCTTCGACGACCTCGATCGTGTCGTCGTCGCGGCGCAGCGGAAAGGCCATGCGGTACACACCGTTGCAGGCGCGGATCTGCGCGAGGAGCGTCGGGTCGTAGTCGGTGAGCACGGCGGCCCGGTCGAAGTTGCGGTTGACCTGCTCGGTGAAGCTGATCTCGCTCATTCCGTCCCTCCTGATCGCCCGCTGGCGCTCTTCGCGATGCTCTGTCGAAGCGTTCCCGGCATTCGAGCACCGGCCCGGGAAGGCAGGCAAGCCGCAGTCCGGCATCCGGTTGCCGCCGTACGGCATGGTGCCTCGCTATACTGCAAGGGTTCGATCCTCTCGCCCTTCCACTCCGTCGTCGCTCGCATCGAGATGCCCGAAAAGAAGCTCACCGCGATCCGCAAGCCGTACACCAAGGTCCAGCTCCACGCGGCCATCGCGGAGGAGACCGGTTTGCACCGCGCGCAGGTGGCCGAGGTGTTCGACGCGCTGTCGACCCTGGTCCATCGCCACCTCAAGAAGCACGGTGCAGGCGAGTTCACCCTGCCGGGCGTCGCGAAGTTCAAGGTGTCGACGCGCAAAGCGACCCGCGAGCGGCGGGGCGTGAACCCGTTTACCGGCGAGCCGATGACCGTCGCGGCGCGTCCGCAGCGACGGATTGTTCGGATCAAAGCGCTGAAAGCGCTCAAGGACATGGCCGAATCCTGAGCCGCCCTTGATGCTAGATTGATTCCGATCGCGGCTCGCATCCCGGCCGATCCAGCGGGTTCGCGGCAACCGGGCGTCTCTTCATGTTGCGCGTCGACACCTCCCACAAAGGCTCGCGGATCCTGCTGATTCTGGCGGCGCTGGTGATCGTGGTCGCCGGCCTGCGAGAGATTCGGCCGATCGCTCTGCCGATGCTGGTCGCGCTCTTCCTGTCGATTCTGAGCGCCCCGCTGGTGTCTTGGCTGATGCGGCGGCGGGTGCCGAAGCTCGGCGCGGTGGCTCTGACCGTGCTCGCCAACGTGGCCGTCGTGGCCATGCTCGGGCTGGCCGCCGGCGGCTCGATGCGAGCCTTCGCGACATCGCTGCCGACCTATCAGGAGCGCCTCGAGGAGCGGGCCGCCGCCACCCTCGACTGGCTCGAGGAGCGCGGGATCGACACCTCGCAGCTCGACTGGCTGCAGGATCGCGAGGACGCCGCCGAGCCGACACTGCCGGCGCCGGTGACGCTGCCGCCGCCGGTCGCACCCCCGGTGGGCGAGGCTGCCGAAGAGATGCCCGCCGGCATCGCCCTATCGGACCTCGCCAGCTTCGTCGGCAGCACCCTGCGAGGCCTGGCCTCGATCGTCGGCTTCCTGCTCTTGGTCCTCGTGCTGATGGTTTTCCTGCTGCTCGAGGGGCCGAATCTGCCTCAGCGCCTGCGGATCGCGCTCGGCTGGAAGGATCGCGATCTCCAGCGCCTGGCGATCATTCGCCTGCAGGTGCAGCGATACCTGGGCTACAAAACGCTCGTCAGCCTGGCGACCGGCCTCTTGGTCGGCGTCTGGGTGTGGATTCTCGACGTCGAGTTTCCCGTGATGCTCGGCCTGATCGGGTTCTTGCTCAACTACATTCCAACGATCGGTTCGATTCTGGCCGCGGTCCCGGCGGTGGTTCTCGCCCTCGCCGATCTCGGCCCGGCGCACGCGCTGGCCGTGGTCTTTGGCTACCTGGTGGTCAACATGCTGTTGGGCAACTTCATCGAGCCGCACTTGATGGGCCGGCGCCTCGGTCTCTCGACGCTCGTTGTGTTTCTGTCGCTGCTGTTCTGGGGCTGGCTGTGGGGCCCTGTCGGGATGTTGCTCTCGGTGCCGCTGACGATGATTCTGCGCATCGCGCTGGAGAACACGGAAGATCTCCGCTGGCTGGCGCTCATGCTGGCGGCCAAGCCGTCCTCCGCTCCGCGTCTCCCGCGGTCTCGATCGGCATCGGAAGCTTCCGCTGAGCCGGCCGGCTCCTCCGACCGGGACGACCAGTCCTCGAACTCCGTGGTCTTTGCCGAACCGAAAGGCTGAGTCGATGTCTGAGCCAGCGGTCTACAAAGCTCTGGTCGACCACTCGTCCGACATTCTTGCGGTGGTTGACGACGCGGATCGGATCGCTTCCGTGAATCCGGCGATCGAGACCGTGCTGGGCGTCGCCGTCTCTGAGGCCCTCGGACGCCGGGTCGACGAGATGGTGCATCCGAACGATCGCGCAATGCTCGAAGAAGCGCTGCATGCCGCACGCGAAGGCGGCGGCCCACACAGCGCCGAGCTGCGATTCCGCGCCGCGCGAGACAGCTCGGCTCCAGAGACCAGCTGGCTCTGGCTCGACGTCTGCGCCCGCCGGCCGGCGGGTCTCTCCGGCGTCGTGGTTGATGCGCGCGACGTCACCGCTTCACGCCAGGCACGGCAAGCGCTCCTCGATTCCGAAGAGCGCTATCGCAGCCTGTTCGAAAGCTCCCGCGACGCCATCTGCATCGGCACCCTCGACGGGCGGCTGCTCGACGCCAACCCGGCCGCCGTGCGGCTCTTCGGCTACGACTCGAAGGAAGAGCTGCTCGCCTGCGACATCCAGCGCGACCTCTATTGGAACCCGCAGGATCGCAAACGGGCCGAGGCGACGTTCCTCGCCCAGGGCTACGTGGAGAGCTTCGAGCTGCAGCTCAAGACCAAGGACGGTCGCCGACTGCGGGTCCTGGAAACCGCCTCGGCCGTGCGCGACGAAGCCGGCGAGCTGATCGGATTTCGCGGCATCCTGCGCGACGTCTCCGAACACCGGCGCCTGGAAGAGCAGCTTCGCCAGTCCCAGAAAATGGAGGCCGTGGGACGACTGGCCGGCGGCGTCGCACACGACTTCAACAATCTCTTAACAGCGATCAACGGCTACGGCGAGCTGGCGCTCGCGCGGATGGCCGACGACGATCCGCTGCGTCCGGCGATCCTGGAGATCCGCAAAGCCGGCAAGCGAGCCACGGATCTCACACGCCGCCTGCTGACGTTGAGCCGGCACCAGGTGGTGTCGCCCCGGCGCATCGACCTGAACCGCTGCGTGCAGGACATGGAGAAGCTACTTCAGCGCGTGATCGGCGAGGACATCGAGCTTCAGACCCAGCTCGACGCGGAGCTGCCGCGCATCTTCGCCGACCAGGGCCAGCTCGAGCAGGTGGTCCTCAATCTCGCAGTCAACGCCCGCGACGCCATGCCGAACGGCGGGCACCTCGCGCTCGAGACCCGCGCCGTGACCCTGCCGGGTCCGCAGATCGCCGCGCCGCCGCAGGCGCCGGACGGCGAGTACGTGCTGTTGACCGTCCGCGACACCGGCGTCGGCATGAAGAAGGCTGTTCGCGAGCACGCCTTCGAACCGTTCTTCACCACCAAGGGTCAGGGGCACAACACGGGACTCGGTCTGGCGATCGTCTACGGCATCGTGCGCCAATCCGACGGCTATATCGAGATCGATAGCCGGGAAGGCGAAGGCACCATCTTTCGGCTCTTCTTCCCGATCGACTCCGCGCGTTCGGCACCGCCGACCGAGGCGGCGCCGCGGCCCAGCGCGCCGCTCCCGCGCGGCGACGAGACGGTGCTGCTGGTTGAGGATGAGCCGTCGGTGCGCACGTTGGTGCGCCAGATCCTCGACCTGCAGGGCTACGAAGTTTTGGCCGCTCGTCACGCCGACGCGGCTGAAGCGATCTGCGATGGGCTCGAGACGCCGCCCGACCTGCTGCTCACCGACGTCGTGATGCCCGGGCGCAGCGGCCTGGCCCTGGCCGAAGGCCTGAAGGGACGCTATGGGGAGCTCCGCATCCTCTTCATGTCCGGCTACACCGATTCGCACGTCGGCGTGAAGATGATCACCGAGCGGGACGCGGCATTCCTTGCGAAGCCTTTTACGCCGGAGGCGTTGACCCGCAAGGTGCGCGAAGTTCTCGACGCTTGAGCGCCGGCCTGAGGCTGTCGAGCGTCACCCGCGATCGCCGACGTCGCCGTCCGACAGAATCGAACGCAGCACCTCGCGCGCCCGCTGCCAATCGCGCTGGACCGTGCGCAATGACACCTCGAGAACGTCGCGCGTCTCTTCTTCGGACAGGCCGGCGAAGAACCGACATTCGACGACCCGAACCAGACGCGGCTCGCTCGCCTCGAGACGCCGCAACGCCTCGTCGATCGCCAGCGCACGTTCCACCGGCGCCGACACCGGCGCGTCCATCGCCTCGTCAAACGGCACCTTGTCGACGTCGCCGCCGCGCTTCGCCCTCCGATGGCGACGCGCATGGTCGACGAAGATCTGGCGCATGGCGCGAGCCGCGACGGCGTAGAAGTGTCGACGGTCGTTCCAGGCCGGATCGGCGCGCGACAGACGGAGATAAGCCTCATGCACCAGCGCCGAGGTCTCGAGCGTCGCCGAGCGCCCGCGTCGCTGCTGGCGAGCGATGCGGCGGAGGTCGTCATAGACCAGCTCGACGAGCCGGTCGAACGCGTCGGGATCGCCCGAGCGGTGGGCGCGGATCCACTCGGTGACGGCGGTTGAGGTCATAGGAGGCTCACGGCCCGGCACCCTGGACGGCCTCGTCGCTTTGTCTGTCGACAGTCATCGTGTGTCATGGTACCGTCGTCAGTACGTCTCCGCGGCCAGCCCACTCGCGGTGTTCGGCCACAGCGATCTTCGGCGACAACCATCCGCCGAGCTCCCGACTCGGGCAACGCACAACCCATTCGAACGCGAAGACGCCGGATCACTGATGCTGCGAATGACCAAACAGGCGGACTACGGCATCGTCTTGATGTCGCATCTCGCCGAAGATCTGGACCGGCTCAAGACAGCAGGCCAGCTCGCCGACGCCACCCAGCTGCCGGTGCCGATGGTTCAGAAGATTCTCAAGCTGCTGGTCAAGGGCCAGCTCCTGACCTCGCATCGCGGAGCGCACGGTGGCTACCAGCTGGCGAAGGTGCCAGCCGACATCCCACTCGTAGAGATGATCGAGGCGCTTGAAGGGCCGATCGGCCTCGTCGAGTGCTCGGACAGCTCTCCCGGCCAATGTAGCCTCGAAGCCTCTTGCCGCATTCGCAGCACGTGGCGGCGGATCGACGCCGCAGTGCGCGATGCTCTGATCGCCATTACGCTCGCCGACCTCGCGCCCGGCGTGCTGCCGCCGCTCATCCAGCTGTCGGTGCGCCCCGAAAACAATCTGACGACGAGCTGACTCTGCGCCCGCGGTCGCTTGCGACGCGGGACCGCAGGACCGACATCGAGCCGCTCTGACGGCGGACAGGCGGAAGGGCAGCAGCCCGCCGACCTCGCAGCCTCTTCCGGCCTGCGTTCGCCCAGCCAAGGAATTCAACGTTCAGGCGCCACGTTGCAGCGACGCCCTAGCCTCCGACCGGCCGCCCACGAGTCTTACCGGAGATGCCATGACCCAATCCGAGACCCAGACCATCGAAGAGCTCGCCCAGCGCGAGTACACGGCCGGCTTCGTCACCGACGTCGAGCAGGAGATCTTCCCCAAAGGCCTCGACGAGGACGTCGTGCGTGCCATCTCGGCCAAGAAAGACGAGCCCGCGTGGTTGCTCGAGTGGCGGCTCAAGGCCCTTGCCCATTGGCGCACCATGGACATGCCCACCTGGGCCAAGGTCGAGCATCCGCCGATCGACTTCCAAGACATGCACTATTACGCGGCGCCGAAGACACAGGACCGCCCGAAGAGCCTGGACGAGGTCGATCCCGAGATCCTCGCGACCTACGAGAAGCTCGGGATCCCGCTGCGCGAGCAGGAGGTCCTCGCCGGTGTCGCCGTCGACGCGGTGTTCGACAGCGTTTCGGTGGCCACGACCTTCAAAGGCAAGCTCGAGGAGATGGGCGTTCTCTTCCTGTCTTTCTCCGAAGCCGTGCATGAGCATCCGGAGCTGGTGCGCAAATATCTCGGCTCGGTCGTGCCGTATCGCGACAACTTCTACGCCGCGCTCAACTCGGCCGTGTTCTCCGATGGCTCGTTCGTCTACGTGCCGAAAGGCGTGCGCTGCCCG
>JBCBCF010000222.1:0-7312 GCA_038530905.1 Acidobacteriota bacterium
GGCCTGTCTTCCCAGAGCGCCCGTGATCAGGAGCGCACCAGGATGGCTGCATCTCTTCCTCTGCCTGGGTCTGGGTGCGGCTCTGTCATTCGTCAGCCTGGTGTTCTCGGCAGAGATCCTGGTGCATGCCTCGAGGTGGGACACGGCGATCTCTGAAAGCGAGAGCGTCGACGAACGCGTCGCGAGCTGGGGCTGGCCGATCGCCGCGGTCGTCGACCGCCCGACTCAAGGCGTGCGCGGCAAACGAGAAGTCGGCCGCGAATGGGATTGGAGCTCGGGACTGCTCAATGTTGCGCTTTGGGGCCTTCTGGTGGCCCTTGCGTTCGACCTACGCCACGCCGCTCGCGGCACCTGGCGCGTCCGCCAGTTGCAGCCGCGGATCAACACGTTGGCCAGAGCGGCCTTGGTCGCACCAGGCGCGGTGTTCTTGTGGGTCCTCGCATTTCTCCCGTTACATGCCAGGTCTGCGGCCGGCGGAATCAGCATCGGGCGCGCTGAGATTCTGCGAGACTGGACGGATGTCGCGCTGCTCGCTTGGGCCACGACCTGCGGCGCCATCTTCGTTGTCGGGCTGCCGATGGCCTGGCGTTGGGCCAAGACGAGCCGATTCGAACGCCGCCGGGTCTTGACGCTCGGATTGGTCCTCGGAGCTGTCCCCCTGCTTCCCGTTCTCCTCTCTTGGATTGGGCTGGCGACTCAGGGCCAGGCCACCACGACGTGGGCCGACGCTGGACTCAGCATGGTTTTCGTTTTCATCGCCACCGGCGGTGGCTTCCTTTGCGCCTGCGCCTTCTGGTGTTCGACGAGTTCGCGGAGCCAGCCGCCGCGCGGTCCTTGATCCTTCTGCGTGATGCAACCGATGATCTGTTCCGACGCCACAGCGAGCGCTGCGTCGACGCTCTTCGTTCCGGTTCGCGACTAGGCGCTTGCCGGCGGGTCGCCGAAGTGCCGCGAGGCCGCCGCCAGGTCACCGCCGCTCGGGCGCTGAAACACCCGCAGATCGAATTCCGGGGCGATGGCGAGAACGTGATCCATGATGTCGGCCTGGATCGACTCGTACCGGGCCCAGGCCGTGTCTCTCGTGAAGCAGTAGATCTCGATCGGAAGACCATCGGGCGTTGGGGCCAGCTGGCGCACGAGAAGGGTCATCTCCTGATGGATCTCAGGATGATTCTTCAAATAGGCCACGAGGTAGGCGCGGAAGGTGCCGACGTTGGTCAGATGCTTTTGGTTGACAATGCTCGAGTGCTCGACTCCCTGCGCGGCGTTCCATTCGCGGAGCTCCCGCCGCTTGCGCTCGACATAGGCTGCGATGTAACGAATTTCCGAGTAGCGCTCGATCATCCCTTCCGTGCACAGTCGGATGGTGCCCATGTCGACAACCACCGAGCGCTTGATTCGCCGACCGCCCGACTCCGCCATGCCGCGCCAGTTCTTGAACGACTGGCTGATGAGCGCATATGTCGGAATGGTCGTGATCGTTTTGTCGAAGTTCTGCACCTTCACGGTCGTCAGCGCGATATCGACCACGTCGCCGTCGGCGCCATAGCTCGGCATCTCGAGCCAGTCGCCCTTCGACAGCATGCGATTGGTCGAAAGCTGGATCCCAGCGACAAAGCCGAGAATCGCATCCTTGAAGACCAGCATCAGCACCGATGCCAGCACTCCGAGCCCGCTCAGCAAGACGATCGGCGACTCGCCCAAGAACGTCGCGACGACAATCAGGAGCGTCGTCAGATACAGAACAATCTTGGCGACCTGGACCAGGCCCTTGAGAGGAATCTCGCGAGAGACCGAGAAGGTGTTGTAGATCTCGAGGAGGGCGTTCAGGAGCGCGTCGACCACCAGCAGGCCGACCACGATCAAATACACCTGCGCTCCGATCCGAATGCCCGCGCCAAGTCCCTCGGCGCCCTCGAGCACCGTAGGCGCGAAGCGGAACAGCACTGCTCCCGGCGCCAGATGGGTCAGCCAGAAGAAGACGCGATGCCGCAGCAGACGATCGTCCCAGTCGGTCTTCGTTCGCGCGACGGCGAACGCAACGACCCGCAGCAGAAGCCTCTTGGCGACGACGTAGGAGAGTGCAGCCAACACGGCGAGCAGCAGCAGGGCGGCGCCCACCGCAAGCGCACCGAGGGCACGCTCTCCAAGGTTCACAGGGAGGAAGCGCGTCAGCAGACTCTCGATCGATTCGAGCATGGGTGGTCTCAGGACTGGATCGGTGAAGGGGTCAGCGTCTCATCGTCGGTCGGGGTGGGCTGACCTTGCCACGATTCGGTCGCCAGGTCGGAGGCGCTGCGGATAAAGCCCTGGTGGAGTCCATCGGCCTCGGAACTCCGAGGGATGAACGCATAGGGCGAGCTGGGTCGAGCTCGGTGATCGCGGCGGCGACTGAGCGTCGCCTCGAACCCGACGGGCAAGGAACTAGCTCGGTCTTCGCCCGGTCGAAGACGCTTCGACAGCCACATTGTCCCAGCAACTCCGCCCCGGCGATCGTCTCGACGGCACATGCGCGACGCAATCCGAGACCTGCTCGAGCCGAGATCCGCTCGAGCCGAGATCCTCTCGAGCCGAGATCCTCCCGAGCCCGCGGGGGTTGGGGTCGGGCCTGCAGTTCCGCATCAATCGTTCGGGCCGATCTCTTCCGTGGTGATCGATCTCTCGGTGCGCCCATCACCACCTGGAATCTTGTCTCCTGCTGACGATCGACCTGAAGATCGCAAGACTCTGACTCTCGTCGCACGTTGTCGGCCCCTGGGGCGGGCGGTCGGCCCGCTTCGGTGGATCGGGTTGGTGTCGACAGGCTCCTCCCGGAGAAATGCATGACCGATCCGTCCGCACAGGTTCCCTCGCCTCGGCGCGCCCTGCTGGCCTGGAGCTCGGGCAAGGACAGTGCGTGGGCCCTCCACCTCTGCCGGCAGCGGCGAGACCTGGAGGTGGTTGCGCTGTTCACGACGCTGGATGAGACATCAGGCCGCGTCGGCATGCACCATGTGCGGCGCGAGCTGGTGGAGCGACAGGCGAACGCGACAGGGCTCGAGTGGTGGCCGGTGCCGCTGCCGTGGCCGGCGAGCAACGAGACCTACGAGGCACGGCTGCAGGACGTCTGGCGACGAGCCGAGAGCGTTGGCATCGAGAGCGTCGTCTTCGGCGACATCTTCCTCGACGAGATTCGCGCCTATCGAGAACGCCAGCTCGAAGGCACCGGGCTCGAGCCGCTCTTTCCGCTGTGGGGACGGGAGACGCGCGAGCTGGCTCTCGAGATGCTCGCGGGCGGGGTGGAGGCGCGGGTGGTCGCCGTCGATCGTCGCTTTCTCGGCCACGAGATGCTCGGTCGGAGTCTCGATGCCGATCTCTTGCGTGGTCTTCCCGCCGAGGTCGACCCTTGCGGGGAGCGTGGCGAGTTTCACACCTTCGTCCACCGCGGCCCAATGCTCGAGAACCCGGTTCCTTGTTCGGTCGGAGAGATCACAGAGCATGCCGGCTTTGCGCGAGCTGACCTGCTGCCGCAGGCCGGGCTGCCTGATGAGGGACGCTCTGGACGGGGGCGATCTGGCGACAGGCCATCTGGCCGGAGGCGATCTGGCCAAAGGCCACGAGGCTGAGCGTGCTCTGTTTCGGTCGACGGATTCTTGCTGGAGCAGGCATGGCTCTCGCCCCCCGGACTCTGATCGATTCCTCGTCCATCTTGCGACCGTCCGCTCAGACAGCTGGAACGCAGGTGCCCGTCAGGCATGGCGGCGTCTAGAGCGTGTCGAGGAAATCGCTTCTTTTTACCCTCGAGCGCCTGCGCGCATCGCGAGCCGACTCGTGCAGCCGAGCTCGGGGATCTGACTTGACCCGGTTCGGTGCACTGTTTTCGCTGGATCCATCACGGGCCCTGTCGAGGTTCGACGCTCACGCCTCGAAGCCGCTCTCCGGTTGCCGGCGGCCCGGCGGAGGTCGCCATCGGCGACTTGGTCATCGAGACTTTTGGGGTGAGCATCCCGGCGGTGAGCCCCCGGGCTGGCTGCCCTGGCCGCCTTGCTCGGCGCCCGTCCGCCGCCTGCGCCTGTTTTGACCGACGCGGGCCCCCGTTCTGGTCAGAAACGAGAGGGAGAGCGCGTTGCCCGTCAGGTGCCCAGCGAGGGATGGGCGGCTTCGCAATGGGCCTTCAGCTCTCTCAGGTGCTTCGCCATGCCGCGGCGCACCAGCGGCAAGATCAGGCGATTCGTCAGCTTCGGGAGCAGCTTGTCGGGCCGTGCCTCCATCGCGATGGTGAGTCGCGTTGCGAGGCCGCCGGAGCCTTCTGGAGCACAGGAGTAGAGCGTGTCCCAGACCGTTCCGCCCGCGTCGGAGACGAAGCGGATCGACTCGCCGGGCACCGCTTCGGTGACCTCGAGCTCGGTCTCGACGAGGCGCTTTCCCATCGCCCGGGTCTCGCGAAACCGGGTGCCGGCGCCGGATCTCTGGTCGCTCAGGAACTCGATCCGGCGGACGGCCGCGTCGCGACGGGGAATGTCTTCGATGGCGCCAAGCGCCCCGTAGACGGCCTCCGCCGGTGAGTCGATGACGTCCGAAACCGTGACGTCGAGCGTGCTCATGACGCCGCCGCCCGCTCGGCAAGGGATGGCTCCGAGAGCAGGTCCTGCAGCTGTGCGAGGCTCGCGGTCCAGCCGCCCTCGATGATGCCGCAGAGGCGATCGGTGGGGATGCCGGAGTGCGTCAAGGTCAGCTCCGTTCGCCCGCCCAGGTCCCGGAACTCCACGCGCACCGTCATCGCGGGCACCTCGAGCTCCGGATCAGGGTCGAGGGCGTAGACCAGCAGGTGGGGTGGTTCGACCTCCAGGAAGCGTCCGGAGCCACTGGTGTCGAAGACGCCGGCCAACACCATCCGCGTCGCAAACCTGGTCCCGACTTCCGGCAGCCAATTCTCGACCTCGAGCGTGGCCTGGACGTCGCACTTCATCCACCGCTCAACGTGCTGAGCCTGCGTCCAGGTCTCGTAGACCAGGTCGATCGGGGCCTCGAAGATGCGTTTCAGGGTCACGGATTGAAGGCTTCGCGTGGCGTCACTCATGGGGTCCTTCCTGTTTGGTCGCCGGCGCCGGGGCGGCGTCGGCCTGGAGTTCTTCGAGGTAGTCGGCAAGCGCGTCGAACCGCGCCTCCCAGTGGGCGCGCACGTCTTCGACCCAGCGGGCGGCCTGCCCGAGTGGCGCTGGATCGAGCTGGCAGCGGTGCACTCGCCCCTGGACGTCGCGGGCCAGGAGACCCGAGCGTTCGAGCACCTTCACGTGCTTCGAGACGGCGCCCTTGGTGATGCCGAAGGGCATTCCCAGCTCACCCACGGTCGCTGGCCCGGCGGCCAGGCGGGCCAGCATCGCTCGACGGGTGGCGTCGGAGAGGGCCCCGAAGACAGCGTCGAGCTCTGCGCTATTGTTTACCATATGGTGAACTATGATCCGAGGCCGGCGCCTTGTCAAGGCCGCCCTCGTGCGCGCGGCCCGACTGCCTCTCGTGGGCGCAGCCGCGGCTCCGGTTCCGACGAGCTCTCTGACGTGCCGCGGTCTCGCGACGTTCAGCGAGAGACGCGCCGCGAGTCTGCGACGGGACGTCTTCTGGGCCGAATGAATCGCCCAGGTCGAGGACCCGACTCTGAGCTTCCTTGGCGATCGAAGCAGAACCGGCTCATGCCGCTTTTCTCGCTGTGCTTGGCGATCGCGTTCCCGAGCGCGAGTGACTCGACGCGAAGACGATCGACTCGCCGTGGACGCGAGATCTCTTCACCGAGCCGCTGGTTCAGGGGCTCGAGGTGCAACGAAAGACTGAGATCCTCTTCAGGAGGGCGGATCGACCCCAATGACACGGCCCAAGATCGGAGCGATGCGACGCCGCGATCGCGGACCGCCGACGAGGTTCACGGCCGCCTGTCCGTCGAATCAAGTCGCGATCATCGCGCTCTTGGCAGAGCGAGCAAGTCGTCGAAGTCTTGGCGCGTCTCGCTGTACAGCAACGCCGGAATCTTGGCGAAGCGCAGCCTCGGCACGTCGAATTCGGTCGAGACTCGAGCCGAGGCGCGCGAGAAGCAGAACCCTCGGATCTCGAGCGATCGCGTCGATGCTTCGCCCAACTCGCAGACCTCCAGATGAGCAGCGAGGTCGAGTTCGGCGAAGCGCTTGACGAAACGAAAGAGCCGCCCGTCGTCATAGCTCCGTCCGCGGGTATAGCCGCGCTGGCGCAAGACGCGTTGCGCTTTGGCGAAGTTGACGTCGATCCACTCAGCCGACGGGAGTTCGACCATCCGGACTCCCTCAAGCTGCGTGCCAAGCCGATGAGCGGGCCGCAGCTGATCGAAGAGCGGAGCGAACGAACGGTTCGCGATCTGGCGGCTCCACGCATCGGCGACCCGGTCTTCAAGCAGGAGCCGATGCGCCAGTTGCACACGACCGGCGGATGGCAGCTCAATCGACGTTCCATCGGCGTCGATGGCGCCATCCTGAGTTGGCCGGAACGATGCGGCAGCCCCCGCGTCGCCTTCGTGACGCCAGATCAGGCGACGGCAAAGCCACGTTGCCCAAGGATGCTCGATGAAACGCTCCCGCCAGTCCATGACCGTCCAGCTCCTGCCTCCCACCATCGCCTCTTCGAAGCGCCGCGTTTGGCTCTTCCATGCAGCCCGCAGCTGTTTCTGAAGGTGCTTGCGTTCTGCTTCGTCACCCGGGCCGTCGAGCCACTCGAGGTTCAAGCTGTTTGGATCGAGACGCATGGCCCGCGGTGGCTCGCCGACGCGCGTCGTTGCCTCTGCGTCGAAGCCAAGATGCGGGAGCATCCAGTCGTCGAGGTCGGCGGCGGTCCAGCCACGAGCCTGTGCAAGCTCTTCGAGCGCTTCCGCGGCCTCCTTTCGCACGCTCGCGGTGCGCATCGTTGCTCGAAGGTTCAGAAGAGCTCGAAGCGCCGCCGGTTGATCGATCGCCGCGAGAAGCCGAACCAGGGCTCGGGCTCGCGGCGTTCGGGTCTTGGCATCGCGCCAGATCACCGAATCGATCCGCGACACGATCCGCTCGCTGCCGCCGATCGCCGCCGAGAAGCTGCCCAAACCGGCGAGCTTCGCCGATCCCGACGGCTCGCTTCCCAGCCACAACTCGAGCACGCCGACCGCCAGCGCGGCGCGCGACGCGGGGTCGAGAAGATCGAAGCCGGCTCGGACTTCGGAAGACAGATGCGCTTCGTGGCCGCGGGACGCCTCGACCACCAGCCATCGCAACACGGCTTCGGGAACCGCGGTGTTGTCCTCCGCCCACTGAAGAACCGGCAAATCGGTCCAGGGAAGCCA
>JBCBCF010000223.1:0-7291 GCA_038530905.1 Acidobacteriota bacterium
GATCGCCAGACCAGCGCCATCGACGCCCTCGACCGTCAGGCCGCGCCGAAGCTGCTCGACCTGCTGCAGGAATGCTCCCCAGGAGCGGATACGACCGAGGTTCAAAATCGCCTGCGAGCGATCCGGATCGTAGAGCTCGGCAACTGTCGCCTGAGTGATCGCGGTCGTCGCACCGAGGCTCGCCGGATGCTCCGGATTGCCCTCGACCTTCGTCGGTCGCCCCATGTGGCTTTCGGCCAGCACCGGCTGCGCATAGCCACCGTTGTCGACCGAGGTGGCGTAGAACATCGGCTTGCCCGGCACGATGTCCTCGGGCTGTCGAACATACGCGGCGATCTTCTCGGGTGGCTGCTTTGTGCAGGCCGAGAGACCGGCGAGGCCGAGCGAGGCACCGGAGAGCTGCAGAAAGCGGCGGCGGTCGACCTCGCCGAGCTGGGAAGCACCCGCAGGCAGCTCGCGCTGGACGATCTCGCGCAGCTCGGGTGTCTCGGCGAGGTGCTCGGGGCTGCGCCACTGGGCCGGGGCGGCGGCTGGAAGCGGATCCTTCATCGCGTCTCTCGATTCAATCTAAAGAAAGGTGCGTGCGTGATCGCGCGTCGAAAATCATTTCGTACCGAAAAGGTACGCATCAGTAATGGCACGTCGAGCAGCTCCACAGGCGCCACTGATCGGAGATCTCGGCAGCCTCGGCAAGCTGCTGGTGGTACGCGTCGAGATCACCATCGAAGGCGGGATCGTCCTCCGGGGTCCAGCGGAAGTTGGTGACTTCGGACGGCGGCCGCAGGTGGGGCGCAGGATCCTCGTGGCAGTCGAGGCACCAATTCATCTGCAGCGAGGCGCCGCGCTTGATCAGCGGCATCTCGTTGACGGCCCCGTGGCATTCGGTGCAGGCGACGCCTTTGGCCACGTGGATCGAGTGGTTGAAGTAGACGTAGTCCGGCAGATCGTGGACGCGGTTCCACTCGATCGGCACGTTGTTCCGGTAGCTCGCTCGCACCGGCTCGAGCATCGGGCTGTCCGCCCACACCTGGCTGTGGCAGTTCATGCACAGCTCGGTCGGGGGGATGTTGGCAGAGGCCGCCTGCTCGACCGTGTAGTGACAATACCGACAATCGATACCCAGACCAGCCGTGTGATGATCGTGGCTGAATTTGATGGGCTGGGTGTACACGACGTTCTCGTTGGTCTTGTAGGGCGACCGTTCGAACGCCAAGACCATCGCCAAACCACCGCCGGCGAGCAGAAGCACCAGGGCGATGCTGAGCTTCGAGTAGATGTTGCTGCTAGGGCCGAAGAGTTGTGCCATCTCGATCCTGTTCTCGCTGCATGACTCTGCCGGCGACCTGGGCACGAGGGACCGAGAGCATTCTCTCGACATCGGACTCGTGTCGTCGCCGCGTCAATGGAGCGACGGCGGCTGAAAAGAGGACGCGGAGCGAGGCCGTGCGGCCATTCAAAATCATCGAACAGAACGCGACAGGCGAGGGGGCTGTCGGAGGCCTCGATTGAGCTTCTAGGCCCGGTCGTCGTTCACGCTCCACCCGAGCATAGCGCATCCTTCGACGCTGCCAAGGGGAGCTTGTGAAAAAAATCACAAGCGCCGAACTCGGGCCAGGGAGCATACCCCAGATCGCGCGCGCCAAGGGTCAGGCTCCTCGACAGCGTTCCAACACTTCAATCAATTTGCCGGCAATCGGCCGCTTGCGAAAGACGTAGACGAGGCTCGGCAGCTCCTCGAGCGCATCGAGCCCGGCGGCCAAAGAAGCCGACAGCGCGAGCACGTGCCGCGGCGGGCCGTGGCGGGCCAGAAGCTCCAGGCGACGAACGACGGCGCCGCGATTCCAGAAACCGAAGACCTCGATCGGCACGCGAGCACCGGTGGCGCGATGTTCGGCCACGAAGTCCGGCACCAGGACACCAGCGCCGCCGAGGTCGATCAACTCGCCGCCCACCACCAGCCGCCAGCCGCGATCGAGCGCCTCGACCCGTTCCGGCAGACCCTGCAGCTCGTCGGGCTGCCACTGGCCGTCAAGGCGCGCATGAGAGCACAGCCCGTCGGTGGACGACAGCTCGAAGCGCCGTTGGCTCCGCGCCCGTCCCCAGGCGACGTCGGCCTCGAGACTCCAATCGTCGAAGCACAGCAGTGTCGGCAAGAAGCTGGCCATCGCCAGGCCGTACCGACCGCTCGAGCGGAGGACGGACATCGGCCCGTCCAGCACCAGATCCCAGCCGCCTTCCGGGCGGCGCTCGACGCGGTGCATCAGGCGGAAGAATTTGATCTTGCGGAATAGGGCCCGGTGGCGGCGCGGCGCGTCGTCAGCGAGCGCGATGCGCAGCTCGCGGGCACGCAGCAGCACGCCTTGAGCCAGCGCCACGTTGTAGCGGCGCAGCAGCCATACGGCGTCGACCGAGCGAAACTCGGTCAGCACCTGCTCGCCGTCGAGATCGGCATAGAGCGCTGCATCGAGAGCGGCGGGATCCAGCCCAGGCGCATCGGCTGCGGTCCGACCGCCTGGCGCGGCTCTGGCTGCCTCGTCATCAGGCGCCGGGCCGTCATCGAGTGCGGTCTCGCCACCCTGGGCATCGAGTGTCAGGGCGACGTGCTCGAGCACGGCGCCTCGGTTGATCACCGCCAGGCCGCCGTCTTCACCGCCAGCGCCACGCCAGGCGTCGGCGGCGGCGGTGAACACGGCCGCACGCAGCTCGTTCGGGGGATGCGGTGAGACCGTTGCGAAGTCGCAGCGATCGAGCAGCAGCTTGGCCAGGCCGCGGTGCAGCTGGATGCGCGGCTCGGCGCCGGCAAGGTCGCGCAGGGAAGCGTCGAGAGCGTCGCGCGTCCGGCCGCGATGCTCGGCGAAGGCGGCGATCAGTCGCTCGGCGAGCGCCAGCAGCTCGTCGTCGTCCTCATTGACCCAGCGCGGGCGGATGGTTCCCTTGACGACGCGCGCGGCGACCAGATCCGTGGTGAGCACCGACGGATGCTAGCCGAGC
Source organism: Acidobacteriota bacterium (assembly GCA_038530905.1). Taxonomy (GTDB): domain Bacteria; phylum Acidobacteriota; class Thermoanaerobaculia; order Multivoradales; family J023; genus JAUIJL01. Next base: position 2,992 of record JBCBCF010000223.1, read on the forward strand.
GCAAGGGCCTCACGCGCGGCGACGATAAGCGCCATGCTGGCGCCGACGTTCCGAGGTGTGTTCTTCCGCCGTTTCTTCGGCCACCACTTCGTAGAGCACCGCACGCTTGCCCTCGGCGCGGCGCAGGATGCGCCCAAGCCGCTGGACGTGCTCGCGCACGCTGCCGGTGCCGGAGAGCACGATGCCGACACTCGCTTCTGGAACGTCGACACCTTCATTCAGCACCCGCGACGTCACCAGGAACGGGAAACGCCCGGACGAGAAGCCTTCGAGAAACTCGACCCGCTCTTTGAGCTTGGTCTGATGCGTAATGGCCGGGATCAAGAACCGACGCGAGATCTTGTAGACGGTGGCGTTGTCGCTGGTGAAGACGAGCACCCGATCGCTGCGGTGGCGCGCCAGAAGTGTCTCGAGCAGGCGCAGCTTCGCCTCGGAGCCCTGGGCGATCGCCTTCTGCGCTCGATAGGCGAGGAAAGCGCGGCGCCCACGCTCGCTGCGCGAGGTCGCCTGCAGGAAACGCTGCCAGCCGTGGCGCCCGCCGAGGCGCAAGCCTTCGTCCTCGACGAAACCGCGATAGAGACCCCGCTCGCGCTCGTACTCGCAGCGCTCGTCTTCGGACAGCCGAACACGCAGTCGCACCGTGTCGTAATCGGCTAGATAGTCGCCGGCCAGCTCACCGATCTCGCGCCGATAGATCAGCGGGCCGATCAGCCGATCAAGCACGGACTCGGCGCCGTCCTCGCGCTCGGGGGTGGCGGTCAGGCCGAGGCGGAACGGCGCCAGCGACATCTCCGCCGCGAGGCGATAGGTCGCGCCCGGCAGGTGGTGGCATTCGTCGAAGACGAGCAGGGCGTAGCGATCGCCGAGGCGCTCCATGTGGAGATGCGCCGAATCGTAGGTCGTGACGGTCAGCGGACGCGGATCGTACGAGCCGCCACCAATCATGCCGATGTCGAAGTCGAACGCGGTCTTGAGCACCCCGACCCACTGCTGCACGAGGTCGAGGGTCGGCGCGACGACAAGCGCTGGACGCGCCAGCCGCTCAACGATTCTCTGCGCCACGAACGTCTTGCCCGCGCCGGTCGGCAGCACGACGACCCCGCGGCGTCCCTGGTCGAAGAAGGCGTCGATCGCCTCGCGCTGATAGTCGTAGGGCCGCCTCTCGTCGCGCGAGCGCACGTCGAGCTGCTCGAATCCACCGGCCCGGTTGTCGATCTCGAGCGCGGAGCGATGCAGCTCGGTCAGGATCTCGCGGTAGCGCCGCGCCTCACCGCGAAAACTGCCAACGCGGTCGTCCCATGCGCAGCCGGCCAGCGTCAGGCGATGACGGGCCGCGCCGGCCGGATCGAGACCGCGAACCAGGAGCGTGCCGCGATCAAAGGTGAGAACGACGGCGTCTGACACGGGGTGAAGCGGCTCGGAGGCCAGGGCCTGACGAGCGCCGGGGCTCGCACCGCGCCGAGGACCCTCTGAGCCTCAGATGCCGGGCAGCGTCGCGTCGAAGAGAATCTCGACGTTCTGGTCGATCGAGTCAAAGCCCACGCCGACGCCGAAGTCGAGGCGCGGCAGGGTCGCCGCGCCCTGGATGCGGGTCGGCTCGCGCGACACGACCTCGAACTCCACCGGTACCTCGTTGGTCAAACCATGGAGCGAGATCGTGGCGGTCGCCCGGTAGCGGTCGTTCTCGATCGCCTCGGCGCGGTCGATCGTGACTTTCGAGGTCGCAAAGCGCGCAACGTCGAAGAAGTCCGGGTCGCGCAGGTGAGCGGCCAGCTTCTCCGAGCGCTCGGAGACCGACGCCAGATCGACCTCGAAGACCGCGCGGCCGCGCTCGAAGTCCCCGTCGGGCAGCTCGACCTCGAGGAAGCGCCAGGATTCGAAGGTGCCGTGCGCGTCGTAGCGGTCGCTCGATGCCTTCCACTCGAGCGAGCCCGGCGACCCGGCGTCGGCCTCACCGTTGGCTCCGTCATTGTCGGCGACGAGCGGCAGCGCCAGGAGCCCGAGTGCCAGAAGGGCGAACACCGACAGGCCGAGCGTGGGCACGGCGTTGAGAGAACGTGTCGACATCGAAGGACTCCTTAGGGTCGATCGCCGGCGGGCGATCCGTTGCTCGGCCTCAGGACGCCTCTTGCATCACGAAGTCGAGGTGGAACAGAAGGGTATCGCGGGCAGGAGCTGGGCCGTCCGGCCCGTCGATGCCGAAGGGCTCGGCAAGCCGCAGATCAAAGCTGGCGCGCACGCGCAAGAGCGGCTCGCCGCGGTCACCGAGCACCGGCTCGAGCTCGGCCCGCACTTCGATTGGCACCGGCTCGCCGACCATGCGGAAGGTTCCGTCGGCGACGAGCTGAGAGGTCTGTCCCCAGGCGAGGGCCGCGGCACCGGCGCGAACGCCCCCGAGCTCGAAGCGCGCGGCGGGGAATCGATCGCTGCGGATCATCTTCGAACGGATGGCCGCGTCGAGCGCGCTATCGCCCATGGTCACGGTCGCGGTGGCGGCCTCGATCCAGCCGCGCGCCGACTCGATGGGCGGCAGGCGGTCGGACTCGCCCGCGTCGAGCTCGAGTCGGCCGGACAGTTCGGCAACCTCGCCGGTGTAGCGCTCGAGCGGTGCCGGGAAGCGAAACGTCAGCCGCGGCGGCTCGCCCGGGCTCGGCGGCCGGATCTCCCAGCTGCGCGGCAGCTCCAGATCGTCGGCCACCTGCACCCGCTCGGCGGCCGGGCGCTCTGCGGGTAGCTCCAGGCCCAGCGACTCCCAGCTCGGTGCCGGCGCGTCGCTCGGCAGCGCGACGAATCCGTCGCCGCGCTCGGAGCTGCGGATCTGCGCCAGGACTTCGTCTTCGAGGCGCGCGGCCGCACGCGCGAAGACCTCGCGACGCTGCGACCAAGGGCCGGAGATCGGCGCGTCGAACTCCTGAAACACCGGGTCCAGACAATGAAACTGCGAGAAGACGGCGATCGAGACCGACAGCGTCCCGGCGGCGGATCGATGGGGATGGAAGTCGAGGTAGAAGAGTCGGTCGGACGGCCCGAGATCGATCCGTTCGCGCCAGCTCAGGCGGTCGAAGCCGTCGAGCAGGGCCGCGCGGGCCTCGGTGGCGAAGGCGTTGGCATCGAAGCCGGCCGGCGCCTCGCCTGCCAGCGGCGTGATCTTGAGCGGCGTGGCGATGCGCGCGCGGCCGATCTCCATCGCGGGCAGATCGTTCCACTCGGCCAGGCCGCCGCTCGGCTCGAGAACCCGGCGGGTGCGAACAAAATGCTCAAGCTTCGAAACGTCGGTGAAGCGGCCCTGGAAGATCGAGCGCCCGCGCGCGTCCTGGTAGATCAAGAGCGGCGCCAGATGGACCTCGGCGGGTGCGCCCTGGGCGGCCTGGACCTCGCGCAGCGGCAGGTCGAGCGCCGCGGCAGCCTGCCGCCAGCTCGGCAGCGCCTCGTCGTGAACGCGGCGAGCCAGCGAGCCGGCGGTGTGCGGCGGCAGCACCACGATCAACTCCTCGACGACGAGTCCGCCAGCCGCATGTGCAGGCGCGGAGCCCGAGCGGCTGCCGGCCACCGCGATGGCGGCGGCGACGACGAGAGAGAGGAGAACAGCGCCGCGCGCGCGCAGGAATGGGGAGGACGAGATCATCTTGGCAGCGTACGCGCGGTCGACCAAAGGCGTTCGCAGCTAGCTGTAAGATGCAGGTAAATGATCCTCAACGGAGCTTGTCGAGGGGCGGGAGCCACATCGTGACGCGTGATTGGAAACAGGAGACGCAGCCCGTCCTGGTCGAGATTCGACGCATGATCAAGCGCTCGGATCACAGCCAGCGCAAAGTCGAACAACTGGCCGGCTTCTCGAAAGGCTATTTGTCGCAACTTCTGGCCCAGAATCTCGACATCAAGGTGTGGCACGTCCTGGCGATTCTCGAGGTGTTCGACCTCACGCCGACCGAATTCTTCGCCCGCGTTTACGACCGCGCGGAACAGCCCGCCGATGCCCTCGACCGCTTCGTCGACCGCTCCGAGCCACTCGCTGGCGATGTCGACGAAGCCTTGCTCCGGCTTTACCACGTGGGCCTTACCTCGCTGTCGAAGATGCGTCGCCGGCTCGAGCGCTGCGAGCAGGCGATGGCACAGCTCGAGCGGCGCGGCTTGGTGGATCTCGGCGCCGCCGAGCGATGACCGCGAGAGGCGGCGACGCTCCCGGAAACGGCGCCCCCCCAAGAAACTCCGCAGAGCGCTTCACCACGGAGCAGCCGGCGATCGAACGCTGCCGCGCGCAGCTGCGCGCGGCCGATCGACTGCGCTTCCACGATCCCCG
>JBCBCF010000224.1:0-7240 GCA_038530905.1 Acidobacteriota bacterium
CAGCGCGCCGAGGCTCTGCAGCTTGCCGGCGCGCTGGATGCGGCGCTCGAGCGCGCGGCGGTCGGCGGCGGCCCGCTCGAGCTCGCGGGTCCGGGCCGCGACCGTGCGCCGCAGGGCGAAAGACCAGCCGCCGAAGAGAAGCATCAGCGCCGCGGTCGGCAGCAAGGTCCAGGTGAGGAGGTTCAGCAGACGGCTGGAGTCGCCGGGATCGGTCTGCCAGCGGTTGTAGATCTCGAGGTAGGCACCCTCCCGCGTGACGATCATGAGACCGCGCTCGAGATCCTCGAGCAGTGCCCCATGGTCCGGGCGCACCGCGAAGCTCAAGCCGCGCGTGTAGTCGACCGGTGCGTTCGGCAGCACGCGAACCTGCGACAGCCGCAGACGCTTCGCCAGCAGCAGCGCCGGCTCCATCGGCAGGAGCGCCAGGTCCGCTTCGCCCGAGGCGAGGACCCGCAGCGCCCGCGCGACGCTCGGCTCGGCCCGCAGATCCTCCTCGGCCGCCCAGCGCGCCGCGAAGTCGTACGACGGATCGTCGCGCAGAACGACCACGGTGCGTTCTTGCAGCCACGCGGACTCGACGTCGCCGGACTCTCCCTCGCCCGGTTCGGTGTCGACGCGCACGAAGAAGGCGTCGGAGACGTCGGTGTGGGGCAGGCTGAGGAGGAAGCGCTCGGCGAGGTGATCGGTGTAGGGGACATGCGCCAGCGCGTCGACCGCGCCGGATTCGAGGCGATCGTGGAGATCCTCGGACGCCACCGCCTGGATCTCGAGCGGGGATCCGAGCTTGTCGAAGATGCTGCGCAGCAGATCGACCGACAGGCCGCGGACCGCGCCGCTCTCGTCGACGAAGCTGTAGGGCGGCAGATCCCGATCGACCCCGAACACGATCGGCGGCGGGTCGTGGTCCGAGGGCGACGCGGACTGCCGATCGCAGGCCCCGGTGAACAGCGCGACGACTGCGAGGGCGAAGCTGCCAAGGATCCAGGAGCGAGGACGGCGCAAGGCGGCGATTCTCCAAGGCGCGGCCGCGCCGTGAGAGGCCACGGGCGGTGCATGGCGCTGCGGGGGCTGAGGCTTCATAATAGCTTGACGATGTCGTCCAGACCCGAGCTGCAGGCGCTGCGCGAAGAGATCGAAGACTTCGATCGGCGCATCCTGACCCTCCTGCGCGATCGCATGGAAGCGGTCGAGCGGATCGCGCGCAAAAAGCTGGAGGTGGCCTCGCCCTTCCGAGATCAGCAGCGCGAGGACGTGGTGCTGAGCCGCGTGCGCGGCTTGGCGGTCGAGCTCGGCCTTGACGCGCACGGCGTCGAGCGTATTTACCGCCAGCTGCTCGAGATGTCGATCTCGCATCAGCAGGCCCACGTTCGCGGTCTCGAAACCGTCCCTCTGCGGGTCACTTATCAGGGCGTCGAGGGCTCCTACAGTCATTTGACCGCGCGGCGTCGGTACGGCGGCCGTCCGGGCGGCGTGCTGCTGACCGGCTTCGCCAGCGTTCGCGATGCGGTGGAAGAGGTCCGCACGGGCCGCGCCGACCTGGCCCTGCTGCCGATCGAGAACAGCACGGCCGGCAGCATCAACGAAACCTACGACGTTCTGGCCGATGGCGAGTTGGTGATCCACGCGGAAGTCGTCAGCCGCATCGAGCATTGTCTGTTGGTGCTGCCCGGAGCCACGCTCGAAGGTCTGCGCCGGGTCCTCTCGCATCCGCAGGCGCTCGCGCAATGCGCCGCCTTCCTCGCCACGACACCGTGGATCGCGGCGCAGGCCGAATTCGATACGGCCGGCTCGGCGCACAAAGTCGCGGACGGCGGCGATCCGACCGTCGCCGCCATCGCCAGTCGCTCGGCCGGCGAGCGGTTCGGCCTCGAGGTGCTGCGCTCGGGCATCGAGATGCAGCGAGACAATGCGACGCGCTTCGTCGAGGTCGCGCTGGAAGCTTCGCCGTGCCCGGCCGACGCGCCGTGCAAGACCTCGCTTCTCCTGTGGCTCGACCATCGCGCGGGCGCGCTCGCTGAGGTGCTCGGAGAGTTTGCGCGCCGGAGCATCCGCCTGGCGAAGCTCGAATCGCGGCCGATCGGCACTGATCCCTGGCGCTACCGCTTCTACGTCGACGTCGAGGCACATGCCGATGCCGCGCCGATGGTCGAAGCGCTCGACCGCCTGCGCGAGCTCGCGCCCGGTGTGCGCGTGCTCGGGACCTATCCGCAGGCAGCGGCCGCGCAGCCGGCGTCTCTGACCGAGGCAATGCCCGAAAAACCATCGTCCGTCCAGGCCGGCGGCGCGAGCGGGCGATGATCGGCTCGCGCGGCCACGGTGCGACTGGAGAGGCATGAGGCCGTCGGTTCTCATCGTTGATCCCGACGACGATCGCAGGCGCGGCGTCGGTCAAGGGCTGGCGCAGAGCGGCTACGAGGTGGTGCCGACGGGCAGCCTCGACGAGGGGCGACGGTTCGCCCGCGGGCTTGGACCGAGCGTCATCGTCGGCCCTGCGGAGCTCGACGGCTTCGACGATGGCGCCCTGCTCGACGCCTTCTCGGTCCAGGATCCGTCGACCATCCGACGGACTCTCGTCGTGCTGGGCCACGGCGACGACCTGGATCGGCAGCGTCCGGCCGACGTGCTCTTCTTGCCGGTCGACGGTTTGGGCATCGATCAGATCCAGCGGCGCATTCGATTGGTTCTGGTCGGCCGAGAGATCGGCGTCGATCCGGACCTCGAGATGCGATACCTCATCGGCGACTCGGGGCAGCTGCCGCTGATCGATCTCACCCGCGCGCTCGGCCGCTGCCTGGTGACCGGCACGGTCGACTACGGCGAGGGCTGGGTAGCGTTCGATCGCGGTCGGCCGTTCGCCGCTCGGCTCGGCACCGCCGAGGGCGAGAAGGCCTACTGTCGCCTGGCGCGGCGTCTGGGCGTGCCGTTTCGCCTGCGACTCGGCATTCATGAAACCGAATCGAACCTGACGCTGCCGACCGACGATCTGCTGCTCCTCGCCCTCGAGGAACAGCACCTTGATCTCCCCGACCCGCAGGTGCGGATCCGCGTGGCGGCACTGCACGACATCCCGTCGGGTGAGATGACGCCGCACGAGAAGATGCTGGCGCGTGCGATCCACAACCTCGACACGGTCGGCGAGGCGCTCGACCGGATTCCAGCCGTCGACAGCTTGATCGTGCAGGCGCTCCGCAAGATGCTGGAGCGTGGCGCGCTGATCGCCGAGAAGCCCAAAGCCAGCGTCCGCGTCATCACCGATTCGACCAGTGATCTTCCGGCCTTCCTCGCCCGCGCGCACGACATTCTGATCGTGCCGCTGACCGTCCACTTCGGCAAGGAGTCCTTCCGCGACGGCGTCGACATCAAGGCGCGCGATTTCTACCGCATGCTGCAGGATCTCGACGATCATCCGCGCACGCAGCCGCCGGACGAGGATGTCTTCCTCGCGCACTACCACGAGGTCATCGCCGAGCAGGACATCCTCTCGATTCACATCTCGTCGAAGCTGTCAGAGACGTCGGACCACGCGCGGAAGGCCGCGTTGCGCGGCATGCGCACGTTCGATCACCTGCCCGAGTCACGCCGCTCGTTCGCGCTCGAGATCGTCGATGCACGGTCTGTCTCGGTTGGCATCGGGCTGCAGGCGTTGTTCGCGTCGCGCATGGCGGCGCGCGGCGAGAAGCTGATCTCGATCGTGCGCAGACTCGATGGGCTCGCCGAGCGCACGCATCTGCTCTTCGCCGTCGACTCGCTCGACTCGCTGGTGCGCGGCGGCCGCATCGGGAAGGCACGAGCGCTGGCCGGCAAGCTGCTGTCGATCAAGCCGATTCTCGGCGTCGTCGATGGCGAGGTGGCGGCAGTTGATCGGGCGCGCGGCGGCAAGCGCGTCCATCCGCGGATCGTCCAGCTTCTCGAGGAGCGGGTCGATCCGAAGCGCGGCCTGGTGGTGGCCGTCGGCCACGCGCAGGCGCCTGTTTGGGCGGATCGCTTGGCCAAGCTGCTGCGCCAGCGCTTCTCGATCCTGGAGCTGATCTCGACCGACATCGGTCCGGTCGTCGGCACCCACGCCGGCCCGGGCACGGTCGGCGTCGTGGCGTTCCAGCCGACCGACGAGGAGTGGCAGCTCTTCGCGCCGCTCGAAGCGTGAGCGGCGCGAAGGCGTCGGTCAGAAGCTCTGGTCGTCGGCGGTCGGGCCGTAGACCTGCGGCAGCGCAACGTCGAGCAGGCGGAGGTAGACCGTCAGCTGGCCGCGGTGGTGGACGATGTGGCTCATGCAGAAGCCGCGCAGCACCGCGGCGCGGGGCATGGCCATCATGGTCTGGTCGCCCTGAGCGAGCGTCCAGGTAACACCGAGATCCTCGGCCGACAGGCCCTTGATGGCTTCCTGCACCTTCGCGAAGTCAGCGTCCCAGGCGGCGAGCAGACTCGCAGTGTCGGTGAACTGCGCCGGCGGCTCGGTCTGTTCGGCCATGTCGAAGCGCTCGGTCTCGATCGTCGCGCGCGTCCAGTCGAGGAGGTGGACGAGGTGGCTCGACAGCTCGCCCAAGGTCCAAGACTTCTCGTGCGGACGCCAGTCGAAGCGGTCGTCGGGCAGGCATTCGAGAAGGCGGCGGGTGCTGGCGGCTTCGTGCTCGAAGTCGCCGATGGCGAGATGGACGGCGGTCGCGTCTGGGCTCATGGGAAGCTCCTGGATCGGGGTAGAGGAGGACGCCGACCGCCACGTGGCGACCGGCAGGCTCGCGGGTCGGGTCAGGCAGCCGCCATCTCGCGATCGAGCTGGCGGAGATAGGGATAGAAATCGACCTGAATCGTGTGGCGATCGGAGGTGACGTAGCGCCGGCGCATGGTCGCGCGATCGGCCTGGATGGCGCTCTCCATCTCGGTCGGCGACGGCAGCGTGGCCTCGCCGCAAAGCAGTGCCGCAACCCATTTGGACTGCGCCTCGGCGAGCGGCATGATGGCGCCGAGCGGCTGCACGAGGCCAATGAAATAGAGGTTCGGCCGGCGGGGATGCGCAACGTGGCGGTAAAGCTGGACGTCGTTGTTCGCCACCTGCAGAACCGTCTCATCGAGGAAGGGAAAGCGGATCCGGTAGCCGGTGGCCAGGACCAGGGCGTCGAGGGCCTCACGCGAGCCGTCGACGAAGCGGACGCCGTCACCGTCGAGCCGCTGGACGTCGGGCTTCATCGCGATCTTGCCGTGGCCGACGAGATTGAGCAGCTCGGCCGAGATCGTCGGATGCGCCTGCAGCAGGCCGTGGTCGGGCCGGCGCACGCCGAATCGCTGCTGCGGTCCGCGAGCGATCGCCAGCATGATCTTGAAGCCCAGCTCTTGGAGCTTGAGCGGCAGCCGGCTCGAGGACGGCGAGGTGAAGTGGTCGATCGGTCGGCCGAGGGCGTATTTGGGCAGGATGTGAGCGCTGCGTCGGGTCGACAAGACGGTCCGGGCGGCGACGCGAGACAGCTCGCTGGCGATGTCGACCGCCGAATTGCCGATGCCCATCACCATCACGCGCCGGCCGGCAAAGGCATCGGGCGTCTTGTAGTCGTGAGAATGGAGCATCTCGCCGTCGAAGGAGCCGTCGAGCTCCGGCAGGCGCGGCGACCAATGGTGGCCGTTGGCGACGAGCACCGCATCGAAGACCTCGCTCGTGGCGGCGTCGCTCTTCGCACCGTCGTCGCCGGCTGCGTCTTGGTCGGTCGGCGCCACGGTCACGCGCCAGCGATCGTCATCGACCGGCTCGACATCGCGCACCGTGGTGCCGAAGCGAATCCGATCGCGGACGCCGAAGTGGTCGACGTACTCCTCGAAGTAGCTCAGGATCTGGCTGTGATGCGGGTAGTCCGGAAAGTCGCGCGGCATCGGATAGTCCGCATAGGCCATCCGTTCCTTCGACGTGTTGATGTGCAGAGACGCGTAGGCGGACGACATGCCGTTGTCGTTGCGGAACCGCCAGTTGCCACCGATTCCCGATCCGCGCTCGAAGCAGACGACGTCGATGCCGCGCTCGGCGAGTGTCTTGAGCGCGGTGATGCCGGACGATCCGGCGCCGATCACGCACACGCGCCCGCCGGAGCGGGCGGACGGAGAGGGCGGGGAGGACGCGGCGGCCTCGGTCATGGAGTCTCCGGCAGAGAGTGAGCGGGCGGGTTGGCGCGTGAGATCTTGCGACCCGGCGGCGGGTCGTCAGGGGGTCGAGCGATCGGCTCTAGTTTAGTATCTTCACCGCACCGGACGCGTCCGCGTTCCGGGCGTTCTGCCACCGAGGAGTCGCCATGGAAGCTCTCGAATTCTCAGGCCGCGCCGAGTTGTTGAAGCGTCTGGACGCTGCCGTCGCGCTGGACGAAGTCGGGCGCAAGACCCGCGCGGTGCAGACCACGCTCTGCGACCTCATCCGCGCCGAACGTTTGGCGCTGCCGACGGCCGCCTGCCGTCCGGCGCCGGACGGCTACGCTCGCCGCCTCGTGCATCACAGCGAGCCCCTCGGCTACAGCGTGGTGCTCATGGTGTGGGGCCCCGGTCAGGGCACTCAGCTCCACGACCACGATGGCTCCTGGTGCGTCGAGGGCGTCATCGCGGGCGAGATCGAGGTCGTGCAATACGAGGCGGTGGAGCAGCGCGACGATCGCTGGCATTTCCGCCCTGAACCGGCGATCCGCGCCGGCGAGGGGACCTCCGGAAGTTTGATCCCGCCGTTCGAGTACCACACGATCGCCAACCCCCACGACGACCGGGTGGCGATGACGCTGCATGTGTACTCTCGCGAGCTGCGCCAGGCGCACGTCTTCGAGCCGCTTGGCAACGGCTGGTATCGACGTCGCGTTCGACAGCTCGGCTACGTGCACTGAGTCCGGCCTGTCCTGAGTCGGACTCCCACTGAGTCCGGCCTGCCCTGAGTCCGACGCTGCCCTGAGTCCGACTCCGCCCTGACTTTAGGGTCAAGCGGTCAGCGAAGCGTTGGCGGTCGCCGGAGAGTCTCGCGGATTTCATGAGTTTCAAAATGACTTGAAATTTCGAAATCTTCAGGCTAGGCTCTCCCCGCGATGGGCGAAGTCGACACAGTCCGTAATTCATTCGTGCAGCTTTGGGGCTCGATGGGGCCCTTCTGGGGCATCTCGCCGACCACGGCGAGGGTCTACAGCTGGCTGCTCTCGCGCTCCGAGCCGGCCGACACAGAAGAGATCATGAGCGGCCTCGGAGGTCTCGACAGGCCATGCTCACGGCGCCGCGAGACAGTCCGAGG
>JBCBCF010000225.1:0-7186 GCA_038530905.1 Acidobacteriota bacterium
ATGCCGCGGCGGCCCGTCACGGGCTTTCGCGTGCCGACGTTGGCCGCGTGCTGTCTGGCCGCACCCTCGGTGCCGAGATCGGTCAATATCGTGGCGGCAATGACCCGGCGCCGATTCTGGTGCGCTCGGCCGCGGGCGAGGAGATGACCCCTGACGAGCTGACAACGCTGGCTCTGCCGACCGCCGCCGGCGGCTCGGTCCCGCTCGCCGAAGTGGCGGAGCTCGAGGTCGACTGGCAGCCGGCGGCGATCTACCACCGCAATCGGTCCCGCGTCGTCACGGTGCAGGCTCAGCTGGTTCCAGGCGTCACCGCTCTCGACTCCTATCGTGCCATCGAGCCGACGCTCAATGCGCTCGAGCTGCCGCCGGGTGTCACGATCGAGCTCGGCGGCGAGCTCGAGGAGTCTGGCGAGGCCAACGCGGCGATCCTGCGCCAGATCCCGGTGGGCATGCTGCTGTTGCTCTTCTTCCTGCTGCTCGAGTTCGACAGTTTCCGGCGGGTGGCGATCATCTTGACGACGGTGCCGCTGGCAGCGGTCGGCGTCGTCCCGGGGCTGATTCTTTCGGGCCAGCCGTTCGGCATGATGTCGCTGCTCGGCGTCATCTCGCTGATCGGCATCGTGGTGAACAACGCGATCGTCCTGCTCGACGTGATCGAGCAGCGGCGCTCCGACGGTGGCACGGTCGGCCAGGCGCTCGCCGAGGCGGTGGAGCGGCGGACGCGGCCGATTCTGTTGACGATGGCGACGACGGTCGCGGGCTTGTCGCCGCTGGCGTTCTCGGAGGCCACGCTGTGGCCGCCGCTCGCCTGGGCGATGATCTCCGGCCTGGCGGCGTCGACGGTGCTGACGCTCCTCGTCGTGCCGGCGCTCTACCGCGTGCTGTTCGACGATCGCGCGTCCGGCGAGCGCGGCGCGACACGACGCGGTTTGGCCTCCCGGCTCGGCTTCGGGCGCTCGCGTTCGCTGGCTACCGCAACGGCGATGCTGGTTGCGCTCGTCGGCGGGCTGGTGATGGCGGACCGGGCCGGCGCCCAAGAACCACCGCTGCGCCTAGATCTCGACGCGGCGATGGAGCGTGCCGCGTCTCGCCCGGTGGCGCGCGCGGCTGCCGCCGGCGCTGCGGCCGCGGAGCAGGCTGCCGAGGCGGAGAGGCGTCTCGGCCGGCGGCCGACAGTCGCTCTCGAGCTCGAAGGCGTCGTGCGGGATGAGGCGTTTTCTTTCGAGACCCCGATCGGTCCCTTTCAGCTCGGCGAGGCCGACAGCGTCACCGCCGCTTTGTCGGTCAGCCAGCCTCTCTTCGATCGACCGCAGAATCGGTTCCGGACGCCGGCGGCCGCGATGGAGGCGCGGGCGCAGGACGACGTCGCGCGCCGCACCCGCGAGCGGCTGCGGGCTGAAGCGGCAGAGCGATTCCTCGACGTCCTGGCGCTCGACGCCTCGAGTGCCGCCACCGGCGCATTCGTCGAGAGCCTCGAAGCGCGGCTGGACGAGATGACTCAACGTGTCGAGCTGGGTCGCGCGCTCGAGGCTGACGCCCTCAAGGTCGAGCTCGACCTCGATGCGGCACGCCTCGATCGCGATCGTTTGGCGGCCCGGCGCGTGGTCGCCGTCGAGGCGCTAGCGCGCGCGGTGGGCCACGACGGTCCGGTCGTACCGCTGTCGGCGCCGGCGGCCTCGAGCGCTGCCGATTCCGTGCTCGATGCCGCGGCGCGCGAGGCGATCGTGAGCGAGGCGCTCGCTCAGCGGGCCGACCTGGCGGCGCTCGAGGCCGAGGCAAAGGCTTTCGAGCTGCGTGCGCTCGCGGTTCAGGCGGAGCGCTGGCCCACCGTGCGCGCCGCCGCTGCGTATCTGGACTCTTCCGGAGAAGCGTTCTTTCCCGAGGAGGAGGTCCGGGCCACCTTGACCTTCGCATTCGTTCCCTTCGCAGCCGGCACCCGCGCACCGCGGGCGGCTGCTCTCGAGGCACAGGCTGATTCGGCGCGACTTCGGGCCGACGCCGCGCGGCGAGATGTTCGGTTCGAGATCGAGCGGGCGGTTGCCGACCTCGACATCGCGCATCGGACGCTTCGGGTGCGCGAGCGCGGCGTCGATCTCGCGACCGAGACCGCGCGCGTTGAGCGCGAGCGGAGCCTCGCCGGGCGGTCGACCACGAACGATCTCCTCGCGGCCGAGGCAGCTCTCCGCAGCCAGCGCACCGCGCGCGATCTCGCCCGACTCGACATCATTCGCGCCGAAGTCGCCCTCGATCTGGCGACGGGCCGTCCGGCCGAGTCGGCGCCGCGCGGATCTGCTGCTTTAGATCAGCGAGGTGTGCACTAGGCTGGCGAAGAGGCCAAGGCCTCCACACAGCGCCCCGGCCGAGAAACCGATCCAGGCTTGACGACGCCGGCGCCGATGCCGATGGTGCGCGTCGGGATCGGCGACGCGTTCCAGGGCATGGCGGCGCGCCTGGATGCGCGGCAGCCAGACGAGATAGAGGCCGCCGAGATACAGCAAGAAGGTGACATAGAGGGCGGTGGGTGGGCGCCAGTCCATCGTCCAGAGCGCCAGAGCGGGCAGGCCGAGGGCCGCCACGACAACGCCGATGATCGCCGCCATCCGCAGGTGCCGCAGGTCTTGCAGCTCGCCCTCGTCGGCGGCCTCCTTCAGGTCGCCGCGTAGACCGGCGACCACGGCGAGGACGGCGCTGGTTGCGCCGAAAGCGGCGCCGCCGAAGGCCCCGGTCGCGAGCTTCCAGGCCGTCGACGAGCCGGCGACCTTGGCTGCCGAGGCGGCACCGATCGCTGCGCCAGCGGGCGGCGCCGCGGTGGACAGCGCCGTCATCACGGTGGTCGTGAACGCGAGCCCCGGTCCGCTGACCGCGAGCGCGCGGCCCAGCCGGTCGAGCACGTCATCGCGTAGGCGGTGGCGGGCGCGCGACAGCCGCTGCTTGACGGCGTCAGGCGACAGTTCGAGCAGCGTCGCCACTTGCCGAATCGACTGACCTTCTCGATAGAAAAGCGTGACGACCTCGCGCGTTTCCGCAGAGAGCTCGGCGAGTGCGCTGGCCAAGGTCTCCGCCTCTTCGGCGCGCAGCGCCAGCGTCTGAGGGTCTGGCCGCGGGTCGTCGATCGAAGCGAGCAGGGAGTCATCGCCCGCGCGGCGAGCTGCCGCTCGGTGATCGTTGCGACGCCAGGTGCGGGCGCGATAGCGCGTCGTCTGCCGGATCCAGGGCAAGAAGCTCGCGGGGTTGCGCAGGCTCCGCAGGCCCTTCCACGCAGCGAGAAACACCTCCTGCGCAATGTCTTTGCTCGCCTCGACGTCGCGCACAATGGCGAGGGCGATGGCGCAGACCGTCCCCTGGGTCGCGGTGACCAGGCGGCCGAAGGCGTCTCGATCGCCGCCGCGCGCCGCGACGACGTCGGCTTCAAGGGCGTTGAGTGGAGCAGGATGGGGAATCGAGCCGGTCGACTGCATGAGCAGATCTCCAGAAAGTGAACGCAGGTTCATCCCGCGTCCACCCCCTAGGTCTCCCGAGCGACCGTGAGGTGACACGGTCGCTCGGGATTCCGTTGGTCGAATCGACCCGCCGTCAGTTCCTCCAAACGAGTGACAGCCGTGCGGAGAGGGGCTCAATCGGGTGCAGATGGACGTCTTCGATGCCGTCCGCCGGTTCGCCGGGGAGCCGCGAGGCGTAGAAATACTCGATGTCGGAATCCTCCGAGTCGAGAAGGTTGAGGGCCTCCAGCTCCAAGGACACTTTGTCGTTGATCCGCCAGCCGATCAGCCCGTCGAGGCGCTCGGAATCGTCCCAGACGGCCGAGCCGTCCTCGATCAGCGGCACGTCTGAGAACGAACGCCAGCGCAAGGCGCCATACACCGGTCCTCGATCGTCGAAGCGGACGCCCGCTGCGATCGTGCGTCCGATCGAGCCCGGGATCTCGTCTCCTTCGGGCGCCGTGTCGGTGAACTCTGCATCGGTCCAGGTGATGTCGAGATCGAACGTCAACCACGGACGCGGGCTGTAGACGTTCGTCCACTCGACCCCGCGCCGGCGGCTCGGACGGCTGGCCTCGGTGGCGCCGCCGTCGCCGACGAAGAGAAGCTCCGAATCGAGCTCGAGCTGAAAGACGGTCACGGTCGTGTGCAGACCCTCGATCGCCGTCGTCCGGAACCCGACATCGATGCCGTCGGCGCGCACCAGCGGATCGACAGGCTCGCCGGCTTCGCCGGACGCGGGATCGAACCTCAGCGTGGCGCCGCGCGCATCGTTCGAGTGCAAGCCGCGGCCGAAGTTGACGTAGAACTCGGTGTCGTTCCAGGGGCCGAACGCCAACGACAGGTGCGGTGCGATCAGCACGTCGTCTTCGTCACCAGAGTTGATGTCGAGATCGCTTGCGACGTCGACGAGGTAGCCCTGGGCTCGCACGCCGGCCCTCGCGCGCAGCCAGTCGGTGAGATGGACGTGCGTTTCGACGAACGGGCCGCCACCGAATTGCTCGATCGTGTCCCGCCGGATGGTGGCGAAGCGGTCGAGCTCGCTCGTCCGGAACAAGCCGTTCTCGATGTCGTCGAACCGCAGGTCGAAGCCGGCTCGATGCTCGAACCGCCGGCCTCCCCAGTCCGTTGCCCACCGCTGGTCGATCCGACCGCCGAGCACGAGTCGGTCGTCGACTTGCTCGAATTGGTCACCCAGCTCGGGGAAGTCCAGGAAATAGGTGAAGTTCGAGATCAGGAGAAAGTCGTAGGAGAGGGCGTAGAGCTGCCAGTTGAGCAGCGAGTCATCGTCGCCGCGGCGACCCTCGACCGACAGACTGAACCGCTCGGTGGCGCCGCGCGGGCCGGGATCGATCTCGGCGAATCGGTCGACGAACCCGCTGTTGATCGCGCGGAGAGGGACCTGGTCCGTCGACAGCCAGGTGGTGTCGTAGGCGGTCGCCGTCACCGTTGTGCCGCGCCGTTCGTCGCCACGGTCGTAGCGCGCGAACGCCTTGAGGCCATCGAAGTCGTCGCCGCGGCGCCACGGGCCGTCTTGGTGGAACAGCTCGACGGCGGCCGTCAGGTGGCCTTCGCCGACCGGTTGGCCGTGTCCGTAGACGACCCGACCGAACGAGTCGCTGCCGGCTTCGATCTGCATCAGGCTACCGTCCAGGCGGTCGACCATCTCGATCTGAGCGCTGCCCGCCGACGAGAAGTCCGCGACGTCGGCCGAGTAGGGACCTTTGCGATAGCGCACCGTATCGACCAGCTCCGGGATCAGAAAGTTGAGATCCGCATAGCCCTGGCCATGACCGTGCGACGGCATGTTGATCGGAATGCCGTCGACAAACATCGCGAAGTCAGTGCCGTGGTCGAGATTGAAGCCACGCAGAAAGAATTGGTTCGCCTTGCCGCCACCCGAATGCTGGGTGGCGATCGCGCCTGGAACCGTTTCGAGCACTCGGCCTGGTCGATCGATGGGCCGCAGACGAAGGTCTTCACCGCCGGTGACACCTTCCGCTGCGGAGGAGGCGATTCCAATCAGAGTGTCGGCGCGCTCCCGCACCTCGACTTCGTCATAGACGTCGAGAGACGGGAGATCCGTCTCAGCTGTGTCCTGAGATTCGTTGGGGTCTTGGGCGCTCGCGGCGGTTGCCAAGAGAAGCCCGAGACTGAGGAGAGCAGGCAGGGCCATCGCTCCCGATGGAAGACGTGAGATTCGGAACATGGAAACAAGACTCCGAGCAGCTGGAGGCTCCAGCCGCAGTTGGATCACGCGAGGGCGCATCGCCGCACGGCGGCGCCACGCCATAGCGGGCGCGCGCGGTCAGCGCTTGCCCGAGCCGGTTGTTGGCGCGGTCGTCCCGTCGAGCAGCGATGGGACGACCGGCGGGTCAGTCTGCGAAGCGGAGGAGACTGGCTACCGGCGGCGGGCGAGGTCCGTGGGCATTGCGGACCCGCCGAACGGGCGCGGATCGATCGCGCGGATCGATCGGCCCAATCGCGGCTGGCGGCGCGCGCGGTGCGGTGTCGAAAGACAGCGGCTGTGTTAGCTCGACCGACGCGACGAGCGTGGCCGTCGATTCGCCGTCGTCGCTCCTCGACGGCCCGTCGGGTGCTTCGGACGCCGGGTCTGTGTCGCGGTGCTCCGACTCGGGCTCGTGCCCGTGTCCATGGTCTTCGTCGTGACCGTGCGGTCCGAAGTGGAGGTGGTGGTGATGACCTTCGTCGCTGGCGTGAATGTGATGGCCGGGCGAGAGCTGGTCGAACACCGACAAGCCGCAGGCCATCGCCAACGCGATGACGAGAAGTGCGGAGAGAGTCTGCGAGCGCCAGATCACGAGGTCGGCCTCGCTGCGTTGCCGTCGGCCTCGAGCGCGGCCAGCGCTTGTTCGGTCTCGAGCCGGTTGGGATGCTGAGGCGGCAGCACGCGCTGCCGCAGATCGAGAGCCCGCCGATAGAGCGATCGCGCCGACGGCCGGTCTCCGCGCTCTGCTGCCAGGCGCGCCAGGTTGTGCAGGGCGAAGGCGACGTCCGGATGCTCCGGGCCGAGGGTGCGTTGCCAGATATCGAGGGCCCGCTCGAATCGTTCCTGGGCTTCGTTCGATCGACCGAGAAGAGCAGCCAGCTCGCCGAGATTGTTATGCGCCGTGGCGACGTTCGGATGATCGGGTCCGAGCGTCTTGCGCCAGATCGAGAGCGCCTCCTCGAGATGCGTCTTGGCCTCGTCGTGGCGCTTGAGGAGGAAGAGGTCGATCGACAGATTGTTGAGGCTGGTGGCGACCTCGGGGTGGTCGTCGCCGAGCAGGTTCCGGCGCATGGCGAGCACTCGGCGATCGAGCGTTTCGGCCTCGGCGATTCGATTCAGCCCGCGCTCTGCGTCGGCGAGGTTGTTGAGGAGGCCGGCCAGAGCGCCGCTGGGAGGCGCTTCGACCTGGCGGCGCAGCTCGAGCGACCGTTCGAGGGCGCCGCGGGCCGGCTCGAACTCGCCGCGCAGAAGGTGCAGGCCGGCGACCACGTTCAGCGCGTCGGCCAGGTCGATCGGGCGCGCCGACGCCTCCATGATGGGCATCGAGCGCTCGAGCGCCTCGCCCGCGTCCTCGAGGCGGCCTAGCCGATAGAGGACGTCGGCGTGCTGGACCTCGCTGTGGGCGATCTCGAGCGTTGCCTCCGGGCGATGAGTCCGACGCAGCGCGATCGACTCCGCGATGAGCCGTTCGGCGCGT
>JBCBCF010000226.1:0-7122 GCA_038530905.1 Acidobacteriota bacterium
GCCGACGGGGTTGTGGTTGGCAGCGCCTTGGTCTCGCTCATCGCCGAGCACGCCGACGCGCCCGATCTCGCTCAGAGGGTCGAAGAGCGGGTGCGGGCGCTGACCGAGCCGCTGCGCGGAGCGGGTGCGTGAAGCTGGCTGTGGCGCAGGTGGCGTCAGCCACCGATAGGGCCGAGAGCCTGCAGCGTTGCTTGGAGGCGATCGATGGAGCTGCCGAGCGAGGAGCCGAGGCGATCGTCTTCGCCGAGGTGGTGCTCGATCGCTTCTTCCCGGCTCTGCCGGCGATCGACGGTCGGGGCGAGGCCGCGCAGGCGCTGGCCGAAGAGATTCCGGGACCGACGACCGAGCGCCTCGCTGAACGCGCCGCCCGCCACGGCATCGTCGTGGTGTTCAATCTGTATGAGCGCGACGGCGATCGCTTCTATGACACGTCACCCGTGATCGACGCCGATGGCACCCTGCTCGGCAAGGTGCGGATGCTCCACGTGCCGGACTATCCCGGCTTTCATGAGACGCAGTACTACACGCCCGGCGATCTCGGCATGCCGATCTTCGACACGCGCGTCGGGAAGCTCGGAGTAGCGATCTGCTACGACCGTCACTATCCGGAAGTCTGGCGGGCGCTGGCTCTCGGCGGCGCGGAGCTGGTGGTGATTCCGCAGGCCGGCACGCTCGGCGAATGGCCCGAGGGTCTGTATGAAGGCGAGGTGCGGACGATGGCGTTTCAGCACGGCGTGTGGGCGGCGCTGGCGAACCGGGTCGGCAAAGAAGAGCACGCGATCTTCGCCGGCGAGTCGTTCGTCGTGGATCCCGAAGGCCGAATCGTGGCGCGTGGCGCAACGCTCGAGGAGGATCTGCTGATCGTCGATATCGACCTCGGGCGGTCCTCGACCTCGCACGGTCGCCGGCTTTTCGCCGCCGATCGCCGGCCGGAACTCTACGCCGACTTCGTCGCCCCGGACCGATCGGGGAGCGTCCGATGAGCATTGAACGCCACGCCGTTGCCGCGCTCGTCCACGGTCGATACCTGCGCGTGGCGCCGACCCGGCGGCCGGTGCAGGGCTCGCCGCTGCTCGTCGGCTTCCATGGCTACGGGGAGACCGCCGAGCATCAAATCCAGGAGCTGCTGCGCATTCCGGGCGTCGACGGATGGACCGTGGCGTCGGTCGACGCGCTGCATCCGTTCTATCGCCGCAAGACGGGCGAGGTGGTGCGCAGCTGGATGACGCGCGACGATCGCGAGCGCGCGCTCGAAGACAACATCCGCTACGTCGCGAGCGTCGTCGGCGAGCTCCGGCGTGTGCACGGCGCCACCGGTCCATGGGTGGTCGCCGGCTTCTCCCAGGGCGTGGCGATGACCTGGCGGGCCGCTCTGCGCTCCGGTTGGCCATGTGCTGCGGTCATCGCGCTCGCCGGCGACGTGCCGCCTGACACCGTCGAGCCTGCACCATCCGCCGTGCCGCCAGCGCTGCTCGGCCGCGGTGTCGACGACGAGTGGTACACGGCCGAGAAGCTTGAGGCCGATGTCGCGACGCTCGAGCGTTTGGGTGGCGAGGTCGAGGTTTGCGTTTTTGACGACGGCCACGTCTGGCACGCCGACTTCTATGCCGCAGCGGGTCGCGTGTTGGCGCGCCACGCGCCGGCGGATCCCGCGTGACGGCGATCGAGTCCGAACCCAGCGCGTCGCCTCGGGCGCCGGGAGCGGACGCTCGGGCCGAGCCACGGTTCGTCGACGCGCTGTCGCGATTGGTTCTCGACGCGTTCTTTCGCAGCGTCGAGGTCGAGGGCGTCGAGCGCGTGCCGCGCCGTGGGCCGGTTGTCTTCGTTGCCAACCACGCCAACGGCCTCGTCGACCCGGCGCTGCTCATGGCCTTCTTGCCGCGCCGGCCGAGGTTTCTCGCCAAGTCGACGCTGTGGAAGATCGCTCCGCTGCGGCCGATTCTCGGCTGGGCAGCAGCGATTCCGGTCTACCGCCAGCAGGACCGTGGCGTCGACCGCTCGAAAAACGCCGATAGCCTGCGTCGCTGTCGCGAGGTTCTGCGCGCCGGCGGCGCCGTGGCGCTCTTTCCCGAAGGTCGAGCGCACGATGATCCGGCGCTCGGCATGCTCAAGACCGGCGTCGCGCGGATCGTGCTCGAGGCCGAGCGAGAGGCGGCGGCCAGCGGCGAGCGCCTTGGCATCGCGATCGTGCCGGTCGGACTGTCGTTCGACGACAAGACGCGCTTTCGCTCGCGGGCGCTCGTGGAGATCGGCAATCCCTTCGACGCCACCCCGGAGCTCGCGCTCGCGAAAGCCGACGATCGGCAGGCGGTGCGTGTGCTCACCGAGCGCATTCGAGAGGCGTTGGTCGGCGTGACCGTCAACTATCCCTCCTGGCGCGAAGCGCGCTGGATCGATCGCGCGGCCGATATCTACGCCCGACCCGACACGGGCGCCCCCTCGGCCCGACGGCTGCGCCACGTGATGCCGCTGCGCCGCGGCTTCGCGGCTGGCTACGAGACCATGCGCGCCCGTCGCCCGAACGAGGTCGCGGCGGTGGTCGAAGCGGTTCGCGAGTACGATCGTGGGCTCGAGTTCTTCGGTTTGACCGACGCGCAGGTCCGTTCGCGCTACACGCCATCGGCCGTCGGCCGCTTCGTCGCTGGCGCCCTCTGGCGGCTGGTCGTGTTGCTTCCTGCCGGCATCCTCGGCACCGTGCTGCACGCGCCGACCTATTGGCTGATCGACGGCGTCTCGAAGATTTTCGGGCGCGAGCCGGTCGTGCGGGCCACCTTCAAGGCGCTGCCGGCGATCGTCCTCTATCCTTTGACCTGGCTGGTGGCGTCCTTCTTGGCGTGGTGGGCCGTCGGCAAGCGCGCGGCGCTCGCCACGCTCACGCTCGCCCCCATCGCCGGCTACGCCGCCGTCAAGCTGCAGCAGAGTCTCGATGTCATCCGCAGTCAAACGCGAGCGTTCGTCCTCGCAACCTCCGGCGTGCGCGGCATCCGTGAGCTCAAACGCCGCCGGCGCGAGGTCGCCGATCAGGTCGAGGCGCTCGTCACCGCCTGGCGCGAGCTCGACGATCGCTAGGCGGCGCCCTCGACTCGAGGTCGACCGACGTCAGCCGCCGCCTGGCGCATTTCTGGGATCGCCCTGAACGGTCGAGAAGCGGCCGAGAGTGACCTTGCCGGCCGGCAGACCGCGCGGCTTGGAGACGTCGCCACAGCGCGCCAGGTGAACGGCGGTGCGGCCGCCCGCTTTGGCCTTGGAGTGGCGGGCGGCGAGGTCGGCGGCGAGCTGCTGGGTGGCACGCGGCAGCCGGTCGAGGTTGTCTGGATTGCGCACGACGACGTGCGACCCCGGCCCGGCGGCCACGTGCAGCCAGAAGTCGCGGGGAGCCGCCAGCTTGAGCGACAGGATGTCGTTGTCGGCCGCGGTGCGACCGACGAGGACGATCAGGCCGTCGTCGGACACGAAGCGACGCGCGATCGAGCGCCCTTGCCATTGGCCGGCGTCGGCGTCGGTGGGTCCAGGCGGCCCGCGGCGGTCATCACCGGGCGGTCGGTTGCGTTTCTTCGCCATATTGAAGGGCTCAACCTGTGGAATCGGGCGGGAGAGGCGTGCGGTCGGCGCCGTTGCCGGCCCACAGCCAGATCGTACCGCTGCGCGGGTCCGGCACGACGCCGTGCGGCCCGCGGCGGCTGCCGGGATGCGCCGGCTCGCCGATCCCCTCGGGGTGTCGCAGCTTGGTCCCGATGGCCGGCAGGCGGTGGAGGAGCGTTAGGCCGTCGACCGACGGTGAGGCGGCGCGCGCCCGGCCGGCGTCGGTCGGGAAGCGAGGCGCCAGGACGCCGGCGGTGAGCGCGGGCATTTGAGGCGGCAGGACCACGACGAGCGAGCCGCCGTCGATTTCGGTTTCGAGCCACCAGGCGTCGAAGAATCCATCGAGCTTGAGACCGTGGCCCCAGCGGGGCGCGGTCGACTCCGCGGCGTCGACCTGCCAGACGCCGAGTCGGCCGTGGCGCCGGTTGCCCCAGACGCGCCACGGGCCAACCCCGAGCCAGCGTAGGGCCGTTGGCGGGCCTTCGAGCCAGGGTAGGACGATGCCCACCGGTGCGCCGACCCGCGCGGCGTCCAGCCGCCAGTCGACGCGCAGCCAGCCGGAACCGTCGAGCGTCCAGACGACAGAGGCGAGCGGGCCTCCTCCGTCTTGCCGGGCGATGGCCGAGCCGTCGTCGAGGGAGTGCGCGATCGGCGGGGTGAGGTCGGCGGCGATCCGCGCTCGATCGGCTGGTCTCGGCGCCCCGAGCCGGATAGCGCCGCCGGGATGGTGAAGGGCCACCTCGCCGCTGGCGGCGTCGAACCTCAACGAGCGTGCGGCGTCGCTCGCGTCGAGCGTGAGCGACGCTTCATCCTGCCGGATCGCTACTGCAGGGACGTCTCGGCCCTCCGAGGCGGTCGAGCGGGCCCACCATGCCGATCGATCGACCGTCGCGTGCGTCAGCTCGCGGAGCCGCCGCTGCCGCCCGGGCACACCGCCGTCGGTTTGATCGACGCGGATCTCGACCGCGTCCGCCGACGCCGCAGCCGCGGGCAGCAGCCAATGCGGCCTTGCGCTCTCCTGCGTCGGTGCTCCGAGGGAGCGGAGCGCCTCCGGGCGTGCCGATCCGCCCGCAGCCGGCAGTCGCAGACCGCGCCAGGCCAGGCGCAGCTCGGCCGTGTCCAGCGTCGGATCGCGTGGCGTCGCGATGACCTTGAGGCCGGTGGCAGCGTCGCGGATCTCGAAGGCGAGAGGGCCCATGACCTCGCGAATGGCGTCGACCGACGGCGACGGTTCGCGATCTGGGCCGAGGATGCCGTCGGCCGCCCTGTTGCCGAACGTGTCGAGGGTGGGCGCTTCGCCGTCGGCCCCAGCGCGCCGGACCGCCTCGTCGGACAGGTTCCACAGGAAGCCGCCGACGCCGCGCGGTGGACCGGAGATCAGCGGCCACAGCCGCGCCAGGCCGGCGCCGCCCCCGCCGTCGTAGAGACCGTGCAGCATCTCAGTGAAGAGGAGGAGGGGCCCACGCTCGCCGTGACGCTGCCGCTGCTTGAGCTCTGCCCAGGTCGGATAGTGGCGCGTGTCGAACCCACCGAAGACGACGTCGGGGTGCAGAATCGGCCGCTGCTGGGGATCGAGACGAAGGAACTGCGCATCGAGGCGAGGATTCCATCCGTTCTCGTTGCCGTTCGCCCAAAAGATGATCGAGGGGTGGTGCTGATCGCGTTCGACCATCTCGCGCACGAGCTGGCTGCCGACGGCCGTTGAGTAGGCCGGCCGATTCCATCCCGGGAGCTCGTTGACGACGTAAAGCCCGAGCTCGTCGCAGGCGTCGAGAAAGGCAACGTCGGGCGGCGCGTGCGCCGTGCGGACGGCGTTGAGGCTGAGAGAGCGAATCGTCCGCACATCCTCACGGTTGAAGGCGGGCGACAGGGTCCTGCCGGTGTCTGGATGGAATGCCTGGCGATTGACACCGCGCAAGACCGTGCGGACGCCGTTGATGAAGAGGCCACTTTCTGAGAAGCCACCGTCGCGACCCGGCGCGTCGCGCACCTCGATCGTGCGGAACCCGATCGTGCGCTCGACCCGATGAAGCAGTCGGTCACCGCGCAGCAGCTCGACGCGCGCCCGATAGAGCGTCGGCCGCTCGGCACTCCACGGCGTGACGGCGCCGACATGGCCGTTGAGCTCGACCCGACGATCGTCGCCGTGCGGCAAGACCTGCTCGATCGGCTGCTCGATCGGCATTCCCGTCGTCCGGTCGAGGATCGACAGCCGCAGCGTTGCCGGCGCTTTCAGGCCGCGCGGTCGGACCCAGGCTTCGACCGTGCCGTTGTGCTGCGCGTCCAGCGCCAGTTGATCGATCGCCTCCAAAGGCAGCGACCGCAGCCGGACGGGCCGGAAGATGCCGCCGAAGAGCCAATAGTCGGCAGAGCGCTCGGCCGCCTCGACTCGAGCGCTCGACGAGCGATTCGACACGACGACCTCGAGCTGTGCCGCGCGTCCTGGCGTCACGGCGTCCGTGATGTCGATCCGAAAGCGTGTGAAGCCGCCTCTGTGGGTCTTGCCGATCTGTCGGCCGTCGATGAAGACGGTCGCGTCGGTGAGCACCCCATCGAACTCCAGCTCGAGCGTCCTGCCGTGCCAGGCGGCAGGGATCTCCAGCTCACGCCGGTACCGGCCGACGACGCGATGCTTGCGCTCCCCATGGCCATAGTCGAGAACGCCGAATCCTTGTTGCTCCCAGACCGACGGCACGTCGATGCGGGTCCAGGTGCCGCAGCCTCGGCCCCGGTCGCACCGAAAGTCCCACGGCACCGCGTCGTGGGGGCCGGTTCCCGAAAGCGGCAGCGTCAGCGTGCGGGGCGCCGATGGCGGACTCGCTCCGTCGGGGGCCGTCGCGTGTCGACGTCCGCCATCGGCGATCGAATGCACCGCGAAGGCGACGCCCATCGAGACGGCGAGTAGTCCACCGATGACGACGAGCGAGGACTGGCGGAGTTGCGACAGGCCGATGGGCCGGCTGCCACCTGGCCCACGCCGGCGCGAGCTCGTTCTCGGGCGGCGGGCATCCTCCTTCATGCTCGATTCACGGGAGCGGGCTCTTATGGCGGCGAAAACGCCAGCCTGGAGCGGCTTTTCTCGCCTTCTGACGACCGCTCGGAGCGACATCCTCCGAAGATTGTGGAAAACCCCTGGACAGGCCGCTCTGTGCGCCTCTAGCGAGATTTCGCTCGATAAACTCTAAGTAATTGATTTTAAAGGGGATCTAGAATCTGCACAAGATCTTGTGCAAACCGGTCGAGACGACCAGCGCAAGCGGGTCGACGGCACTTTTCGCGCCGTTTTTCAACAGCTTTCTCCGCAAGGAATGTCGAAAGCTTGCCGGGAAGGCCATTCGATGGCCTTCGCGCGGCTTCACGTAACCTTCACGGACGGCCGGCGTGCGTTGGCTCCTTCTGTGAGGACCGCCGAGAGGCGCCGGTTGCTTCCACGGCCGACGAAGCGCCGATCGCGATCAGCTCGCCTTGGGTGCGGAAGAAGAGCTGCCCACCGGCGGCCGCCGGAGTCGAAAGAACGACCGCGTCGAGCGGGTTGATCGC
>JBCBCF010000227.1:0-7117 GCA_038530905.1 Acidobacteriota bacterium
CTCGCTTTCGAACTCCGTGGTGGTGTCCAACGTGCTGATTGCTGCGTTCCACCTGATCACGCTGGTTGTGATCTGGAGTTCCGAGACTCAAGGAAGTCTGTGATTCGATGCGTCTCAGCGCAGTCTTCTGGGCTTCCGTTTGCAGCAGGCGCTCGACCTGGGCGCTAACTCGCGTTGAGTTCGTCGCAAGCTCTGGCGGGTGCCCGGCGCAAGGAGGAGGCGGAGCCGCGAGCCAGGGCGAGAGAGGTGCCGTTGCTTTGCCGGCGGCGTGAGGCTTGGCGTGCCTCGGCCCGGTCGACAACCCGTCGGAGGTCCGGTGTGGAACTTCGCGTCGACCAACCCGTACCAGGCCCGACGACGCAAGCGATGGAGTGGACGGAGAGAGCGCTTCGCTTGCCGCCACCTTGACGACGGGAGGCACGATGGACCTGGCCGAGTATCGACAGCGCTTCAAGGAACCAGAGGACTCGGCCCCCGGGTGGGAGGCGATCGACTCTCGACTGAAGACGGTCTACGGTTCTCAAGAGCCCAAGCATTGGGGAACCATCGTCAAGCATATGGTCGGCGGCCCGGATCCCCTCGACGGAATCAGCGCCTATTGCTGCTCCGACGGGGGCCTCGACCATCTGCATTTCGTCACCTACGGCTACTCATCGCTCTACTATGACGAGAAGGTAGTGGGCGGTGAGTTCAGTCGATTCGGATTCGAGATGACCTTTCGCTGGGCCACCGAGCTCCCGCCGCCTGAGGACCCGGTCTGGGTGTTGAATCTCCTGCAGAATCTTGCTCGCTATGTTTTCGCGAGCGGCAAATGGTTCGAGGAGTTCCACTGGATTCCGGCCAACGGGCCGATTCGCGCAGGCCATGACACCGAGCTTGTTGGCCTGGCGTTCATCCGGGACCCCGTGCTGAAGACCCTCAGTTCACCCCACGGCCAGGTCGACTTTCTTCAGGCATTTGGCGTCACGCAGACTGAGCTAGACGCCTTCAAAGACAGACGGCAGAGCGTCCAGCAGGTCATCGATCGCCATCGCGAAGTCAATCCTCTGCTGATCACGGATCTTGCGCGGAAGAGCGGCTAGGGCCGAAGTGGCCGAACGGCTGGGCCGCCGCTCTTCCGCAGGCCGATGGATCGACCGCTTCGCCACCTGATCCTCAGGGGGAGCATCCGATCGACGCGTCGAGGGTTCTGAACTCTCTCGCAGTCTCTTGGAGGATGAGTGACGGTCAATGTCTGGCTCGCTCGAGCACATCGTCGCCGGAGACGGCTGCGCTTCTCCGGCTCCAGCGCATTGATTTAGCCGATCCGCAACTTCTCGGTTGGCTCCGGCGCGCGGGGGATATAAGGTCCGCGCCATGGAGCACGGCCACCGCCCCGGTGTGAGCGCCTTGCGCAGTCGGGGAGGTGGGCGGTGAGCCGGATCACGGTCGGAATTCCGGTATGGAACGGGGCGGCGTTCCTGGGCGAGTGCATCCAATCGCTGCGCGCGCAGAGCCGGGGAAGCTTCCGCGCCATCGTCTCGATCGACGAGTCGACGGACGACAGCGTGGCGGTCGCCGAGCGGGCCGCCTACGGCGATCGGCGGTTCTCGATCGTCACGCACCGGCGCCGCCTCGGCTGGGTCGACAACGCGAATTTCTTGCTGGACTGCGCCGGCAGCGACTGGTTCAGCCTCCTGCCACAAGACGACGTGCTCGATCGTCGCTATCTCGAACTGCTCCTTGGGGCGGCGATGTCGAACCCGGACGCGGCGGTCGTCTATGCCGATCTCGAGATCTTCGGCTCCGTGTCGTGGGTGATGGAGCAGGAGAGCCTCCAGGGCTCGACTGTCGAGCGAGCCCTGCGGTTCGTGAATCATCACTTCAACGCCGTCGCCTACCGGGGCCTGGTGCGCGGCAGGCTCGCGCGCCGGTTCCGCCTCGAAGACTCGGCGGTTGATGGTTTTGCAGCGGACACCCTGTGGCTGCTCGACCTGGCGATCGAGGGAGAGCTGGTGAGAGTGCCGAGGGTTGCGTATCGGAAGCGCGTCCACGACGATTCCATGGTGGCGCGGTGGAAGCGCTGGCAGCCCGCCACCGCGCGCGACGTCTGGATCCGCCACTGCGTCGCCTGCGGTCGGCGCGTCTTGGACCAGCCGTGGGCGGCGGACCACCTCGACGCGTTCACCTCCGCCCTCGACGACCGAGTGCTGCAGCGTCACGCTCCGTTGTGGCCTGCGGTCGCGCCCCCTGCCGACGCGACCGATCCGCAACGACAGGTCTGGGAAGACACCCTCCTGAAAGACTTTCATCAGGCGCTGGCCGCCGAGATGGCGTTGTGAGAGTCGTCGCTGTCCTCGGCGCCGGCCTTCAGGGGACCTGCGTGGCGCTGGCCCTGGCGCGCCGCGGCGTCGCTGTGCGCCTCTATGATCGCCGCCCGAGGTTGATCGCGGGCGCCAGCGCCAATCAGGAAGGCAAGCTGCACCTCGGCTTCGTCTATGCCGCCGATCCAACGCTCGAGACGGCGCGCGCGATGATCGAGGGTGCCCTCGCCTTCGCGCCCGCGATCAATCATCTTGTCGGGGCGGCGATCGACTGGGAACCGTACGTGTCGGCTCGCTTCCGATGCGTGGTCCATCGCGACTCCACCCGTTCGGTCGATGAGCTTCGCCGGCACTTCGCGGCTCTGCAGAGTCTCTACGACGAGCTCGTCGAGGCACCGGCTCGGCCGGATCTGGGCGTGTCGTACCTCGGCCGTCGCCCGGAGCGCATCTGGACCGACGCCTCCTCGCTCGAGGGCGTCGAGTCGCCGCGAGCCATCGCCGCGTTCCCGACCGAAGAAGCGGCGATCGAGCCAGGTTTTCTTCACCGCGTGATCGAGCGAGCGGTTCGCGACCAGCCGACGATCGCACTCTGCCTCGGGCGGCGGGTGCTCGAGGTCGCACCGCGAGGGGACGGGTTCTGGATCGGAGGGGAGACGACCGACACCGACGCCGAGCCGTTTCGTGACGGCGTCGATGCCGTCGTCAACTGCCTGTGGGAAGGCCGAAGGGCCATCGATCGAAGCCTTGGCCTCGACGACGACGGTCCATGGTCGACGCGGGTCAAATATGGCTTTCTCTTCGACGGCGTCCTCGAAACTCCGGGATCGTGCATCCTGACCCACGGTCCGTTCGGCGACGTCGTCAGCTGGCCGCGGCTCCGTCGGGTCTACGCCTCCTGGTATCCCGCGTGCCGGGTGGCGTTGACGTGCGGAGAGCTGCCTCGCTCTTGGGAATCGACGCTGGACGGTGCGCACGATCCGGACCGCGTCAATGCGATCCTCACCGAGACTCGCGCCGCGCTCGATCCGTTCACGCCGGGGCTGCGCTCCTTGCCGCTGCTGCGGCCGCTCGCCGGCACCATCGTCGCGCGCGGCTCGACCGACATCGACCGGCCGCGCAGCGAGCTCCATCGCCGCATGGGTGAGCCGCCGCGGCGGCACGGCCACTACCTCTCGCTCTACACCGGCAAATACACCGTCGCGCCACTGCAGGCGCTTCAGATCGTCGATCGGCTGCTCGACGGCTGAACGCGCGACGAAGGTCTGCAGGCCTCCGGCTCCGGACGTGTCGAGCGCAGAGGTGGCGCCGGTCAGGGAGCGATGGGGAGCTGCGCGAGTGCGAGGCGGGTCTTCGGTAGGCTCAGGCCTGCCCATCGGTCGTTGGCCGGAGGATCGGTCTCGGAGCAACCCACTCCATGCACACACCGCGAGAGCGGCCGGATCTCGATCGGCTAGCGAGCGTCCTGGAGACGTCAGAGGTCGCCGACATCCTCCGCGGGCCCCCCGCAGCTGGAACTGATGGATCTCTCATGCGCCTGGTGATGGGAAATGAGATCGGTCCTGTGTCTTGCAGCAGGAGGGCCGAGATCTCCAGGGACTTGAGAGAGGTTCTCAATTCAACGACCGCAGAGTTCAGAGATGATCAGAGCTTCACTGATAAGAAACTGTCTTCGTGACTGCAACACAGGAGTTGACCGAAAGCTGGCTGAGCTCGAAGCTGACGATCGCCTCGGCGGTCTGATGGTGCTGAAGGCCCATCCTGTGAATCCATCGGGCACCTCGGCGAGAAAGACGATTCGGGCGATCGACTCCGAAGCGGACAGAAGGCATCTTCTTCGCTCAGCGTCGTGATCCGTCGGGTCTCAGCGACCTCGTCGCGAGCGGTTTCTTGGCCATCCAGAATCATCCAGAGAACCGCCGATCCAAGTGTCGCGGCTTCGGGAAGTCGCGGCCTCTGAGCATCACCGACGACGGAGGATGGACGCGATGACAGATCACTGGCCTGGACCCCGCCCTCGTCATGTCGCAGTCCTCGGCGCAGCTGGGGGGCTCGGTCAGGGCATCCTCTCGGTGTGTCGAGACGAGAGCATTGGCTTCACCGCGATCGTTCGCTCCCGCCCTGAACGCATCACGCACGTCCCGCCCGGTTCTCGGATTGCCGTGGTTGACTCGCTGGCCGACCGCTCCGCGTTGACCAAGGCCTTCGCCGGCTCCGACGCGGTTCTGGCTGCACTGGGCGTCACCTCGACGAGCCGAGATCGCTCCGCGTTCCTTTCGGCGAACACCGAAACGGTCGAACAAGCGATGTCCGACGCGGGAGTCGACCGCATCCTGGTGATCAGCACTCTCTTGACCGAGGCACCTGGCACGCCGGCCGGTCTCCTCATGCGATGCTTCTCCAAGATTCCGGGGAATGTAGGCCGAGGGGCGAGAGAGCTGCAGGCGGTCGCCGACGCGTTGGGGCGCGGGGCGTTCTCGTCCTTGCGTTGGACCCTCGTCCGGGGAGGCCTCAACTCGCGAGGCGCGGACGAGCCGCCCGTGGCGTCGCTCAACTGGGAGACTGCTCCGAACTCTTGGAAACCTGTCTCGTATCGGGCGATGGGGCGTTGGATGCTCCAGGAGGCGGCCGCCAACGCGTTCGTTCGGGCGGCCCCGCTGGTCTCGCGGCGCCGTCGATGAAAGCACCGGGGCGGCCAGCCACTCGACCACGGGCTTCTCGCAGCCGGGGTCGTTCGAGGCGCACAGGCCGGACCGAACCATTTGAATCAGCTCACGGGGCCGATCGGGATCATGAAACTTGGCTACATCATTGCCTACGTGTCGGACATCTCGTCGGAGATGGACTTCTTCGGCCGGGCGTTCGACCTCTCGACGCGATGGATTCACGAGTCGGGCGACTACGGAGAGCTGAACACTGGGCAGACGACCCTCGCCTTTGCCTCCCACGCGCTCGGGGCTCTCAACCTTCCGGCCGGCTACCGACGGCTCGACCGTTCCGACCAACCGATCGGCCTCGAGATCGCTCTGGTGACCGAGTCGGTGGAGGAAGTGCACGAGAGGGCCGTGCGCTGCGGCGCAGAAGAGATTGCTCGTCCCGCGACCAAGCCTTGGGGGCAAATCGTTTCGTATGTGCGGTCACCCCAGGGGATTCTTGTCGAGCTGTGCACTCCCATCGAGAAGGCGGCCGACGAGGAAACGGCTGGATGACGATGCCGATCGAATTGCCGGATCTCGATCGGCTTCCGAGCGTCTTGGAAACGTCGGAAGTCGACCAGGTCCTCCGCGAGATCCTCGCCGCTCTGGATCTCAATGCCGAGATCTCGCCGTCGGCAGCCGTCGAGCGGATGGCGGACGCGCTGTCCGCCCGCGGGGATCGGCCGGACGATCGCCTCGATGTCGAAGTCTCGGAGCGCCTGCTGCGGTGGATTCGAGCGCATTGGCCAACGGGTGATGTCGACTTCGCGGAGCAGGCGATGACCGTGCTTTGCTGCTTGTCTTGTGACGGCGTGGGAGAGACCTTGAATCAGTTCCTCGCTCGAGACACGCGCCCGGAGATCCGAGCGGATCTGCGTCAGTGTCTCTCGGAGCTCGGCCTCGAAGACACCACGGTGAGAGATCGGATCTCAGCCCACACGACTCGCCAGGCGCCGCGTGATCAAGCCGGCGATCGAAACCGCAGACCCTTCGAAGAGGAAGAGACATGAAATCGATGCATCTCGGCGACATCACGCTCGACCCTGAGGAAGAGTGCTTCGTCTCTGCGCCGCGACCGATCGCAAGCCTGGGCGATTCGATGATCCGATTCATCTTCGAAGAGATCGACAGCGAAGACGACGGACTCCCCCCGGAGTACGACACCGCGATCGGCAACTTTCTCGTCCTACCGAGCGACTGCACCGACGGCTTGCGGCCGCATCTATGGGCCTACTATCGAGAGGTCGCCGCCCAGGGGCTCGACGACATCGAAGCGATCGAGCCGGATGCCGACATTTTGGACTCCATCGAATTCGGGACAGATGCGGCCTTGGTGCCCGACAGCGACGAGACCGAGATCTACCTTTCGTTCGAATGCGATTGCGATTGGGAAGAGGAGCACAGCCTCCAGATCACCCTTCGCAACGGCGAACAGATCGCGAAGGTCGGACCGTATGACGGCCACGTGAACAACGCCGACGCGTACGATCGCCCCGAGCTGAAAGACGTGGTCTACGTCCGAGGCTCCGACCTTTCGGACTGAGGGTCAGATCGAATCCGAGCAGGTCAATCCCAGGCGTCGAGGTTCCCGGACTCGAACCCGTCCGCGAAGAGTGGCGGTTCGGTCACCAGGAACTCGTCTGCGGCGCCTTCGAGCTGCCGCAGGAAGGCGATCAGCTCATCGCGTTCGCTGGCCGAGAGTGAGAGGGCGGTGCGGTGCGCGGCGGCCTGGGCGAGGTCGTCAGCAGTCGAGATGGTGACATCGTCGATCGAGAGATCCCCGTAGTCGTTCTGCATGCCGATCGTCACTACGTTGCCCGCGCCCGCGGCCAGCGGGACGCCTTCGAGGCGTAGGCGCCCCCAATTCGTGTGCCGCCAGAGCGGATCGTTCCCCGTCGGCTCGGCCGGGGTGGAGACGGTCGTGCCGCCGACGGTGACCGTGACGGTCCGCGGGTAGCTCAGGCTGTAGCGCAGCTCGACCGCGCCGAGACCGCCCGAGCCTCCGTCGACGCCGGCGAGCGTCAGCGTCGAGCTGCCGTTCTGGAGGTACGCGAAGGCGCGGCCGTGCACGGTGTCGTCGTGGTTCAGGTCGATGTATTGATCGGCGATGCCGCCGCCGCC
>JBCBCF010000228.1:0-7100 GCA_038530905.1 Acidobacteriota bacterium
GGAAAAGCGATCGCTTGGCGAGGAATCGAGCCTGGCCGGGGACGGAAAAGAGCAGCGCCGCCACGTCGATCATGCTCTGGTGGTTGGCCATGAACACAAAGCCGCCACGCGGATCGAGACGCGCCTCGACATCGACCGACAGTCGAACGCCGCTCGCCAGCAGGAGCAGCCGACTCCACAGCTTCGCGACCCGGACCGTCCAGTCACCGCGAGGCGGAATCCAGCCGACGGCAGTCGCCAGACTGCCGAGCACAACCGTTCCGACAACCAGGAAGACGTTGCTAGTGAGCGTGAAGAGCAACGTCGCCGCCCAGTCGAGCGGACCGCGAGACGGTGCTTCGACGGCTGCTGGCGCGCCTTGGCGCGGCCCGATGCTCGGACTCGACGAGGGGTCCATCGCCACGATGCTTGAAGTCTAAGCCCTGCGCACCGAGACCGCCGCTGTCGGAGCCGGGCCGACTGCTATGCTTTCTCCATGGCCGCCCTGCCGCTGCCGCGCCACAGCCGCTTTCTCCGTCTGCTCAAGATCTCGCTCGTCACCGGCGCGCTCTACGACTTCGCCTTCGCCGCCCTCATGATCGCGGCGCCGGATCTGCCGACGCGCCTGCTCGAGCTGCCGCTGCCGGGCGCGACGTTCTACTTGTGGATCATGGCGATCTTCTTGACCATGCTCGGCGCGCTCTACCTCTTCGCCGCCTACGATCCACGATCCTATGGCGGCGTCATCCGCGTGGCGATCGTTGGCCGAAGCGCTGGAGCCATCGCCTTCGCCGCTGCCGCAGCCGGCGACAATTCGCTGTGGGGTCTCTATCCCCTGGCCGCCGCGGACGCTCTCTTCGCTCTTGCCCACGCGGTGTTCTGGTGGCCGACGCGTCGGTGACCGCGGGCCAACGCCCGCGCCTTCTCGATGGCTTTCTCGGCTTCGCCGAAACGGTCGGCGGCATCGGCACGCTCGGGTTCCGCGCCACCGCTGCCCTCCTGATTCCGCCTTGGGAAGTGCGCGCCTGGGTTCGCCAGGCGGAGCAGATCGGCGTTCGCTCTCTGGGCGTGGCAGCAATCACCACCGTCTTCACCGGCATGGTGCTCGCCCTGCAGACGGCCTACAGCCTGCCGTCCCTGGGCGTGAAGTACTACATCGGCACGGTCGTCTCGAAGTCGCTCACCCGCGAGCTCGGGCCGGTCCTGATCGGCCTGATCGTCGGCGGGCGGGTCGGGTCGGGCATGACTGCCGAGCTCGGCACGATGCGGGTCACCGAGCAGATCTCCGCGCTGCGCGCCATGGCCGCCGATCCGGTGCGTAAATTGGTCACGCCGAAGCTGGCCGCCTCGCTGGTGATGCTGCCGGCGCTGACCGTGCTTGGCGACATCATGGGCATCCTCGGCGGCGGCATCATCGCCGTTTTCCAGCTGCGCATCTCGGCCGGCCTGTATCTGAACGATGTGCTGACCGCGCTGACTCTCGGCGATGTGCTGAGCGGCCTCGGCAAGTCGTTCGTCTTCGCCTTCCTGATCACCATCATCGCCTGCTGGCACGGCCTCACGACGCGCGGCGGCGCCGACGGCGTGGGCAAAGCGACGACGAACACGGTCGTCATGTCGTCGATCGCCGTGCTGGTCAGCGACTTCTTCCTGACCAAGCTCTTCTACCTGATGGGCGCCTGAGCGAACCGCGCGCGACCTCCGACGTCCAGCGCTGTCGATCCCCACAGATTTATGACATCTTGCCGCCGATGAGCTCGACGCACTCCAAGCCGATCTTGGCCATCCGGGACTTGCACAAGTCCTACGGGGCGAAAGAGATCCTCAAGGGCGTCGACTTCGATCTCTTCGCCGGCGAGACGCTTGTGATCCTCGGCTTCTCCGGCACCGGCAAGAGCGTCACGCTGCGCCAGATCAACGGGCTCGAGAAGCCCGATCAGGGCCAAGTCTTCTTCGACGGCATCGAGGTCACCTCGCTGTCGGAGCGACAGCTTTACCCGATTCGCCGCCGGGTCTCCATGCTTTTCCAAGGCGGTGCGCTCTTCGATTCGATGAACGTGCTCGACAACGTGGCGTTTCCGCTGCGCGAGCACACCGACCATGACAGCGACGAGATCGCCGAGATCGTGCGCCAGAAGCTCTCCCTCGTGCGCCTCGAGAACGTCGAGCACATGATGCCTTCGGATCTTTCGGGAGGCATGCGCAAGCGGGTCGCGCTGGCAAGGTCGCTCGCTCTCGATCCCGAGCTGATGCTCTACGACGAGCCGACCACCGGGCTCGATCCAGTGACCTCCGCGGCGATCGGCGAGCTGATCCACGGTGCCCAACGCGATCTCTGCGTGTCGGCGGTGGTGGTGACTCACGATCTGCCGTTGGCGCGCACCGTGGCGAATAAGGTGGCGTTCCTTTACGAGGGTCGATTCCGCTTCCTCGGTACGTGGGAGGAGGCGGAGAGCGCGCAAGACGTGCAGCTTCGCTGCTTTCTCGAGGGCCGGCCGGCGCCAGAGGTCGAACATGCAGCTTGATCCAATCAACGCGCGAGGTCGCCATGGGGTCTGACGGCAGCTCGTCGACACGGGTCGGAATCGTGATCCTGGCGGCGCTCTGCGCCTTCGGTGCGATCATTTTCTTGATCGGCGACCAGAACAATCTCTTCCGCTCGATGACCTCGTACGAGGTCGCATTCGCCAATGTCAGTGGCCTGCAGACCGGCAATCCGGTGCAGCTCAATGGCGTCGGCGTCGGCCGGGTCGAAAACATCGAGCTGCCGCCGGATCCAGCGTCGGAGGAGCTGGTGGTCACCATTTCCATCGACTCGCGCTACGCCAAACGGGTGCGGAAAGACTCCATCGCCGAGATCAAGACGCTCGGCCTGCTCGGCGACAAATTCATCTCGATCACCTCCGGATCCGAAGAGGCGGTGGCGGTGCCGGCCGGCGGCCGCATCGACACGGCGCCGGAAACCAACGTCGACGCTCTCATCGCCTCGGGCGAAGACGCGGTCGACAACCTGGTGTCGATTTCGGTGAGCATGAAGAACCTTCTCGAGAGCCTTGAGACCGGCGAGTCGTTCCTCGGTCAGCTCTTTACGCCTCTCCCAGAAGACCTTCAGCAGCGCTCGGTGGTCGAATCCCTGTCGCGCGCCGTCACGTCGATCGACAACGTCGGCCGCCTGCTCGACGAGGAGCTGGCCGACGGCAACAGCACCTTGGCGCGTCTGCTGACGGACGACCGGCTGGCCCGCAAGCTCGAATCGTCGGTCACCCGTCTCGACGCCGCGCTGGCCAGATTCGAAGAGAGCGACGGATTGGTCGCCGGTCTGCTCTACGACCCGGAGCTCAAGACTCTCTTCGAATCGACACTGATCAATCTCGACACCACTTCGACCCAAGTGCGCGACCTTTCGGCGTCGATCGAAGACAGCGACGGACTGCTGGCCCGCCTGCTGACGGACGAGGCCTACGCCGATCGCGTCACCGGCGAGCTCGAAGAGCTCGTGACCCGCCTCAACACCGTCGCCGGCAAGATCGCCGAAGCGGACGGCACGGCCGGCCAGCTGATCGAGGATCCGAGCCTCTACGACGCGATGAATGACGTCGTGATCGGCATCAACGAGTCTCGCCTGCTGCGCTGGCTGATCCGCAACCGACAGAAGAAGGGCCTCGAAACCCGCTATGCGGCCGAGGTGGAACGCCTCGAGGCAGCGGGCGAGCCGGTCGAGCCGCTCGACGAGGCTGATCGTTGAGCGAACACGTTCTGGTGACCGGCGGTGCGGGCTTCATCGGCTCGCACCTGACCCGCCGGCTCCTGGACCGCGGCGATCGCGTCACGGTCCTCGATAACTTCAACGACTACTACGACCCGGCACGCAAGCGCCACAATGTCGAGCTGCTGCGCAGCGAAGGGTTCGCCCTGGTCGAGGGCGACCTGCGCCAGGCGGAGACGATGGACCGGCTCTTTGCCGACGGTCGATTCGACGCCGTCGTCCATCTCGCCGCCCGCGCCGGCGTTCGGCCGAGCCTCGCTCAGCCGATCCTCTACGAAGAAGTCAACTGCATCGGCACGCTGAACCTCCTCGAGTCGGCGCGTCGACACGGACCGGACCGTTTCACATTCGGCTCGTCGTCGTCGGTCTACGGCATCAACACGAAGGTCCCGTTCGCCGAGGACGATCCGATCTCCGCGCCGATCTCGCCCTACGCCACCACCAAGCGCTCGGGCGAGCTGCTGTGCTTCAACTACCATCACCTGTACGGCTTCCGGACCTCCTGCCTGCGCTTTTTCACCGTCTACGGGCCTCGCCAGCGACCGGAGATGGCGATCGCGAAGTTCACCGACCTGCTCGCCCGAGGCGAGCGGATCCAGGTCTACGGACAGGGTGACAGCCGGCGCGACTACACTTATATCGACGACATCGTCGACGGCGTTGTGGCAGCGCACGATCTGGCGCCCGGCTTCGAGATTTTCAACCTCGGGGGCGCACAAACGACCCGCCTCGAGGACCTGGTTCGCTGGATCGCCGCCGAGCTTGCCGTCGACCCGTCGATCGAGTATCTTCCCGACCAGCCGGGGGACGTCCCCGTGACGTATGCCGACGTGTCCAAGGCTCATCGCCTTCTCGGCTACGCACCTCGCGTGCCCATTCGCGAAGGGCTCCGACGCTTCGTCTCCTGGTATCGAGAGCAACCCCGCTGACCGGCTGACCCTCCGTCGGAGCGGCTCTCCCACATCGCCGCTTTCAGCCCACGATCACCGCTCGTCGAGCGTTTCGAGAGACATCCGCAATGAAGATCTGCGTCGTCGGTAGTGGCTACGTCGGCCTCGTCACCGGGGCCTGCCTGGCGGACTTCGGCATGAACGTCACCGGAGTCGACAAGGACGAAGAGAAGGTGGCGAGCCTTCTCGAAGGTGAGATCCCGATTTTCGAGCCGGGGCTGCGTACGCTGGTGCGCAAGAACATGGAGCAGAACCGGCTGCGCTTCACAACCGACCTGCCGCCGGCGATTCAAGAGGCGCAGGCCGTGTTCATCGCCGTCGGCACGCCACCGCTGCCCGACGGCTCGGCTGATCTCAAGTTCATTCGGCAGGTCGCCGAGTCGATCGGCGAGAACCTCAACGGCTACAAGGCGATCGTCACCAAGAGCACGGTGCCCACCGGGACCGGCAAGATGGTTGAGCAGATCGTCGCCGAGAAGAGCGAGGGCCGCCACGACTTCGCGGTGGTGTCCAATCCCGAGTTCCTGCGCGAGGGCTCGGCGATCGAGGACTTCCTGCATCCCGATCGCGTGGTCGTCGGCACGCGGGATCCACGCGCCATCGAGATCATGCATCAGATCTACGCGCCGCTCGTGCGCGCCGGCGTTCCGTTCGTCGACACCGACGTCGAAACGGCTGAGATGATCAAATACGCCTCGAACGGCTTTCTCGCCACCAAGATCTCGTTCATCAACGAAATGGCGGCCCTCTGCGAGGCCTATGGCGCCGACGTCGAGACGGTGGCACGCGGCATGGGCCTCGACAACCGGATTGGACCGCGGTTTCTCAAGCCGGGCCCCGGCTTCGGCGGCTCTTGCTTCCCGAAAGACACGCGGGCGGTGGCCAACATCGCGACCCAGCAGGGGCTCACGTTCCGCATCATCGAGGCGGTGCTCGAGGCCAATCGCCGCACTCAGGAACGGATGGTCGTGAAGGTGCGCGAGGCGCTCGACGGATCGTTCGACGGCAAGACCGTCGGCGTACTGGGCCTGTCGTTCAAACCCGACACTGACGACATTCGTGAGTCGCCGGCGTTGCCGATCGTTCAGGCCCTTCTGGACGGCGGTGCCGCGGTGCGCGCCTACGACCCGGCGGCGATGGAGGCGACGAAAGCCGAGATCGATGGCGACGTCCACTACGCCGAGAATGCCTACGAGGTGGCCGACGGTGCCGACGCCCTGGTCATCCTCACCGAGTGGAATCAGTTCCGGGCTCTGGAGCTCGAGACTCTGAACGACGCGCTGGCGCAGCCCCTGATCATCGACCTGCGCAATCTCTACGATCCCCAGAAGATGGCCGAAGCCGGATTCCGCTATATCTCGGTCGGCCGCCCCCAGGGCGTCCCCGGCGCCTCGGCCTGAGCGGACGACGAGCCGCGGAGGAGAACGGAACGTGACGACGGCATTGGTGACCGGCGGAGCAGGCTTTCTCGGCTCGCATCTGAGCGATCGGCTGCTCGCCGAGGGCCATCGCGTCGTGGGCGTCGACAACTTCATCACCGGCGCGCGCCGCAACATCGCGCACCTTGAAGGGCGCAACGACTACCACTTCATCGAGCACGACATCTCGACGCCGCTCTATCTCGACGAGCCGATCGACTATGTCTTGCATTTCGCCTCGCCGGCGAGTCCGATCGACTACCTCGAGCTGCCCATCCAGACGCTCAAAGTCGGCTCGCTCGGCACGCACGTGGCGCTGGGCCTGGCGAAAGAGAAGCGAGCGCGCCTTCTGCTCGCGTCGACGTCGGAGGTCTACGGCGACCCGCTGGTGCACCCGCAGCCGGAGACGTATTGGGGCAACGTCAATCCGGTCGGGCCGCGCGGCGTCTACGACGAGGCCAAGCGCTTCGCCGAAGCCATGGTCATGGCTTACCACCGGGTCCACGACGTCGAGACGCGGATCGTCCGCATCTTCAACACCTACGGCCCGCGCATGCGACCGAATGACGGCCGGGTCGTGCCGGCGTTCATGCAGCAGGCGCTCACCGGTGCGCCGCTGACCGTCTTTGGGGACGGCTCGCAGACTCGCTCGTTCTGCTACGTCGAGGATCTGATCGACGGCATCTATCGCCTGCTGATGAGCGATCGTGTGGAGCCGACGAATCTCGGCAACCCGCACGAGATGACGATCCTCGAGTTCGCGAATCACATCCGCGAGCTGACCGGCAGCGCCAGCGAGATCCGCTTCCAGCCCCTGCCGACCGACGATCCGAAGATCCGCCAGCCTGACATCGCCATGGCCCGCGAGCACCTCGGCTGGGAACCACGCGTCGCTCTCGACGAAGGACTGGCGGCGACGATCGACTATTTCCGTTCGCTGCTCGAGGCCACCGCAGCCGAGACCGAGCCGACGGCGGCGGCCGCGCC
>JBCBCF010000229.1:0-7089 GCA_038530905.1 Acidobacteriota bacterium
ACTCTCGCGTCTGGCGCGCGCGCTCCTCGTCGCTCTGACCACCGATCTCATCTCGGTTGCGCTGGGATAGCTGGGCCAGGATCTGCTGATCCTCCGGCGTCGCGATCGACGGATCTTCGAGCGAGGAGGTGGTTTGGAAGTCGAGATTGGGGCCGACGCGAGGGTCGCCGGAGAACTCGACCGCGCCGTCGTCGATCCGCACCACCTGTCCGTAGACGTAGAGCCGGCCGCCCGGGTCGACGGTCACCGTGCCGTCGATGCGCGGCTGCGCCAGGGTGCCTTCGACCGCGATCCGCGCCCAGGTTGCCTTGAGATCGGCAACGTTGTTCTTGACCACCACACCTTCGACGGTCCCGATGTCGATGTCGAGCTCGAGGCTGCGTGCGAAGGGGCCGGCGTCCGACAGCTCGTCGAGCTCCGGAGGGGCGAGGAAGCGCTCGAGCAGCTCGCGATCGGTGTCGATGTTGCGCCGCAGGAAGCCGCGCTCGACGAGCACGTTGGCCTGCAGGCTCAGGGCATCATCGGCGGGCAGCGTGAACACGAAGTTGCCCGACAGGAGAACGGTCAGGCCGTAGTCGAGCCGGTAGCGCACGCGGTCGAAGAAGCCGTCGAGCCGCGTGCGGTCGGTGAGGTCGATCGTGCCCTCGACATCCAGCTCGCCCTCGTTCAGCCGGACGATGCCGCGCTCGAGTCGAAGCGCGCCGTCGGCGAGCGTCAGCTCGAGCTGCGGCGCGCTCAGACGCGTCGCGTAGGGCTCGAGGTAGGTGATCGAGCCGGCCTCGCTCGCCACAGTCAGACGGCCGTCGAGCGCCGTCGGCGTTCCGCTGGCGTTGAGCTCGACCGTCGCCAATCCTTCGCCGATCCCTCCTGCGAGATACGGCGTCAGGAGCGACAGCGAGAGCGCGCCGTCACCGTGCAGGTCGAAGCTGCGGAGGAGCTGGGCGAACGGTTCATCGAGGGTCCAGCCGGGAGTCAGCTGTGCCTCGCCCTCGATCTCGATCAGCTCGTCGCCGATCGAGAACACGGCCAGCGGCATTTCGAGTCGACGGTTCTCGAGGACGAGCTGCAGCGGCTGCTCGGCGCGAACGGAGGTGTCGGCGAGCTCGATCACCGCCTCCCGCAGCTCCACCTGGCCGCGGGCGGCTGTCGGGTCCATCGGATCGAAGGTGAACGCCGCCTCGAGGCTCGTCGTCAGGCGCTGGGGCGGTGGCGGATCGAGGTCGGCGAGCTGGACGAGTTGGGCGCTGTCGAAGCGGGGAACTTCCAGCGTCAGGTCGATGGCGCCGTCGGCTCGTGCCACAGGCAATGCCTCGATCGCCTCGCCCCCCGGCAGCTTGGCGAGGGCACCCAGCGGCACCACCGCGTCGAACGATGCCAAGCGCGGCAGGCTTCCCGCGCTGTCGAAGTCGAGCAGCTCGAGGCGCAGCACGCCGTCATCGAGCAGGGCGCGGGCGCCGATTCGCTCGACGTTGGGCAACGGTCGCCGCGCGTCGAGGTGGAGATCCGCCGAGCGGATTGCCGAGGCCTCGTCGAGATCGACGAGAAGCTCTCCTCTGGCGTGGATCGGGACGGTGTGCGACGCCTCCTCGCCGGTCTGGCGGCGATCTTGGCCGGCGGGTGGCAGCAGGAGCTCGCCGCGAAGCTCCTCGATCGCCACGGTTCGCCCGTCGGTCGCGACGCGCAGCTCGGCCGTGCGCAGCCATGGTGCCGCCGCACCAAGCGCGCCGAGGTCGGTCGCGCGAAGATCTGCGGCAAGGTCGAGCTCGGTCGGCGACCCGACGACGCGGGTCGTGCCCTCGAGTCGGCCGCCGACGCCGAGACCGAGCACGTCGAGGTCGAAAAGCTCCAGCTCCAGATCGAACCGGCCGCTCGCCTGCAGCGGGCTCCCTTCGCCCGCCAAGCGCGCGACCGCGCCCGGAGCCGCCTCCGGCCGCGGTCGCCAGGTCGCCTCGAGACGCCCGCCGGGTGCGTCGAGCGCGCCCTGGAGCTCGGCGCGAGCTTCGAGCGCGCCGCGCAGACCGGCGCCTCCACCTGGCAGATCCTCGTCGTCGGGCAGCAGGCTCGGCCAGCGGCGCCGCAGATCATCGACCG
This sequence comes from Acidobacteriota bacterium, assembly GCA_038530905.1. Lineage (GTDB taxonomy): Bacteria > Acidobacteriota > Thermoanaerobaculia > Multivoradales > J023 > JAUIJL01. The sequence continues at coordinate 2,092 of JBCBCF010000229.1, forward strand.
CAGCGGTCAGGTCCGCGGTCTCGATCGCCACGACGGTGTCGAACAACGTGGCGCGGGCCAGTTGCTCCCAGCCGTCGGCCCGCAGCCGACCCTGCGCCCTTCGCGTGCCCGGAGCATCAGGCAGCAGGCGAGCGTCGAATGCCAACTGGAGCGCGTCCGGTGGCCCATCGAGCGTTCGCACCTCGGCGCGCAGCAGCGGCTCGGTCGCGCGCCGCCACACGAGATCGGCCGTCCCGCTTGCTGACTCCGTCAGGTCTCCGGCGTCCGTTCTGCCGCCGAGGACGATGCGCGCAGCGCCATCGAGATGCGTGCCGCGGGCACCCAGAAGGTCGAGCCGCTCGGCGCCCAGTGCCGGCTCGAATAGCTCGGGCGGCACGGAGCGAAGACGGACCTCGAGATCTCCCTGCGCGGCCCGCAGGTCGACATCGCCCTCGATCATCAGCTCGCCGGCGTCGGCTGGCAGCTCGCCGAGGACCGTTCCCGGCCGAGCCTCAAGACGGAATCGCCCGTCGAGCGGCTGGTCCGGGCCGACGCCCGCCGTGCCCCTGGCCTCGAGATCGAGCCCGTCGCCGGTGAATGCGAGGTCGGAGATCTCATAGGGACCGCGCACCGGCCCGCGGATCGTGCCGCCGCCGACCGCCTCGAACGGTGTTCGGCCCTCGGTCCGCTCCAGCGTCAGCGCGGCGTTCGCGAGGTCGAGATCGATCCGCCCGTCGATCAGCGAGGCGTCGATGCGAGCCTGCTGGACCGACCAGGTGTCGAGCCAGCCTTGCGCGACGTCTTGGCCGCGGAGGTGTGCGTCGATCAGCTCGATGCTCTGAATTTCCAGCGGCAGATCCGCGCTCGGCTCGTCGGTCGCCCCGTCGCTCGGCGGTAGCGGCGCGCGCAAATCGACGATCGGCGCGATCGCTCGCACCCGGCGCAGGACGAGTGGCTGCGCCATGAGCTCTTGCCATCGGAAGTCGATCGCCGCCTGCTGGACCGTGGTGAACGGCTCGGCGCCCGGCGCGCCGGCGACGATCTCGTCGAGGGTGAGCTGGCCCCCGTCGAGATCCCAGGTCAGGTCGAAATCGGCGACCTCGATCGCCCAGCCGGCGCGGTCGGCGACGAACGCCGTGACGCGATCGAGCACCGCGCGACGGCCGTCGGTGGTCTCGATCGCCCACCACCCGGCAGCAGCGAGGCCGGCCGCGAGCAATGCCCCGACGATGAGGACGCTGCAGCCGAGTCGGCGTAGGCAACCGCGGCGTGGGCGGCCGCTGATCGCCGCGGGACGAGTGGGCTCGGCTGGGCCTGCGGGCTCTTCAGTCGGCGATGGTTGGGAGGGCGCGTCGGCCCCAGGAGACCGCATCGTCGCCAAGGCGCTCCGCCCTCAGCTCGGTGCGGCGATGGCACCGTCCAAGTCGGCCGGCGCCGCGGCCGTCAGCCGCTGCACCGCGATACCGACGAGCAGACCGAGCGCCAACGCGAGGAGGGCGGCGGCCAGCCAGGTGCGCCAGGTTGATCGTCCGCCGCGGCGCAGCTCGAGCGTCGGTGCGTCGAGGTCGACTTCGGTGTCCTCGTTGGCGAGCACCTGGGTCGCGTCGTCTTCGATGTAGTTGACCTGCGTGATGTCGGAGTCCGTTCGCGCGGCGGCTTCTTCGAGTGTCGCCGGCACGCCGAGGCTCGAGCAGCGGCCGACAACGACGGTGATGTTGTCCGAGCCATCGACGTCGTTGGCGCGCTCGACCAGCGCTTCAGCGAGCTGCTGGGGATCCTCGATCGCTCGCGCCATCTCGAGAATCGTCTCGTCCTCGATGCCGCCGGTCATTCCGTCCGAGCAGAGGACGAAGACGTCGTCGCCGCGCACCTCGAGCGACGTGAGGTCTACCTCGGGCGGCAGCGAGTCGCCGAGCGAGCGCGTCAGGATGTTGCGCTGAGGATGGCGCCGAGCCGCCTCGGCGCTCAAGACGCCGGCATCGACCTGTCGCTGCACCCAGGAGTGATCGACGGTCAGCTGGCGGAGCACGTCGCCGCGTCGTAAGTAGGCGCGACTGTCGCCGACGTGGGCGAGCACCATCCGATCGCCAGCGAGCAGGCCGAGAACGACAGTCGACCCGAGGCCGCGGACGCTTTGCTCGTCCTCGCCGATCTGGAAGATCTCGCTCGAAACCGATCGGACGGCCCGGACCAGCGCCGTTTCAAGCGGCGCCTCGCCCTGAAATTCGGGCCAGGCGCGATACTCGCCGGAGACGAACCAATGTTTGAGGCGGGCGGCCGTGATCTGGCTGGCGCGATCGCCAGCGCGCTCGCCGCCCATGCCGTCGGCGACGAGCAGCAGACCGTCGAGGTGCGAAGCTCGGTCAGCTTCCGTGGGCGTGAAGACAGCATAGCTGTCCTCATTGCGCTGGCGTTGCTTGCCGACGTCGGTCGCGGAGCCGACTTCGAGGTGGAATCGCTGCATCGAGCTCCCCTGGCGCCGCTGCCGGACGCCCGAGAAGCGAGCATAGCACCGGCACGACAGCACTCCCGCGCCGCGCCGGAGGAGCCCGAGAAGCCGTCAGTCGTCGGCCGGCAGCTCGACCCGCCCGCTGACGTCCGCGTGTCGGATGCCGCCCGAGCCGTCGTTCAAGACGCGAAAATCGCCGGCCACGTCTTCAGCGACGATGCCGCCCGAGCTGTCGTTTTCCACCACGGCGTCGCCGCCGATGCGCCGCAGGACGATGTCGCCGGAGCTGTCGTCGGTGACGATCACCGAGCCGCTGACGTTCTCGACCCGAATCGAGCCGGAGCTGTCGGCGAGGCGCAGCGAGCCTTCGACGTCACGCACGTCCAGGTCACCGGAGGAGTCGGAGATCTCGATCAGCGACGCGTCGAGGTTCGACAGCCGGGCACTGCCCGAGGAGTCGTCGAGCCGCTCGAGGCGCAGATCGCGCGCGACGATGTCGCCCGAGCTGTCGAAGATCTGGACCGCGACATCGCGCGGCACGTCGACCCGCAGGCCGAGTCGGGCACTGCCGCGCCAGCCGGTGTCCGGCGTGTCGACGACGATGCGCAACGTGCCGCCTGCGCGCTCGGCGCGCAGATCGATCGCTTCGAGCAGCCGACGGCTCGAAGCGCAGGCCTTCCCGTCCGCGCGGACGATGTCGCCGTCGACGCCGACCACTTCGAGCTTGCCGGCGCGCGCTTCGATCACAACGAGATCGGCGCTGGCGAGATCCTCATCGAGCGAGCGCGGCTCTGAGTGACGGCAGTCATCGGCCCACGCCGTCGAGGCGAGCGTGGCGAAGGCTAGGGCGGCGAGGAAGGGGATGGGGCGAACGAACGTCGGCATGGGGAATCTCCTCGGTCAAGGGTGAAATGGTGGATCTAGAGTGGGTCGGATCGTGTGAATTCGGCGCGCGGTAGACTCAGGTCCATCGACCGATCGCGACGACGCGCCTTGGATTGCGCGTCCCCAATCCTGCGTCCGGAGGCAGTCCATTGGCTGAAGGCACCCCGTCTCGTTCGCCGGCATCGTCCGGCCCCGAAGTCACCACGCCCCGCGCCGACTCGCCGAAGGCGACGCGGCCCGAGGTCGAACGTTTCGATTCCGGCGACGGCCGGAAGGTTTACCGCCTGCCGATGGAGGTCTTTTCCGGCTTCTGGGGCAACGCCTATCTGGTGACCGGAGGTGCGCGGCCGATCCTGGTGGACTGCGGGTCCGGGCAGCCGGCGTCCAATCGCAATCTTTCCGAGGCCTTCGAAGTGATCGGCCAGCGGTACGGCGAGACCGTGCGCCTGGCGGACGTTGGCGAGGTCGTGCTCACCCACGGCCACATCGATCATTTTGGCGGTCTCGGCTACGTGCGCGAGCAGAGCAACGCGCGGGTGTCGATCCATGTGCTGGACCGCGGCGTGGTCGGCTCGTATCGCGAGCGCGTCGCCATGGCCGTTCGCCATCTCGAGCTCTTCTTCCGCAGCGCCGGCGTCTCGGAAGACAAGCTCGGTGGCTTCATGGCGAGCTACGGCAAGACCAAGGCGCTCTTCTCGCAGGGCGACATCGATGAAGCGTTCGAAGAAGGCCCGATCCTCGACGGCCAGCTCGAGGCGATTCACGTTCCCGGTCATTGCCCCGGCCAAGTCTGCCTGCGAGCGGGTGTGCTGCTGATGACCGCCGACCACCTGCTCGAGCGCATCTCTCCGCACTTGTCGCCGGAGTCGATCACCCTCTCGACAGGCTTGTGGCACTACATGCGCTCGCTCGAGCGCGTCGAGCAACTCGACGGCGTCCGCCTGGGCCTCGGTGGTCACGGCAACGCGATCGACGATCTCAAACGGCGGGTTGCGGAGACGCGCGCGTCGCACGCCGAGCGCCTGTCGCGGGTGCTCGACCTGTGCCGTGAGCCGAAGCCGATCGTCGAGCTGAGCCGCTCCCTCTTCGGCCATCAGGCGAGCTATCACGTCTTGCTCGCACTGCTCGAGACCGGCGCGCTGGTCGAATACCTGTACCAGCGCGGTGAGCTGACCGTCGCCAACGCAGCGGATGTCGAGCGCGGCGGCGGGCCGGCGGTCATCCTCTACCGCCGCGCCTGACGGTCGCGGCCGACGGCTCACGATCCCCGCACGCCGAGCAGGCGAGCGGGCAGGAAGAGCACGCCGCGCAGCAGGGCGAAGGCTGCTTCGACCGTGACGCCGATCAGGCGCAGCGGCAGAAGAAGCAGCCACACGATCGGATAGAGCAGCAGGGCGACGAGCGCCACCGGCCAGCACAAGACGAAAAGTACGCAGAACAGCAGGAACGTCCACATGGCGAATGACCTCCGCAGCGCCCTACGGGTCTCGAACGGCGGAGGTTCCAGATCGGTTCCTCGGTCGGCGTGATCGACGGTCGCGCCGACCACGGTGGCCGCTCGACCGCCTGCTAGAGTTCGCCGCCTCCGAGGCCGGGGTTCCCGCCCGTCCTCCACCATCCGCGGGAGACATGATGCAGATCGACCTCGACACGTTGCGCACGGCCCAGGATCTCGACCTCGGCGA
>JBCBCF010000230.1:0-7076 GCA_038530905.1 Acidobacteriota bacterium
ATGGATCGACCGCAGCTTCGGCTTCGCCACCGCCGTCGGTGAGGCGCGCCATGCTCTCCGGGCCGCGCATGCCGAGGCGAAGGGTGCGTGGAACGGCATCGGCCTCGTCAAGCTCATGGGGCGCCATTCGGGCTTCATCGCGGCCCATGCGACGCTTGCCTCGAGCGACGTCAATTTCTGCCTGGTGCCCGAAGTGGACGTTCCCCTCGACGGCGACCACGGCCTGCTCGAGCGGGTCGAGGCGCGGCTGCGCGATCGCCACCATGCCGTCGTGGTGGTGGCCGAAGGGGCCGGCCAGGAGCATCTCGAGGGCCATGATCCGCAGCGCGTCGACGCCTCGGGCAACCGTCGCCTAGGCGATATTGGTGTCTTCTTGAAGCGTCGATTGGGCGATCACCTCACCCGAGTAGATCTCTCGCACACCATCAAATACATCGATCCGAGCTACAGCATCCGGTCCCAGCCAGCGAACGCGATCGACGCCGAATACTGCATGGCGCTGGCGCAGCATGCGGTGCATGCCGCGATGAGTGGGCGCACGAACCTCGTCGTCGGCTCGTGGAACGGCCACTACACGCACGTGCCGATTCCGCTGGCGGTGTCGGAGCGCAAGACACTGCGCGCCGCGCGCGACACCTGGCAGCGGGTGCTGGAAGCGACCGGGCAGCCGGCCTGGGCGACCGCCTGATCCGGCGCCGGCGCCGATGCCGATCTCAGTCGCCGGGGTCGACCAGCTCGAAGACGATCTCGACTTCGGCGTTGGCGACCAGCTCACCGGCTTCGAGGCTCGAGCCGCTGGCTTCGGCTGACATCGCGCGCATGGCCATCATCTTCGGCTGCGGGCCGCCCGACAGCTCTTGGATGCGACGCGGCACCCCGAGCGCCTGGCCGAGCTCGCCGGCCATCTCCCGCGCCTTCGTTCGGGCGTCGCGCACCGCCCGCACTCGCGCCTCGCGATGGCGTGCCGCGTCATCCTCTGCTCCGAAGGTGATGCCCTGGATGCGGTTCAGGCCCTGCGCGAGGAGCGACGACACGAGGCGGTCGTAGAGCACCAGGTCGAGCAGCTCGATTTCGACGCCGAGCGTCGCCTCGTAGAACGAGGTCGTGGCGGTCTCGTCACCGTGGGCCAGCGGGCGCGAGATCGGTCGCTCCTGCAGCATCAGGCGCACGTTCGACGTCGCCATCTGCTCGTCGCCAACGCCCAGCTCGCGGGCGGTTTCGAGCAGCGAGGCCATCGTCGACTGCGCGGCGCTCTGCACCGCGGCGGCCTCGGCACCGCGCTCAACGACCGAGCCGCGAATCGTCACGCGATCGGCGCTGTAGCGCACCTCGCCCGAGCCGCGGACGGTGACCGTGCGAGGTTCCATCGGCTCGTGGGCTTGGGCGCGCAGCTTCGGGCCGAAGAAGATGGTGGCGGCGGCGAGAACCGCGACGAGAGAGGTGCGATGCATCAGGAGCCTCCTCGGATGTCGGCTTTCCAATAGTTGGCCGCGTCGATCGGCGATCCGGAAAGTCGACGCAGCATCGTCAGCTGGCCAACGTGACTGAAGGCATCCGCCAGCGGTCCCTGCAAGATCCGCTCGGCGGTCTTCGGATCAGCCGGCGTCCAGTGGGCGAGCGCACCATCGACCCGCTGCAGCAGCTCGCCGAAGCGCTCCACTTCTTGCGCCCAGGTGGGCATCGGCTCGATCCAGATGCGCTCCTCCTCGAGCAGGCCGTGCAGCAGCCCGAGGAGCGCGCTCAGATGGCGCACGATCTCGGCCGGAGTGCGTACCCCGTCGCCGGCCGCGAACGTCGCGAAGTCGTCGGGTGCGTCTTCGATCGCGCGCTCGAGCCGAAAGGCGAGAGTGGCCAGGCCATGGCGTAGAAGGCGCCGGTCGCTGGTGTCGTCGAAATCTGCCGGCTCGGTCCGACCGGCTGCCGCCGCGCCGTCGTCGGGATCACCGGCCGCGATCTCCTGCGACGCCGACGCCCGCATCTCGGCGTGGATGTCGTCGAGCAGGCGATCGACTGCGGCCTCGAGGTCGCTCAGATCGCCGTCGTTGGTCAGGATGCGATCGGCCGCGGCCCGACGTTGGGCGCCGTCGCCCTGGGCCGCCAGGCGGGCCCGCGCGTCGTCCTCGCTCAAGCCGCGGGCGATGGCGCGCTCGAGGCGCACGGCTTCGTTGGCCTCCACCGACAGGATCAGGTCGAAGTCGTCGAGCCCGCCGGACTCCGCGAGGAGGGTCGCCTCGAAGACGATCAGGCCGTCGCCTTGCGCCGCGATCTGGCGGAACCGGCGACGCACGAACGGATGGATCTCTGCTTCGAGTCGCGCCCGCGCCGTACGATCCTCGAAAATGTGCGCGGCCAGCGCCTGGCGATCCACACCCCCCTCGTCGTCGAGCGCTCCATCTCCGAAGAGGCGGCGCACGATCGCTGCGCCTTCTCCCATCGGACGGTAGGACTCGGCCACGACGCGATCGGCGTCGACCACCTGGACGCCGCGTTCGGCGAGCAGACGGGCGACGGTGGATTTGCCGGCCGCCAGGCCGCCGGTGAGTCCGATCACGAAGCGTTCACCCATCGGTCCGTTCCTCGAGCGGCAGGCCGGCGCGTCGCCGTGCCGCCGCCAGCGTGTTGGCGATCACCATCGCCACGGTGAGGGGGCCGACGCCACCCGGCACCGGCGTGATCGCGGCGGCCTTCGGCGCGACGCGGTGGAAGTCGACATCACCGACGACAGCATAGCCGCGCTTGCCAAAGCGTCGATGCCGGCGCGCGTCGTCGGGATAGAGGCGAGCGAGAAGGCCACCGTCGGTGATGCGGTTGATGCCGACGTCGACGACCACGGCGCCGTCGCGCACGTGCTCAGCGCCGAGCATCGCCGGCCGCCCGACCGCGGCCACCAGGAGGTCGGCACGCTGGGTCTCCGCGGCGAGATCGGCTGTTCGCGAGTGGCAGATGGTGACGGTGCAGCTCTCGCGCAGAAGGAGCGCCGCCATCGGCTTGCCGACGATGTTGCTGCGCCCGACGATCACCGCGTGGCGCCCTGCCAGCGGCAGGTCGTGACGACGGAGAAGCTCCAGGATGCCCGACGGCGTCGCCGGCGCCAGCGCCGGCCGGCCGAGCCACAGGTCGCCGACGCTGCGCGGGTGGAAGCCGTCGACGTCCTTGGCTGGATCGATCGCTTCAAGAACTCGATCGGCGTCGAGCTGAGGCGGTAGCGGCAGCTGAACTAGAATGCCGTCAACCGCCGAGTCGGAGTTGAGGGCCTCGATCGTTTGATCGAGCGTGGCGCGGGAGACATCGGCGGGGAGGCGCCGGGTGTCGCCGAGCATGCCGACGTCGCGGCACGCTCGTTCCTTCGACGCGACATAGGTCGCCGATGCGCCGTCGTCGCCGACCAAGACGGCGACCAGCTTTGGCGGCCGGCCGACCCGACGCACGAACGATTCGACGCCGCGCGCGACGTCTTCGCGCACCGCGGCCGCGGCGGCTTTGCCGTCGAGAAGAGGGGTGGAAGGCATCGAGTCCTCGGGTCGGAGAAGGGTCGAGCGGGGCTGCTCCGCGCGGGAGCATATCTGAGCACCTCTGCTACCATCAGCGCGTGAAATCAATTCACGATGTTGTGTTCTTCGGCACGCATGAGCTGGCGGTGCCGGCGCTGGACGCGCTGCGCTCGGAGCTCGACTGCAACATTGTGCTGACGGTCAGCCGACCATTCGCGGGTCTTGAAGACGCCGAAGGTGTCGGCAGCGACATTCCCGAGCTGCGCACGTGGTCCAAAGCACACGACGTGCCGTGGATGGGTTCTGACGACGGGGCCGGTCAGAAGCTGATCGACCGGCTGACCGAGCTGAGCCCGGATCTGCTCGTGGTCGTCGATTACGGGCGCCCGCTGTCGGCCGAAGTGCTGGCCACCGCCGCCCGCGGCGGCCTCGAGATTCAGGCGAGCGCCCTGCCCAAGCTGCGCGGCGAGCACGCGCTGCGGGCTGCGCTGTCGACTGGCCTGAAGAAAACCGGCGTGACTGCCTACCGGCTCGACGAGAGCCCGTGGGCCGGCCCGATTCTGCTGCAGGAAGAGCTCGAGATCGGCCCCCACGACACGATCGACGATCTTCTCCCGGCGGCTGAAGAGCTGACTCGGCAGATGGTGGTCGAGGCGGTGCAGAAGCTCGATCGCAACAAGCGCGAGCCGAAGACGCGGGCGCAGAACGAGCGCAGCAAGAGCGAGGTTCCGTACATCACGCAGCGCCATCGGCGCGCTCCCTGGTCGCTCGAGGCGCCGGAGGTGTACAACCGCTTCCGCTCACATGCGCTGCTGGAGACGTCGCTCTCCTACCGCTCGGTTCTGATCCTCGGCGGTCGGCCACTGACCTGGGAAGACGGTCCGTACGGCGTCACCGGAACGTTCCTCGGGATGCGCCAGGGACGCCTCGCCGTCTTGTGCGCCGGCGGCACGGTCTTCGGCATCGAGCGCCTCGAGCGCCCGGGCGAAGAGCCCCAGACCGCCTCCGACTTCATTCGCGCCGAGCAGCTCTCGATCGGCGACATGTTCGTCTGACCGATCCTCCGTTCGCGTCGGGATCGTGGGCGCGGAACATCGCGAGAGCCGGAGATTGAAGGCTGAACGCCGCCGGCGAGCTGCCGGCATGCTGACAGTGGGCCTCATCGGTTTCGCCGCCGGCTGGCTCTTGGCGCATCCCGAGGCTGGTTCCGGCTCCCTCGGCGAAGACATTCTTGGCGACCAGCGCCCGCAGGAAAACCTAGCGTTTCTCTCCCCGGAAGAGGTCGCGGCGTTGCTCTCGATCTCTCGGTGACGGTGCTTCGCTTCGAACCCGAGGGCCGAAGAGCGGATGCGCCGGAACCTTGAACCGATCGTTCTGCAGACCGATCAACACATCATGTTTTTTCGGATTGCCAGAACAAGAGATCGCGGTTGGAAGATTTGCAACCTTCGACGACGATCGGATGCATGCCCGGAGAATGCTGGAACCCCTCGAGACTCTGGAGAGTGGAGGCGACGAGACTTATGAAACGTTCCTTTTTCTGGTCGAGTTGGTTGCTGGCGCTGCCCGTGGCCATGATCCCGACGATGGTCGACGGCGCAGACATCAACTATTGCGAGCCTGAAACGTTCGCGGACTGCACTCAGGCGAGCGATTGCCCCGTCGCGGCCAACGGCACGCTGACCTGTCAGTGCCCGATCGCCGATGGTGACTCGGTCACGGCCGGCCAATGCATCGCGCCGAGCGAAGGGAAACTCCAATCCCGGTATCCGGGCGTCCTTGCCTTCGGTGTGTGCACCAGTGGTTCGAATCAGTGGGCCGATTGTCTCGGTGTGACGTGCGACCTTGACTCGAGCCGCGGGTCGGCGCTTTGCCACTGCCTCGCCGCCCGGTCCGACGCATTGAGCTCTCAGCAGTACGTCATCGTCGGGGTCGGCCAGGGCGGCGCCCAAGAGGCGTGTGCGTCTGACGTGAGCAACTCTTCGGCGACGCCAGCGCAGGTGTTCGACGCGACGGCAACCCTGCGCGAGCACCGCGCCGAGCGGTCCCCCGAGATCGCGGTCGAGGCAACGCCTGATCCAACGGTTTCGTGGGTCTTCGCCGTCAACGAGGCGCCGTGATGATTCGGAGCTGCCCGTTCGCGGTTCAGCCCAGGATGGTCTTGCGGACCTTGAGGTAGGCCATCCAGAGCTTGAACATCTTCGAGCTGGTGATCTCGGTCAGGTCGGAGTGCAGCTTCGAGACCTGGTTCTGAGCGAGGGCGAGCTCGCGTTCGAGCTCCTCGCAATCGAGCTCGTGATCTTCGCCCGCCCGAGCGCCGGCGGCCTCGGCGCCGTCTGCCGCGTCTTCGTCCGGCAGCGGTTGACTGAAGAAGTCGATGCCAGAGTCGATGTCGATCCGCTGACCGCCGTCGGGCGCCCGCTGTGGATCGGCCGCCCAGGCAAGAAGCTCCCGGGTGGTGCGCTCGTAGGAATAGGCATCGTGCGCGAACGCGGAGGCTTTGGCTCCCATCGCGCGCAGGCGTTCGCGGTGCTCGGCGGCCCACAGCAGATGCTCCGCGAACGTTTCCGTATCCCCGATCTCGGCCACCAGCGCCAGCCGCCGGTCGGCGAGGTCTTGACTGATCTCGGTGCCGAGCGTCGTCAGGACCGGCAGGCCGACCTTCAGCATGTCGTTGATCCGGTTGCGGGCACCGAAGAGTGTTTCGTTGCTCGCAATGTCGACGTTGAGACCGAGGTCCGCCTCGAAGTAATAGCTCGGCACCTGCTCGGTCGGCACCCAGCCGGCGAAATGCACACGGTCGCGAAACGACGAGTCTTCGATCCTTCGCTGGAACTTTTCGAAGGTCAGATCGTCGTGTCCTGGCAGCGCGCCGCCTGTTGACACGTAGTGGAGGTCATCGCGCTCTCCCATCGCGCGCTCGAGCGCTCCGTAGAGCAGCTCGACGTCGGTCCACGTGTTGTAGCCGCCGACCCAGAGAACGACGAAGGCGTCCTCGGGAACGAGCTTGCCGCGCACGACCTCGAATCGATGCTCGTAGGTCACCGCGGCCAAGGCGTTCGGGACGTGACGGCAGAAGTCGTAGCCGACGGTGCGCCGATTCAGGCGCCCGCGCGCTGCCAGCTCACCGAGCGCGGCGAGCGACTGCGCGCGCGACACGGTGGAGATGACGTCGGCGCGATCGACGATCGCTTTCTCGATGTTCCAGAAATGCGCCAGGTAGCGGTCGTCATCGTAGGTCGCCGCCTTGGTCTGGGCCTCAGCCATCACCCAGCCGTTCGCGTCGCACCACAGCGGGAGGTCCGTGTTGAGAGCCGCGGCGCGTGAGGACGGGTAGGAATTGACGCCGATCAAGGCATCGGGCGCCACCGACTCGAGATGATCCTGCAGATACCCGAGATCGTGGAAGAGCTCGTGCGCCACGGACCGATAGTGCAGGCGTCCGTCGACGGTCACGACCTCCGGCGGCGTGTCGTCCGGATAGCTGCCCGGAATGCGCACGCCGAAGAGGTGCACCTCGTGGCCGGCGTCGAGCAGCGGCTTGACGAAATGCCAGGTCCGCAGGCTGCCCGAGCGCTGCAGTCG
>JBCBCF010000231.1:0-7052 GCA_038530905.1 Acidobacteriota bacterium
ATCATGGTCTACACCTCCGGCACCACCGGCCCGCCCAAGGCCGCGATGATCAGCCACGAGAACGTCCTGACCCTGATGGAGCACATCTCCGAGTTCTTCCCCTACCGGGACAACGATCTCCTCTTCGCCTTCTTGCCGATGGCCCACGTCACGGAGCGCGTGCTGGCGTTCTACGGCCGGATCGCGGTCGGCGTACCGGCGGCCTACGCCTCGAGCATCGGCGCCGTCCTCGACGAGCTGCCCGAAGTCCGCCCGACCGTTTTCGGCTCGGTCCCGCGCCTGTTCGAGAAGCTCTACGACCGCGTTCAGGGGCAGGTCGAGAAGGCGCCGGCCGCCAAGCGCAAGCTCTTCCGCTGGGGCGAGAGCGTGGCTCGCCGACGGTTCGATCTGCTGCAGGCGGATCGTCCCGTTCCGGCCCTGCTCGGTCTGCAATACCGCATCGCCTCGAAGCTGGTCTTCGCCAAGATCCACGACGCCTTCGGCGGCCGCGTGCGCGCCTGCATCACCGGCGCCGCGCCGATTTCGATGGAGATCTTGACGTTCCTTTGGTCGATCGACCTGCCGATCTTCGAGGCCTACGGGATGACGGAGGCGACGGTCCTGACCCACGCCAACCACTTCGGCGCGGTCAAGCTGGGGACGGTCGGCCGCTCCGTTCCGACGATCGAGATGCGCATCGCGGAAGACGGCGAGATCCTGCTCCGCGGGCCGCTGGTTTTTCTCGGCTACTTCAAGAACCCAGAGGCGACGGCCGAAACCCTGAGCGACGGCTGGCTGCACTCAGGCGACATCGGCGAAGTCGACGAGGACGGGTTCCTGCGCATCACCGACCGCAAGAAACATCTGATCATCACCGCCGGTGGCAAGAATGTGGCGCCGGCCAACATCGAGCGGGCGATCAAGAATCAAAGCCCGCTCATCTCGAACGTCCATGCGCATGGCGATCGTCGCCGCTACATCAGCGCGCTGATCACTCCCAGTCCGCTCGACACCCTCGACTGGGGTCTCGAGCACGGCGTTCTTCAGGCCGACGTCGTCGAGGCGCTGCGCCAGGAGCTGCAGGCCGATCCGTCGGCGCGCTCCGAGGGGCTGGAACACGCCATGCGCCAGGTGGTCGCGCGCCGCGACTTCCAAGATCTCTTCGTCGAGCCGGTGCAGCGCGGGAACACAGCCTTGGCCAAGGTCGAGAAGGTCAAGCGCTTCGTCGTTCTGGATCGCGATTTCAGCCAGGAAGGCGGCGAGATGACGCCGACCATGAAGATGCGACGCGGCGCGATCGAGAAGAAATACGTCGAGCTCTTCGACAAGATCTACACCGACGACAGCTTCTCTCTGGTCGCCGAGGATCGCGCGAGCTGACGCTCGCCCGGCGGACAGGCGCCCGGTCGAGCCGCAGAATCAAGGACCGACCAGCGGCTCGAGGCGAGGTGCGGCGTCGAGGGATGCGCCCTCGCGGCACTCGATCTCGCGGCGCCAGGTTCGATGCTCGGGCGCCGACGCTTCGATCGTCACTCGCTCGCCCTGTCGGCAGACGACGTTGCCGAGGTACGGCGTCGTGCCGACGCGCTGACCGTCGACACCGACCACGGCGCCGCTCGGCGTCGAGGTCATGCGCAGCATGAATCCGGGCGCCGCCCCGCGCGGCGAGACGGCGTCCAGCGCGCGATCGAGGACGGAGCGCGTGGGGCTGCCATCCATCGGCAGCCAGAACGCCACGACCACGGCACCGAGAACGCACGCAGAGGCCGCCAGGCGCAAAACCGCAGCAAGCGGGCGACGACTCATCGTGTCCCCTCGCGCGCGGCGATCGACAGAGCCGCTGGCACGGAGACCTCACCGCGCTGGGCCAGGGTGAGCGCCTCCTGGTCGAGCGGGCGGTGGCCGCGCCGCACCGCCGCCTCGGCCAGCTCGTGGACAGGCGCCTTGCGCGTCATGTCGCGGCGCAGGTCGGCGTCGGGCTCAAGAATCTCGAACACCGCCACCTGACCACGCGTGCCGCGGTAGTCGCACTGCGGACAGCCATCCGCATCCATCGGCCGCACGGCCGAGGGGTCGAGCCCCACCCCCTCAAGCACCGACCGATCTGCCGGCGACAGCGCCACCGGCCGTCGGCAGTCCGAGCACAGCCGAGGCAGAAGGCGCTGGGCAACCACCGCCTGCAGAGCCGACGCGACGAGAAACGGCTCGACCCCGAGATCGACCAGCCGCGCGGCCACGGCAACCGCCGACTCGGCGTGGAGAGTCGTCAGCACCAGGTGCCCGCTCAGCGCCGCCTGCACGGCGATCCCGGCCGACTCCTCGTCGCGCACCTCGCCGATCATCAGGACGTCCGGGTTCTGGCGAAGCACGGCGCGCAGGGCGTCGGCGAAGGTCAGGCCGGCCTCCCGATCGACCTGCGTTTGCGCGACGAACGGCAGATCGATCTCGACCGGATCCTCGAGGCTGGCGAGCGTCGGGCCGCCCCGACGCTCGGAGAGATGCTCGAGCGCCGCGTAGAGGGTCGTCGTCTTGCCGCTGCCGGTCGGGCCGACCACCGCCACGAGCCCCTGCGGACGATCGAGAACGGCCTCGAGTCGGGCGCGCGCCGCGTCTTCGAGGCCGAGAGCGTCAAAAGATCGGCGGGCGGCTGCGCCGGCCAGCCGCAGGGTGGCGCGCTCGCCGCCCTGCGCGGGCAGCGTCGCCAGACGCACATCGATCCGACCGCGCGGGGTCGCAACGGCGATTCGACCGTCGAGAGGGCGCGCGCGCACGTGCGGCGGCACCTTCGCCAGCACCTTGAGCCGACGCACCACCTTCGGCAGCACCTCGGGCGGCACCTGCAACAGCTCTTCGATCTCGCCGCTCAGGCGGAGGGTGGCGCGACCATCGGGCTCGAGATGGATGTCGCTGGCGCCTTCCTCGACGGCGACGGCGAGCAACCGATCAACGAATCCGATGACGTCGGCGCCATCGCGCAGGAAGGCCTCGAGCTGAACGCGCCGCACGGCCCGCTCACGATCTCGGCGCAGGGACGGCGGTACCTCGGCCAGCACCATCGGTGCCCCGTCAACGCGCGGTTTCGATGCGGATCGGGCAGCCTGCGACGCCCCGACCACCACGACGTTATCGGCAGGCCGACTCGGCGACCGACGCTCGAGCCTGCCCGCAGCGACGAAAAGCATCGCGGCAGCCACGAGAAGAATCCAGAGAGTTGGGGTCGCCGCCGCCCGCGTCGCGTCGACCGCGGCGAGGCGCGCGGCCGACGCCGCGTCCTCGGGCGCCGCCGCTCGCCAGCAGGTCCAGGTGCCGCCCACCGCCACGGCGAGAGCCAACCAGAGGACCAAGGTCGAGAGGCGATCGAGCACGACCCCAGCTCTAGGGCGAGTCTTCGGCCGCCGGCTCGACCTCGTTCAGCGCGATGGAGCCCAGAGCCGCCTCGAACCAGGGACTGAGCGCGGTCCAGTCCTCGAGCGGGCCGAAGAACGCGGCCATCGCGACCTTCGAGCCCTCGATCGTCAGTCGGCCGAGGCCGCGTTCGGACTCGCTCTCGAAGCCGAACGTCCAGAAGCGACGCCCGTCGATCGTCTCGAATCGATCGTCGATCAGCACGCCGCCAGCGATCGGCGGCGTCTGCGCCATCGCGGCGCGAGCGCCGAGCGCCACCGTGTCGAGACTGATGTCGCGGATCGGCACCTGGACCAGGCTGGTGCGCAGCTCGGCCGCGACCTCGGTGTGGCGCCAAAAGCTCGCCGGTCCGGTCGACGCCTCGGGCCGAAGCGTCCAGCCATCGCCCGCGACGACGACCATCGCCGTCGAGTCGAGGGTGACGGTCAGGACGCCGCCTTCCCACGTCGACACCGGCTCGGCCTGGTTCATGGTCGCCATCAGGTTCTGTACCGTGTCGGACTCGAGGACCTCCTCGACGTCGATCTCGCCAGCCTGAAGCTCGTTCCCGAGCCGATCCAGCTCCTGCCGCGGATCGTCTCCGTCCAGTGCCGCCGCCGGTTCGTCACCGATCCGTTCGACCATGGGCTGCGGAAAGATCGGCTGCGCCAGGAACGTCTCCAACTCGGCGGCCGACAGCGGCTGGGGCGCGTCGTCCGCCTCGATGCCGAGCGCGGCCCAATCGACGACGGTTGGCTCCGTCCGCCGCGCCGGGGCAGCGGCCAGGAGAGCCATGACGTCACTCGGCGACGCCGGGCCGCTGCCGCCCAGGAGCGACACCCGCCGCGGCGTCGGCTGCTGAATCCACCAGCCGTCGAGGGCCTTGGCCGCCGCGGCGGCGAAGGCGGTCGCTTCGCCCGCGTCGTCCCACTCGGTGATCCAGGCGAGAAGTTCCTGCGGCGCGGCCTCGTCATCGCCGTCGCTTGAGTAGAGACCGAAGAGGTCGCCACCCCAGCCGGCTGCCGCCGCCTCGGCGACATCAGCCGAGACGCCACGCTCAGCAAGCAGGATCCGCAGTCCCAATTCACCGAAGGTGCCCCGAGCCGCCTCGCGCCAGTCGCGTCCGAGATGCCCCGCGAGATCCGGCAGCTCGATCTCCACCGGCTCGTCGCGCACATCGAGGTATTTCTCGGGATGGATGATCTGCTCGCTAGAGGTCGGAGGATCTTCGCGCAGCGCCCGATCGACCAGCGCGTGGCCGCCTCGCAGATAGAGGCTGCCGCCGAACGAGAGCCCCTCCATGTACGGAAAGAGGAGAGTCTCTCGCAGGATCGCGGGTGCCTCCGCCAGGGCCTGGGCGTCCGGCGTGGAGGCACCGACGTCCTCGCTCTCCGTCGCCATGGAATCGATCGTGCCTCGAGCGTCGGGCAGACGGCCGACCTCGACCCCGAAGACGTGGCCGATCATCGTGTAGGTGGCATCGCCTTCGACCAGGGCCGAATGCGCCAGCAGCCGGTCGCTGAACGCCAGGTTGCCATCGAGCTCCGGCTGGAGCTCGAACACCTGATCTTGCAGTGCGTGCACGATCTCGTGGACCCAAACGGCGTCGGCTCCGCGCTGCTCGAGCAGCGTGGAGCCCATCTCCTCTTCAACGCCTTCGACCAGGGCCAAGAAATCGCGCTCGATGTCGTAGTAGCCGGCGATCTGCGTCGAGAGAAGCTCGAGATAGAGGCTTTCTAGACTGGCATCGGCAGGAATGAGTCGAAGAAGCTTGAGCACCCGCTCGGTATTCTCCATCTCGTCCGCCGGGACCTCCTCGCTGAGCAGACGACGCAGCTCGTCTTCGAGCGCGTCGGCCGGCATCAGCCCGACGGTCACGGCTCGCTGCGGCTCGAGGCGACGCAGCCGCACCGCCGATTCGACGAGGCGCTCAAGGCGCGCCAGCTTCTCGGCCGGCAGCGCCTCCACCGGCTCCGGCAGAAGCGCGTCGCTCGACACCACCTGGGGTGCCCGGGGTGTCGGATCGGCGCCAGCCGGCGCGATCGCGGCGAGGAGCAGGCCGACGACGACCGCGCCAGCAGGCAGCCAGCGCGGGCACCAACCCATCAGCCCTGCACCCCGCCCTCGGTCATCTCGCGCGGATCGAGCGCCTCCGCCAGCTCCTCCTCGGGCAGAACGTTCTTTTCCTGGGCCACCTCACGCACCGTGCGACCTTCGCGGTAGGCCTCTTTGGCGATCGACGCCGACGTGTCGTAGCCGATCTTCGGCACGAGCGACGTCACCATCGCGAGCGAGCGCTCGACCATCTCCCGGGTCCGCTCTTCGTTGGCTTCCAGGCCGTCGACGCAGCGCTCCGCCAGCAGCCGGCTGCCGTTCGCGAGGACCTCGATCGACTGCAAGAGGTTGTAGGCGACCACCGGCATCATCACGTTGAGCTCGAAGTTGCCCGCCATGCCGCCGGCCGTGATCGTCGCGTCGTTGCCGACAACCTGGGCGCACACCATGAGCACCGCTTCCGGAATCACCGGATTGACCTTGCCGGGCATGATCGAGCTGCCCGGCTGCAGCGACGGCAGGTCGATCTCGCCGAGCCCACAGCGCGGGCCCGATCCAAGCCAGCGGACGTCGTTGGCGATCTTGGTCAAGGACGTGGCGATGGTCTTGAGCGCGCCCGACGTTTCGACCGCCGCGTCCTTGCCGCCGAGCGCTTCGAATTTATTCGGCGCCGGCACGAACGGATGGCCTGTGGCTTCGGCGATGCGCTCGATCACCCGGTCCGCGAAGCCTTCGGGAGCGTTCAGGCCGGTGCCGACGGCCGTGCCGCCGAGCGCCAGCTCAGCGAGGCGCGGCTTGACTGACTCGAGCCGCGCCAGGCCGTTTCGTACCTGCTGGGCATAGCCGGCGAATTCCTGGCCAAGGCGCACCGGCACGGCATCCTGCAGGTGCGTGCGACCGATCTTGATGACCGGATCGAACTCCCCGGCCTTGGCTTCGAGCGAGCCCGCCAGCTGCTCGAGCGCCGGCTCCAACTCCTCGACCAAGGCCGTGTAGGCCGAGAGATGCATCGACGTTGGGATCGTGTCGTTCGACGACTGGCCGGCGTTGACGTGGTCGTTCGGATGCACCGGCGTCTTCGAGCCGATCGTGCCGCCGAGGATCTCGATCGCGCGATTGGCGATCACCTCGTTGACGTTCATGTTGGTCGACGTGCCGGAGCCGGTCTGAAAAATATCGAGCGGGAAGTTGCCGACGTGTTCGCCGTCGACCACCTCTTGGGCCGCCTGCTCGATCGCCTCGGCGAGATCGGCCTCGAGCGCGCCCAACTCGTGGTTGACCCGCGCTGCTTCGCGCTTGATCAGCGCGTGCGCGGCGATAAAGCGATGTGGAAACGTCAAGCCGGAGATCGGAAAGTTGCGGCGAGCACGCTCGGTTTGCGCTCCGTAGTAGCGGTCGCTCGGCACCTCGATCTCGCCGAGACTGTCGGTCTCGGTGCGCATGGCGGAATCGGTCATCGACGTCTCCTCGAGCGCCCGCGGGCGCGTTGAATCCGGCGTGGGGCGCGCCGATGCGGCGCGCCCCGAGTCTATCGCCCGGGCGGCGGTACACTGCGCAGATGACCTCGCTGCGCCGACCGGACGACGGAGCGCGTCGCCAACGACGTCTCGCCGGGGTGGCGGCTGCGGGGCTCG
>JBCBCF010000232.1:0-7044 GCA_038530905.1 Acidobacteriota bacterium
GCCGGCACTGCGCGAGGCCGAGGTCGTCCTCGCGTCGCCGTCGCTCGTCGACCTCCTGCCGGCGTTCGTGCATCGATGGCGGTGCGGCTCGCGGGTCGGTGTCTTCGCCTTCCACCTCGGCGATGCGCGCGCGGCCGGCGATCTTGGCCGGCCGCTGCGTGCCCGCCTCGCGCGCCTCGCATCTGCACCCGAGCGAGCGCTCCTTCGGCTTGCTGACCGAGTGTTCACGTCAGCGACTGATGTTGCCGAGCAGCTGGCCGCTCTCGGCGTGACGCGCGCGCGCATCGTCCGCCGGCCGCCGATCGTCGACGTTGCGGCGATCCGCGCCGCGACGCCTCGGTCAGCTCCCGACATCCTCTTCGTCGGTCGTCTGGTGGCGCGGAAGGGTGTCTTCGACCTGATCGAGGCGGCGAGCGGTCTGCGCACCGAGACCGGTCTCGAGGCGACGGTCGGTTTGGTTGGCGAGGGTGAAGAGGCCGATGCCCTGCGCCGGGCGATCGCGGCTGCTCGGCTCGAGGGGCGCGTCAAGCTTCTCGGCGGCGTCGACGACGACACGCTCTACGGCCTGATGCGCGGCGCCCGGGTGCTCGTGCTGCCAAGTTTCGAAGAAGGCTACGGCCTGGTGATCGCGGAAGCGCTGGTCGCCGGCGCGGCGGTGGTCGCTTACGCGCTGCCGCACTACGACGAGGCCTTCGGCGACGCCATCGTCCAAACCTCGCCCGGAGACATCGCGGCCCTGCGGTCGGCTCTGCAGCGGGCGCTCCACGCGCCGAGGGACATCGAGCGGGCATCGGCGGTGGCGGCGCTGCGGCTCGAGACGCCCGAGCGAGCCGCGCGGGCGGTGATCGCGACCTTCGCTCAGCCGGGTGTTTCGTCCGCCGGCTCGGGTGGCCCCTCGAGCTTGTCGCGCTCCGGCTCGGAGTCGGGAACGAGCCGGCGGTGAACGAGCAGGCTAACGACCAGCGCGCCGAGCAGGATCAGCGTCAGATTCGATCGAAAGCGCAGACGGTCGACCTCGGCTTCGAGCACCGCCACCTGCTGGCGCGCCGCCCCAGCTTGGCGACTCAGCTCGCTGGCCGAGACGATGGCGATGCTGGCGACGTCGGTGGCAGTGACCGGTGCGCCGAGGCCGTAGGCACGGCGAAAGCTTGCCTCGTCGACCAGAAAATGCGGCTCGCCGGGCGTCTGCCGATCGGAGATGACGACCCGCACCGCGCCCAGCCGGGCCAAGATCTCGGCGTCGCTGGTCGCCGGCGCGACGGCGGGTCGGGCCGCCTCGGCGGCCGGCTCTCGCGGAGCGCCGATCGTTGCCGGCCGGCGGGAGCGGGCGACGAGCTCGGCGCCGTTGTCAGCGCGGGTCACCGTCGTTTCGATCCAGACTCGCGCGCCGGAGGGAATCGCCGAGCCGAAGTCGAGCTCGGTCGTGAATCGCCCGTCCTCGAGCGCCGGCTGGCGGCGGAGGAGGCTCGGTCCCAGCTGGCGGCTTTCTCCCGGCCTTTCGCCGTCGAAGGCGCGGTAGGTGAAGTCGTACGGGCCGGGCTTGCCGTCGGTGTCGACCGGATCACCGTCGATCGCCAGTCGGCTCGGGAACGGGAAAGCCGTTCCCTCCTGCGCGTCGAGGATCGAGGCCGGTCCCGACGGCACCAGCCAGGCGAGGCAGCACACGGCGGCGACCAGGCCGCGGCGCGCGAGCGGTCGACGCGTCACGCCGAGCCCATCGAGCCGGCTGCGGCCTCGATGAAGGGATAGGTCAAGGCGTGGGTCAGGACGAAGAAACAGTCTTCGAGTCGGCCCATATGCGTCGACGGGACGAGGAGGCCGAGATCGGCGATCGAGCGCAGCTGGCCCTGGTCGCGGCTGGTGAGAGCGATCGAACGGCAGCCGAGATCGCGGGCCACTGCGACCGCCGCCAGCACGTTCGGACTCTCGCCGCTGCCGCTGATCGCGACCAGCAGATCGCCTTCGCCCGCCAGATTGCGCAACGGCTCAGCGAAGACCGTTGCGTAGCCCTCGTCGTTGGCGTAGGCGGTCAGCGTCGAGAGCGAGTCGCCGAGATGGATGGCGCGGAATCGATCGCCGTCGCCCAGCGAGGCGCACTTCATCAAGTCGACGACCAAATTCGACGCGATCGTCGAGCTGCCGCCGTTGCCGGCCGCGAAGATCGTGCGGCCCGTGGCGCGCGCTTCAGCGAACCAAGCGATCGCCGCTGAGATCGCCTCGGGATCGAGACCATGCGTCGCCTGCCGGAGCGATTCCAGGTAGCGATCGACGAATGCCGCGTGGCTCATGCGCAGGATCTCCAGACGTCGGAATCGACGTCGAGGTCAGACGGTGCATCGCGCGTCGGGTTCGCCGTTCGATGTGCTTCGGACGTCTTGGGCAGATCGCGGCGCAGGGCTTGAGGAATCGGCCCGCCCGGACCGCGCGCGGCCACGAGCGCGGCCCAGCTCGTCGCGGTGCGATCCCAGGTGAAGCGAGCAGCCCAGCGCTGCGCGTTCTCGCCCAGGGCGGCGCGACGTTGCGGTGTCTCGAAGAGCGATCGGACCCCCGCCGCAAGCGCTTCGGGGTCACCCGGCGGCACCAGCAGTCCGGTCTCGCCGTCGCGCACGGAGTCCCGCAGGCCGGCGACGGCCGCTGCGACGACCGGCGTCCCGCAGGCGTTGGCCTCGATCACCGTCATTCCCCAGCCCTCCTTGAGCGACGGCTGGACGACGACGTGCGCCTGCTGCAGAAGGCGGACTTTGGCCTCTTCGTCGACCGCGCCGGTGAAGGTCACGCGATCGACGTCGAGCTCTGTCGCCAGCCGCTCGAGCGCTGCGCGATGCGGCCCGTCGCCGGCGATCACGGTGTGCACGTCGAGGCCGTGGCGGCGCCACCGTGCGGCTGCCTGAACCAGGGTGTCGACGCTCTTGTACCGCTTGAGGCGGCCGAGACAGAGCACGGTCGGTCGCTCGGCCCGCGATCCCGGGCGAAAGCGGTCGGCGTCGAGCCCGTTGTGCACGATCGCCAGTCGATCGGCCGCCACGCCGAGGGTCGCCAGCTCGTCTCGCGTGCTGTCGGAGACCGCCACGAACCAGTCGTGCCGGTACAGACGAGGGATCGTCGCCTCGAGAGATCGTCCCAGCCAGGCCGCGGGCGCGGGCAGCTCATGCTGGAAGATCTCTCGATGCACATGGTGGACCAGCAGGATCTTTGGCACTCGTGCGTAGGCGCAGCTCAGAAACGGCACGCCGTGCACGCTTTCGATCACGAGGTCGACGCGCTTCCGGAAGTCGCGAAGATAGGCGAGCGCGGCGCGCGGAAAGATGCTCAGTCGCCCTCCGTGTCGCTGCACGTGAAGACCCGCCGGCAGCTCGAGCGGCTTGCCAGCTGCCTGTCCGCCGCAGAGCCACGTGACCCGATGGCCGGCTGCCACCAGGCCACGCGCCACGTATTCGAGGTAGACCTCGGCGCCGCCTCCGGCCGGATCGCCGGGGCCTCGCCAGTTGAGAATCAAGACGTGCACGATGGAGGAAAGCTTGGCGCGCGGCAGGCGATCGCGGGACGCGAAGGTCGCCGTCGCTGGAGACGAGGGCAGGGAAGCGGCTGAGGCGGGCAGAATCATAGTACGCTGGGCCCCAGAACCCTGATGCCACCGCTGTTTTCGTTCTCCGCCGAGCGTTTGAGCCCGATGTCTCTGATCCCGTTGACCCAACGTCTGACCCTTTGGCTCTGCGCGCTGGCCTTTGCCTCCGCCGCCATGGCCGCGCCTCCACGCCTGATTGCAGGCGACGTCGGGCAGAAGGATCTCGCGCCCTCGCCAACGATCGAGAGCCAGCTCGGTGGGCTCGTGACGTATACCGATCGGGTCCTCTTTGAGGCCGACTTCCCTGGACTGCCGGTCGAGGACTTCGAAAGCGGTCAGGTGGCAGACGGCGCTCTCGAAGCCTGCGGGTCGCCGCTCGACGCGAGTGGCGACGGTGTGTGCTTCGCGCCAGGCGCCCTCCTCGCCGGCTTCGTCCTGGCCGACCAGCCGGGTCCAGACGACGGTGACCTGCTGCTCGTCGGTGACGGCTTCTTCGGCAATCCGACCAAGATCGTCGCCTCCAACCCTCTCGCCGACGGCCTGGAGATCGCCTTTCCCGATCCAGTGGAGGCAGTCGGTCTCGATCTCTTCAACCTGCCAGGGCCTGACGACGCTCTGACGATCGACGTCTTTGGCCCGTCGGACGAGCTGCTTGGCTCGGTCGCGGCCGACAGCTCGTCCACCGGCGAGTTCTTCGGTGTGTCGTCGTCGCAGCCGATTGCTCGCCTGCTGCTCACCTCGGCGATCAATGAGGCCGAGGGCATCGACGATCTGACCTTCTCCGTCGGCTCGTTCCTGAGCTTCGAATCGGCCGTCAGTGTCGACACCTGCGCTCCGACGCCGATCAACCAGAACGGCGTGGTCGAGCCCGGCGAAGAGATCGAGCTCAGCGTGACGCTGCGCGCCAGCGCCGGCGCGTTCTCGAATATTTCCGGCACGTTGACCAGCACGGACGCCGGCGTTGTCTTTCTCGTGCCGACGGCGGGCTGGCCGAATCTGGCCAGCGGTGAGTCCGGTGCGAACGCGACGCCGCTGCGCTTCGTGGTCAGCGACGAGAGTCTCTGCGACCTGGAGATCGATCTGCAGCTCGAGCTGAGCACCGCCCAGGGAAGCTTCGAGGTGCCGGTCGCCCTGCGCGTTGGTGCCACGCAGGCGCCCGACGTGCCGCAGCCAATCCCCGACGCCGAGCTCGCAGGCGCGATGAGCGAGCTCGAGATCGCCACCGCCACGACGGTCGACGATCTCGGCGTGGTCGTTGACATCGAGCACACCTGGGTCGGCGACCTGATCGTGCGGTTGACCAGCCCGGGTGGCACCACCGTGACGTTGCTCGATCGGCCGGGCGTGCCGGGATCGCCCGACGGCTGCGACAACAACAACGTCCGGGTCGTGTTCAGGGACGATGCAGCGGTCGATCCCGAGAACTTCTGCAATCCCGACTCGTCCGATGCCTGGATCGGCGGCGCGGTGCTGCCGACGCAGCCACTCGCCGGTTTCGACGGCGAATCGACGCAGGGCACCTGGAGACTGACGGTCATCGACACCCTGGCTGGCGATCTCGGAACCTTGGTCGACTGGAGCCTAGAGAACCTGCAGCCTCTCGGCGCCGAGTGCGTCGCCTGCGGTAGCCAGGCTGATGTGCAGCTGGTCAAGACCTGCCTGCCGGCGCCGAACCTTTCCTGCGTCCTCGAGGCGACGAATCTGGGCCCGTCGGCGGCGCTCGACGTTCTGGTGACCGATCCGATCCCCGCGCCCGTGACGTGGGTCGCCGACGATTGCGGTGCCGGCCCGCCGACGGCCGGGCCGACTCCGGCGGGAACGTTGAACTGGGATATCGGCTCGCTCGATGTCGGTGCTGTCGCCACGTGCACCGTCCTGCTCGACGCGCCCGATGCGGCCAGCGGCGATCCCCTCAACGTCGCCACGGTGTCGTCAAGTACGCCGGATCCGCAGCCGGACAATGACGTTGCGGAAGAACCGATTCCTCTCGCGACCCTGCTCGAGATCCCGACGCTCGACGTCTGGGGTACCCTAGGGTTGATCCTGCTTCTTGCTGGCGCCGCCGCGTTCCAACTTCGTCGGCGTGTGGCCGAGGAGCCAGCGCCTGGAGCCCGCCGCCGATGACCCGACCGTTTCGACCTTCCGCCCGTCCAACCGCTTCCCTCGAAGCGCGCCGAAGAGGACGCGGAGTGCGCTGGGCATGGATCCTCGGCCTGGCGATCTTCGCTGTGTCGCCGGCCATGGCGCAGAGCGGCGGTGATTTCGAGATCGTTCGCTCGACGCTCGACGGTGGCGGCGCGACCGACCGTTCCCCCGACGACCTGGATGTGCGCGGGACGATCGGCCAGTTCGACGTCGGCGCCACGTTTTTCGGCGAGTCGTTCGTGACCGGCGGTTTCTGGTCCACCGAGGAGCGATTGGGCATTTTGTTCTTCGACGGCTTTGAAAGCGGCGGCACCGCTGCCTGGGACGCCGTCGCGGGCGCGACGCCGATCGCTCCGCGACCGACAGCTTCGCTGCCGGCGACCGCTCTGCCGACCGCCGCGATGACGGCCGTATCGCTCGATTCTGCCGGTCCGCGGTCGATCGGACCCACTCATTGTTTGCGTCGGGAACGCGAGGAGCCGACGACGTGCTGACACCGTTCATCCGCCCGCGCTCGAGCCGCCTTTTGGCGCTCGTTTGCCTGGGAGCGCTGCTCTGTGCCCTTCCGATGAGTGCACAGGCACCGTCCCTCACGTATCAAGGCGAGCTGCGTTTCCAGGACGACATCGCTCAGGGCGAATTCGACTTTCGCTTCGTGCTCTTCGACGCCCCGACGGGCGGGACGCAGATCGGCACCTTGATCGAACGCCAGGACGTCGAGGTGCGCGACGGCCTCTTCACGGTGCCGCTCGACGTCCCAGCCGCGATCTTCGACGGGACGCCGCTCTGGCTCGAGATCCGTGTCCGCGAAGGGGGCACGATCGGGCCGTATCAGACGCTGGCGCCGCGCAGGCCGCTCGGCACCAAGCCGGGCGCCCTTTTCGCGCCGCTCGCCGAGAATACGGATCGACTGGACGGCCAGGATGCCGACGATCTCGCCGTCCAGTCCGTGGAATTGGTCGGCACGACGCTGCGCATCACCGAAGGTGTCGCGGTTTTCGATCAAGATCTGTCGTCACTGGTCTCCGACGACAATGACATGAGCCCGACGGACGAGCTCAACACGAACCTGGCGCTGAACGGCTCGACGGTCGAGGTGACCGACGCCGGCGGCACCCTGGGCGCCGACGTCTCGGTGATCACCGACGGCATCGACGATGCGGATGCCGACCCGACGAACGAGGCGATCACCAGCGCCCAGCTGGCGGGCGCTCTGCTCGAGCTGATCGAGAACGGCGAGGTGACAAACGTCGTCGATCTGGCGTCGCTGCTCAACAGCGGCCTGACGTTCGACGGCACGACGCTGAGCCTCACCGACGGCGGCGGAACTCTGA
>JBCBCF010000233.1:0-7044 GCA_038530905.1 Acidobacteriota bacterium
CGTCGACGGTGGCCGGCTTGCGCCATCGCGCGCTGGTGAGAGACGAGCTGGTTCAGGTCGCCGGGCGCGTCGCGGAGAGCGAGAGCGCTCGACGTCGAGCCGATGCCGCGTGGGCTCTGCGCGAGGCGGAGCGGGCGCGGGCGATTCCCGAGAGCCTGGCGCGCGAGCTGGCGGCGGCGCGGGCGGCGGGTTTCGGCGCCTGGCGCCGCGCGCGCGAGGCCGACGACTTCGACCTGTTCGCTCCCGCGCTCGAGCGTCTACTGAGCGCGCATCGTGAGGAGGCGGCGGCGCGCGCGCCGGACGCGCCGACCTACGACGCGATGCTCGACGACTACGAGCCCGGGGCGACGGAGGTCGAGCTGGAGCCGCTCTTCGCCGGGCTCTCCAACGCGCTCGTGCCGCTGGTGCGCGCCGTCGCGGAGAGCCCGCGGGCAATCGACGAGAGCGCCTTCGCCGGCCCGTGGTCGATCAACGGTCAGTGGCGCCTCGCACGCCGCGCCGCCGAGGCGTTCGGCTTCAACTTCGAGCGCGGGCGCCTCGATCTTGCGCACCATCCCTTCTGCGTCGGCCTGGCGCCGGGCGACGTGCGCCTGACCTGGAGATTCGACGAGGGGGATTTGCGCACCGGCCTGCTGACGGTACTCCACGAGACCGGGCATGGGCTCTACGAACAGGGCCTGCCGGTTGACGGTCCGCGTCGGCCGGCCGACGACGCCGTCTCTCTCGGAATCCACGAGTCGCAGAGTCGGCTGTGGGAGAACCACGTGGGCCGTAGCCGCGGGTTCTGGCGCTGGCTGGCGCCGTTTCTCGAGGCGATCTTTCCCGATCGGGCGCCGTTCGACGTCGAGCGCGCTTGGCCGGCGCTGCACGTCGTGCGCCCGAGCCTGATCCGAGTCGAGGCCGACGAGGTCACCTATCACCTGCACGTCATCCTGCGTTTCGAGCTCGAGCGGGCGCTCTTCGCCGGCCGCCTGACCGTCGCCGAGCTGCCGGACGCTTGGCGCTCGGAATCTGAGCGACTCCTCGGCGTCGCCAGTCCGACCGATCGCGACGGCGTGTTGCAGGACGTGCATTGGTCGCATGGCCTGTTCGGCTATTTTCCAACCTACACACTCGGCTCGCTGGCGGCGGCGCAGCTCTTCGCTGCGGCCGAGGAAGATCTCGGCGATTTTGACGCCGCCTTCGAGCGCGGCGAGCTGTCGCCGCTGCTTGCCTGGATGCGTGCGCGGGTGCACTCGGTCGGTCGGCGTCTCGGCGCCGCCGAGCTGCTCGAGGAAGCCACCGGTCGGCCGCTCGTGGTCGAGCCGATGCTCGAGCATCTTCAGACGCGCGTCGGCGCGATCTACGGCGTCGAAGCGCTGCGCTAGACTGATCGTGGCGTTCGCCGGTCTCGAGCGCGGATGCCGGACGAACCATGATCTGCGCGGTGATCAGCCGAAAAGGAGGCGTCGGGAAGACGACGACCTCCGTCAACCTCGCGGCGGCCCTCGCTCGCCGTGGGCGCCGCGTCCTCGTCGTCGATCTCGACCCCAACGCTGGAGCTTCGCTCTCGCTGGGTCTGGAACGCGGTCGCTTCGGCCTGACGGTCGCCGACGTTCTGCTGCGAGATGGCGAGCCGGGGAGAGGCATCCGCGAGGTCGACGAGAATCTGCACCTGCTGCCGGCGTCGATCGACCTCCGGTCGCTCGAGACCCGGCTGGCGCACACTGCGAGGCGCGAGACGCTCCTCACCGATGCGCTGGACGGCCACCTCGAGGCGTTCGACGAGGTCTTCTTCGACTGTCCGTCGTCGTTCGGTCTCCTGTCGCAGATTGCTGTGGTCGCGGCGCACGCCTTCGTGATCCCCGCGACCCCCCATTTCCTCGCTCTCGACGGGATCGAGCATCTGGTCGAGTCGGCGCAGCGGCTGGCGCGCCGTGTTGGCCGTGGAGCGCGACTCCTCGGCGTCGTTCTGACCGGCGTGGACTATCGGATTCGATCGACCCGCATGACCATGCGCCGCATCCGCCGGCGTTTCGGAGCCGAGGTCTTCGCGGTCGAGATCCGCACCAACGTCGCTTTGGCCGAGGCGCCGGCGTTCGGCCAGACGGTCTTTGAATACCGCCCGCGCTCGACCGGCGCCCGTGCCTACGGGCTCCTCGCGGATGAATATCTGCTGACCTCGACCAGCGCGCGCTGGGTGCGGCTCGAAAACGAACGCCTGGTGATTTGAGCCAAGACCGGGTCGCACCGCTGGCGGCTCGATCCGTCAGCGTCGTTGACGCCGCGCCGCATCGAGGCGATCGAAGTGGGTCTCGATCCAGCGGTTGGCCTCGGCACACCGTGGATGCTCGCGCTCTCGACGTCGGAATTCCGGGGGATGGATCAAGCGTCGCCGGCCCGCCGTGGCGCGGGGTGGGACGACCGCGTGAAGGGCCTCGTGGTGCACCACCACCTCGACCACGAACTCCGGCACCTCGACGCGGTCGAGCACGGGGTGGATCACGATCAACCGTTCGCTGTCGACGTAGCTGCCGAGGCGGATCGACGCGGAGCGCCGCCGGCCGAGACGTCGGCCGTTCGGCCATCGCCCCCAGGTGATGGCCAATGACAGCGGCGCGGGGAAGTAGGTCGCCTCGACGCGGGCGAGCAGACGGTCGAGGTCATGCACGTCACCCCTCGGCCGCAGGCGGCGCCGAGGTCGGTCACCGGTGGTTCGGCGGTGGGTCTCGACATGTCCGCGGGCTAGGTCGAGCGCCTGCGGATCGCTCGCTCCGTCGATCAGGGTCGCGACCGCGTCGAGCGTGGCGGCGTCCGCGGTTTGAAACGCGCGGTGCAGGCGAACCGCTAGCGCGCCGGCTTCCGATGGTCGCGCGGACAAAATCCGGCTGCGGTTCTGCGTGAAGACGAGCGAAGCGATCGGGGCGGAGAGGCGCTCGGCGAGCGCCCGACGGATTCGCTCGCTGGGGGATGCTGACGACTCGGTTGGGGTCCCTGCATCCGCTGATTCGGCGTCGGGGGATCTTGCATCTGCCGGTCCGGACTCGAGCGATCCGACATCCGATGGATGGGTCTCCTGCGGACCGCCGTCGCGGGACGGCTCTGCCGGGGGATGGGGAGGCTCGAAGAGAGTCAGCTGCGCGGTGGGTGTCGTCATCTCCGAGGTCCGTCGTCGACGCTCGAGGGCGAATGTCTCGGCAGTCCCCGACCAAGAGCGCGAGGTCCTTCGAGGAGGAGCCGGTCGCGGCGGCTGGGAAGGGAGGGCGGAGTCAAAGGGGGCCGCGAGCGTGACGAAACCCTCGGTACTCTATACTCCGGTCGCCGTTCCGGCGGTTCCTCTATGCCTCCCACTCTTCGCTCCTCTTCGACCGACGCCTCGCAATCCACGCCGGCGCCTCGTGTGATGCTCGAGGCCGAGGGGGCGGTGCGTGGAGGCGTCGTCAGGCTGGGTGAGGTCGTTCGCTACCGCATCGTGCAGCCGCCAGAGAGCCGAGTTCGAGCGTTCGTCCACCATCTGCCGATGCGCAGCATCCATCCGTTCCTTGAGTGGAGCGAGCTCGACGAGTTGCTCTACTTTCCGGAGGCACCGGGTGCCTACGAGGTCGAGATCGACGTCGTCACCGGGCGTGGCGAAGATGCCGTCATCGAGCGCGTGCGGGCCGAGTTCCTGGTCGAGCAGGCGCGACGGAGCGAAGCACCCGAGATGGTGCGTTCCGGAAATCTTCGCTTCTGGGCCCCGAACCACCACGAAGCGAGCGGGATCTCGGACTACGAGAGCGACCTGCTCGATGCGGTCGACCGATGGGTGCCGGCCGGCTCGACGGTGTACGACGTCGGCGCCAACCTCGGGCTTTATGCCG
This sequence comes from Acidobacteriota bacterium, assembly GCA_038530905.1. GTDB lineage: Bacteria > Acidobacteriota > Thermoanaerobaculia > Multivoradales > J023 > JAUIJL01. Next base: position 3,840 of record JBCBCF010000233.1, read on the forward strand.
TGCCGCTGTGCCGCGCTGTGGGTGCGGACGGGATGGTGTTCTGCTTCGAGCCGAATCCGCTCTGCGTCGCGTACCTGCGCGCCAATCTTGAGCTGAACGCCTGCTCGCGGTGCCGGGTCCTGCCGGTGGCTCTCGCCGGGCCCCACGCGCCGCACGAACCCGCGCTCCAGAGCGTCGAGTTCACGATCAACCCGGCCAACTCTCTCCTGGGCCTGTCGTCGACTTCGCCGTTCTTCGGCGCCAAGATCGGCCAACGCGTGCAGGTCGACGGCGCCAGCCTCGACCATTGGGTCGCCGAGCTGCGCCTGCCGGCCCCCGATGTGCTCAAAATCGATGTGGAGGGCGCTGAGCACGTGGTGCTGCCGGGCATGCTGGCGACCCTCGAAGCGCACCGACCGCTCCTTCTCTTCGAGATCCACGGGCCGCTGATCGCCCGCGACGTGCTGGAGCAGCTCGATCGCTTGGGCTATTCCTACGAGGATGCGGGCTCCGGACGCCACTTCGAGAATGCCTCGGCACTTCTGGAGCGCTTCGACGATCGCGTGCGGCAGATCATCTGTCATCCATCGGAGGCGTGAATCCACCGCGATCGTGAGAGCTGCGGAGTTCGGCGCCGTTCGACTGCGCCCGCGCACCGCGATCGAGAGCGCGATCGAGTGCAGCGAGGGTACAGCCGGCGATCGGGACGGCCACCAGCGTCGAGAGCAGCTGAACCGCGGTTCCCAACGCGACGGGCCACGCTGGCTGAGGCGGCTCTACGATCGCTCCAACGGCGCCTCCGAGAGCCCACGGCACGGCGAACACGACTCCGACACAGAAGACGATTGCCCAGGCTGTCGCGCCTGGCTCCGCGGCGCTCCTTGCTTCGGCCGTGGTCAAGACCTCTTCGACCGAGCGTGATGGCTCGAGATCGAAGGCGACCCACGGCACCAACAGGTACCGGCGCATGAGCCAGCCCGCACCGACCAGCCACAGCACGCCGCCGCCGCCAAAGAGCCACGGTCGAGCGGCCGGCGGCGTTAGGTGGCGATCAAACCACAGCGCAAGAAGAAGAGGCAGCCCGAACGCAGCGAGGACGAGGTAGCCGAGCCAGAACAGGCTGAGGCACCGCTGATAGCGCCGGAAGCCTGCCAAGAATGCGCGCCGCCCGACGCGCCGTCCGTCGATCAGGTCAAGACAGACGGCCGGCACACCGCCGACGGCCGGCGCGAGCGCGAAGAGCAAGAACGCCAGATTCCAGATCGGCACGAGACAGCCGGCGACGACGGTTGCGAGAAAGACCGGCAGGCCGATCCCTGCAGCGACCGGCTGCCGCAGCATCGCCTGAATCGCAGCGCCAGCGCACGCGGCGACGAGCCTCGGCCCCGAGGTGGTGAGTCCTTCACTGGTCCCGGGGTCGGCGCCAACCCTTTCTCGTCTCTCGGTGCGCACGACCTCGGGTTCAGGTGACTGCCGCCCGGCGGGCGAACCGCTCCGCCCGCCAGACGCCGGTGGCCAGCAAGTCGACCAGCTGCTCGACGGCGTCCCAGACGTCGACCTGGCGGAGGAAGAGGGGAGAGAGACCGAAGCGAAGGATGTCGGGGGCGCGGAAATCTCCCTGGACTCCGCGCTCGGCAAGCGCCTGAACGACGGGATAACCGTCTGCGAATCGAAGGCAGACCTGGCTGCCTCGCCGTTCCGGCCGGTCCGGCGACGCGATCGTGACGCCGAAGGCGCCGAGGCGCTCGCGTGCTCGCTCGAAGAAGAGGTCGCCGAGGCGCAAGGACTTGCGACGGACTTCGGCGAGGTCGATCTCGGCGAAGAGGTCGAGCGCGGTCTCGAGCGCCACCATCGACAGGATCGGAGGCGTGCCGCAGACGAAGCGCCCGACTCCCGGCGCCGGCTCGAACGCGCTCTCGAACGCGAACGGCCGGGCATGGCCAAGCCATCCGCGCAGCGGCGTTCGCATCGTTTGATGGTGGCGGCGCGCGGCAAAGAGAAACGCTGGAGAGCCGGGGCCGCCGGCAAGGTATTTGTAGGTGCAGCCGACGGCGAAATCGACATCCGCGCCGCGCAGATCGATCGGCATGGCGCCCACCGAATGGGAGAGATCCCAGATCGCCAGGCCGCCGACTGCCTGGACCCGCTGCGTCACGGCGGCGAGGTCGAGTCGCCGGCCAGTGCCATAGTGAACGTGCTGAGCGAGCAGGCCGACGACCGGGCCTCCGTTGTCGAGCGCCCGATGCAGGGAGTCGAGACCGCCGTCGCCTCGGCCTTCTGGGTCGAGCGCGACCGGCACCAGCTCGAGGTCGCTGCTCAGCTCCGCCAGACTTTGGGCCGCATAGAGGTCGGTTTGGAATGCGTCGCGCTCCACCAGGAGGCGTCCGCCTCGTGGTCGGAGCGCTGACGCGGCGCCGAGTGCCTTGAAGAGATTGATCGTTGTCGAGTCGGCGACGATCACTTCGTCGGCCGCCGCGCCGAGCAGGGGCGCCAGACGCTCGCCCAGACGGCGCGGTAGGTCGATCCAGGCGTGCCGATTCCACGCGCTCACCAGGTCGCGCGCCCACTCGTCCTTCAGGGTCGCGCGAAGTCGCTGCTCGACGGCCTTGAGCGGCGGGCCGAGCGAGTTCCCGGCGAAGTAGAGCTGGTTCTCGGGTAGAACGAAGCGCGATCGCCAGGCGGCGAGTGGATCGTGTTGGTCGAGCGCCGCACAGGCGTCGCGCGTCGTCGGTGACGCGGCGCCGGGATCGGTCACGCGGCGAGGAACTCGACGCCGCCTTGGTTGAGCGTCAGCGCCATGCACACGTCGGTGCCGACGATCGTCGGAGAATGGATGCTGCCCGGCGCATAGCGTCGATAGTCGCCGGCCGCGGTGCGACCGATGTCGTTCTCGACATACGCTCCGACCAGCACGGCGACGACCTCGGCGCCACTGTGGCGATGGCGCGGAAACCGCTCGCCCCCGGGTGTCGCGACCACGAAAAGCTCGAGATCTTGGGCGGGGTCACTGCCCACACGGATAGCTCGCGAGCTTCCTGCCGGCAGATCGATCCAGGGCTGGTCGGTGACGAAAAAGCCGCTGGTTGCCAGCTCGCCGCGGGCGTTCGGCGGCAGCGGCAGGTCGAGAGCGTCGACGGCGCGTCGCGGATCATCGTCGAGCCGCCGCTCGATCTGCTCCCAGATCTCGGGTCTCGGCAGTGGCGACGGCAATCCTCCAAGCCAGTGA
>JBCBCF010000234.1:0-7026 GCA_038530905.1 Acidobacteriota bacterium
GTCGTCGACTGTGAAGGTGCGTGAATCTCATCAGCACCACCTGCCGCTCGTCGCGTACCTGCCGAAACACAAGTTGAGCGAGCAGTTCCGCCAGCTCTACGAGCACCTCGCCGCCGCCGGTTGATCGAGGCTCGTCATCGGCCAGCGATATGATCCACGGACGGCGCGCCGCTGGCGCGCAGGGGAGCGACGTGGACGACAATCGGGGCAGCCATCGCATCTTAGTGGTCGACGACGACCACGACATCTGCAGCACGGTTCAGCTCACGCTTGAGCTGGACGGCTTCGAGGTGGTGGTGGCGCATTCGGCCGAGGAGGCGGAAGCGAAGATCGCCCGCCACGGCCTCCCGCATCTGGCGGTCGTCGACATCTACATGCCGGGAACGACCGGCATCGACCTTTGCCGCAAGATCCAGAAGTACGCCGATCTGCCGGTCATCATGCTGACGGCGGTCGACGATGAGGCGACCGTCGTGCAGGTCATCGACGAGATCGCCGAGGACTACGTGACCAAGCCGTTCAGGCCGCCTGAGCTGGCGGCGCGGGTGAAGCGGGTGATTCGCCGCATCGGCGACTTCGCGTTCCGCCTCGCGCCGAAGACGGTGATCGACGATCATTTGTCGATCGACTTCGCCGCTAAAGAGGTCGAGGTCGACGAGCGTCGCGTGTCGCTGACGCCCATCGAGACCAAGCTGCTGCACATTCTCATCAGCAGCGCGCGGCGGACGGTGCGGACCGACTACCTCCTGGGCCGCATCTGGCCGCTCGACGAGGTGTACGAGGACACGCTGCGCGTGCATGTCCATCGTCTGCGCCAGAAGATCGAGCCCGAGCCGAGCTCGCCGCGGTACCTGATCACGCAGCGCGGCGCCGGCTACAGCTTCCTGCCGGCACCCTGACCTCGCCCGGCGAGCCTGGCCGAGTGTCCGACGGATACACTGAGCGCATGCAGACCCGCGACGCCTTCGCCCGCCCTCTCACCGATCTGCGGGTGTCGGTCACGGATCGCTGCAACTTCCGCTGCGGTTTCTGCATGCCGGCCGATCGGCGGTACGAGTTCCTGCCGCGCTCGGAGATCCTGAGCTACGAAGAAATCGCCCGTCTGGTCCGGGTGGCCGTCGGCCTCGGCGTCACGAAGGTGCGGCTGACCGGCGGAGAGCCTCTGCTGCGGCGGGATCTCGAGGCGCTCATCGGCATGCTGCGGGCGATCGAGCCGCTCGAGGATCTGGCGTTGACCACCAACGGCTGGCTACTCGGCGAGCGCGCGGCGGCGCTGGCGGAGGCCGGCCTCGGCCGCGTCACCGTCAGTCTGCCGTCGCTCGATCCGGCGGTGTTCGCACGCTCCAACGGGCTCGGACTCGATCTTGGGCGAGTGCTCCAGGGCATCGACGCGGCGGCCGCTGCGGGGCTCGGTCCGGTCAAGCTCAACACAGTCGTCACTCGCGGCGAGAACGAGCACGAGATTCTCCCGCTCGCGCGGTTCGCCCGCGAGCGGGGTGCGGTGCTGCGTTTCATCGAGTACATGGATGTCGGCACGGTGAACTCTTGGGATCCGGCGCTGGTCGTCTCGGCGCGCGAGATCGTCGAGCGGATCGATGCCGAGCTGCCTCTCGAGCCGGTGGCAGCGACCCATCGTGGAGAGGTGGCGCGGCGCTGGCGATACCGCGACGGCGGCGGCGAGATCGGGGTCATCCCGTCGATCACCGAGCCCTTCTGCGGCGACTGCACGCGCGCCCGTCTGTCAGCCGACGGTCGGTTGTTCACCTGCCTCTTTGCCGCCGTCGGTCACGATCTGCGGACGCCCCTGCGCGATCCTGAGGCGAGTGACGCCGACCTAGCGGCTCGCCTCGAAGCGATCTGGAGCCAGCGCACCGACCGCTATTCCGAAAAGCGCACCACCGCGCTGCGTGCCGGTCGGTTCCGGCCCTCGGCAAAGGTCGAGATGTTCCGCATCGGCGGCTGAGGTGACGGCTTCGGCGCGTCCGCGGCGACGCTCGCGTGGCCTTCTGTGGCTCCTTCTCGCTGTGGCAGCGATGGGCGCGATCGGCTGTGGCGCGCGACCGGATCGAGACCCCGGTCTTGAGACGACGCGACCCGGGATCGACCCGACCTTCCGCTGGCGGACCGGCGACTCACTCGCCTGGGCGGCGCCCGACCTCGACGACTCGGACTGGACTGCCTGGCGGCCTGACTCCGGCCGCATTTTTGATGATTGGCCGGGCGTCGGCTGGTTCCGGCTGACGGTCACCGTGCCGCCCGGCTATGACGGCCGGCCGCTGCATCTCGGGATCGACGCGATGGGCGCCGTCGAGATCTTTCTCGACGGCGAGCGCGTGCCGACTGCCGGTCGCCCAGGTGCCGATCCGACCGCTGAGGTCCCGAGGCCGCCGATGCTGGACGTCCTTCGGCTCGTGAGCCTCGAGCCCAATCTGTCGGATGAGCCCCGCACGGAGTCGCTGGCGCTGCGTTTCTCGACGTTTTTCCTCGAAGAGCTGCGCTTCGGCGGCCTGCGCCCGCGCTGGGCGTTGGCGTTGCACGAGCCGCAAGAGGCCCTCCGCGATCAGATCTGGCGACACCGCGTCCGCACCTTCCACCAGGCGGTGCTCGGCGGCTTCTACCTTGCCATTTCGCTGCCGTTTTTGGCGCTCGCCTGGCTGCGCCGACGCTTCGACGCCAACGTCGGCTACTGCTTGGTGGCTCTGGCGGTCGGCGCCAACTCGGCCGTCGCGTTCCACCAGGTGATCGGTGGATTCTCGCCCGCCGGTTGGGCCCAGCAGATCACGCTCTTCAACGTGACCTTCGTGCTGATGGCGTTGGTCATCGTGTCGGCGTCGCGCAGCGAGGGCTCGCCGCGCGGTCTCTTGCCGTCGTGGCTCCTCGGTCTTCTTGGCAGCGGAATCGTTGCCTGGTCCGTCGTGCAGCCGTTCCGCGCGCAGGATTGGGCATTCGCCTTCATGCTCTTGGCCAACGTCGAGGTCATCGCCTTGTCGACCCGTCGGCGATCGGCCTCAGAGGGCGAGAGCGAGCGGCTGTTGCTGTGGGGCGCCGCGCCGCTGATCTTGGTCGGGATCTACCAGGTGCTCGTGTCGCTCGGCTGGGCGCCGGCCGTGTGGAATTTCTTCGTCTTCCCGGCTCCGTATTACGCGGCGACGGTGCTCATGACGACGGTCGCGGTCTACCTGGCGCGCCAGTTCGTGCGCAACGAACGCGGTCTCGCGGAGCAGCTGGTGCGCGTGCAAGAGCTGTCGGACGAGGCCCTGGAGAGCGAACGGCGCATGGCGGCGCGTGAGGTCGAGAAGGCGCGACTCGAGGTCGACAATGCGCGCAAGAGCGCCGAGCTGGAAGAGGCGCGACGCCTGCAGCTCGAGATGCTGCCGACGACGCGCCCCCAACCGCCGGGCTTCGAGATCGCCGTCGACATGCGAACGGCGAGCGAAGTTGGCGGCGACTACTACGACTTCGCCTCGGCCGCCGACGGCGCGCAGCTCCTGGCGATCGGCGATGCAACCGGTCACGGTCTGCACGCCGGGACGCTGGTGGCAGCGACCAAGAGCGCTTTCCAAGTCACCGCGTCGGCACATCGCCGACCGGCCGAACAGCTTGCTGAGATCGCCACCGCCATCGCCCGGCTCGGCTCGCGCCGCCGGCACATGGCCTTGACGCTCGTGCGCTTGGACGCGCCGAGCCGGGAGCAGTCAGGGGCAGAGGTCACCGTCGCCTCGGCCGCGATGCCGCCAGCGCTGCTTGTCCGCGCCGGTCATGGGTCGGTCGAGAGCGTCGATCTGCCGGCAATGCCGCTCGGTGCTTTCGCCGCGCGCTCGTTCACCGAGCGACAGCTGGAGCTGGAGCCAGGCGACGTGCTGGTGCTGGCGACCGACGGGCTTCCCGAGCGCCGGGTGGCGGAGCAAGAACTTCTGGGCTACGAGCGCTTCGAGGCGATTGTCGGTCAGGCGGTCGAGCCGGGGCGCTCCGCCGAAGCGACGCTGGCGGCGATCGAGGAGGCGGTCGCGGCGAATGCGGCCGGGGCGCTCGACGACGACGCGACGCTGGTGGTCGTGCGGCGCGTTGACGAGCCGGTGGAGTGAGCGACCCGCCGCCGGGGAATGACGCGTTCCGCGTGCTGGGCGTCGATCTCGCCGGGCCCGCCAACCCTCAGGAGACCGCCATGGCGATCGCGCGCTCGGGCGGCGGGCGTCTCGCGATCGAGACCCTTCGCGGCGACGTGGCCGACGCGACGCTGCTCGACATCGTTCGCGAGCTAACCAGCGCTGCGACCGCTCCGCTCGTGCTCGGGCTCGACGCGCCGCTGTCGTACCAGATGGGAGGGGGCGATCGGCCGGGCGACCGGCGGCTGCGGGCGATGGTGAGCGCCGCCGGCCTGCGGTCGGGCACCGTGATGGCGCCGACGATGACCCGCATGGCCTATTTGACGCTGCGTGGCGTGGCGATCAGCCGGATGCTGGCGCCGCTGCCGAAGGTGCGCTTGGTCGAAGTGCATCCCGCTGCGGCTTTGGTGCTGCGCGGCGCGCCGGTGGCCGATGTCCGCGAGCTGAAGCGGGACGCTGCGGCTCGCCAACGGCTCGCGGCGTGGCTGGCCGAGGCCGGTGTCGACGGCGCCGAGCAGGCGTCGAACGACCATGAGCTCGCCGCCTGCGCCGCCGCGCTGGCGGCGGCGCGCTGGCACGAGGGGCGGGCCGTTTGGCTGGAGCCGGCGCGGCCGCCGCATCATCCCTTCGACTACGCGGCCTGAGCTGACGCGGAGGCTCAGACCGGATCGCCAAGGACAGCGATCAGCTCCGCCATCTTTTCTTCGAGCAACTCGGCCGACTCGGCTTCGGCCACCAGCCGCAGGTACGGCTCGGTGTTCGAAGGGCGCACGTTGAACCACCAGCTTGGGTATTGCACGGTGACGCCGTCGAGGTGATCGATCTCGCCGTCGGCGTATTTCGCCTCGAGAGCGTCCATCTTCGCCTGCTTGTCCTCGACCTGGAAATTCGTTTCCTCGCTCTTGGCGTAGCGGCGCAGTGGCGCGACCAGCTCCGACAGTGGCCTGCCGGTCTCCCGCATCAGATTGAGGACGTGGAAGACGGCGAGCAGCGCGTTGTCGGCGGTGAAGGTGTCCCGAAAGTAGTAATGCCCGGCCAGCTCGCCGCCGAAGAGTCCGTCGTGCCGGCGCAGCGTGGCCTTGATGAACGAATGACCGACGCGCTCGCGGACCGGCTCGCCACCACGCTCGCGGATGTGCTCGGCGACGGCGCGCGACGAGCGCAGATCGTAGACGATCGTCTTGCCCGGCTCGTGCGCCAGCAGCTCGCCGGCAATCAGCGCCGTCGTCAGGTCGTTGGCCACCGGCCGCCCCGTCTCGTCGACGAAGGCGGAGCGGTCCGCGTCGCCGTCGAACGACACGCCGAGATCGGCGCCGTGCTCGCGCACGGAGGCGCGCAGGTCGGCGAGGTTCTCCAGCTTGAGCGGGTTGGCTTCGTGGTTCGGGAAGGTGCCGTCGAGCTCGAAGTAGAGCGGAATCAGCTCGATGCCGGCACGCTCGAGGATCGGTCGGTAGACGCTGCCCATGCCGTTCGCGGCGTCGACGACGACCCGGTGGCGATGTCCGTCGCCGGCCGGCACGAGCTGGCCGAGGAGGAACTCGGCGTAGGCCTCAGATACGTCGCGGGTGGCGTAGCCGCCGCGCGTGGCGGCTTCCGTCCACTCGCCGGCCCGCACCAGCTTCTCGAGCAGCGGCAGACCCTCGTCGCCCGACACGGGTCGCGCGCCGCGGCGGCTGAGCTTCATGCCGTTGTAGTCCTTCGGATTGTGGCTCGCGGTCACCTGGATGCCGCCGAGGGCACCGAGATGGCCGACGGCAAAATAGTTCATCGGCGTCGTGGCGAGGCCGATGTCGATGATGTCAAGTCCGGCGTCGCGCAATCCCTCGATCAGCTCGGCGGCCAGCGGTTCGCTATGCGAGCGCATGTCGCGCCCGACGATGACCGCATCGTGGGTCGGCGACGCGCCGCTGCCGTCGGGCTCGCCGAGAACCTGGCGGGCGGCGCGGCCGATGGCACGGGCCGTGGTCTCGTCGAGCTGGGACGGATAAAGGCCGCGAACGTCGTAGGCTTTGAAGATTCCTGCCATCGTGTGCTCCTGCTGGCGTGGCCGCTCCTCGAGGTCGGGAGGCGGCTGGGGGTCGATCGATCGGTTGAAGGAGAACGGATCGGAGACTTGGGGATCATCCGCCGTCGCGGCGGCGGGGAGCCGGAGCACGCTGAATTCGAGGTCGCTCAGCTCGCTCCAGCTCGGTGGCCCACGGCTTCGGAGGCACGGGCCCAGGACACCAAACGGCTCGCCACCTCTGCTGGCGCCTCGGCGTGCGGCAGCGAGCCCGCTTGTTCAAAGACGTCGAGGCGCGCGGAGTCGAGCCGGCGAAGCCACAGATCCGCGGCCTCGATCGGCGGTCGAGTCGCTCGCCGTCCCCAGCCGAGCCAGACCGGCAGCCCGAGGCCGTCGAGGCGACGCAGCGCCGGTCGCGCATCGAAGTCGAGGCGCCCGGTCAGAAAGGCGGCGAGTGCGCCGCGCGTGGTGGCGCGACGAGCGTTCAGCTCGATCTCCTCGAGCGCCACCGCGTCGACAGGTCGAGAGTCGGCGGTCAGCTCGCGCAGGTGGCGTTCGAGCGCCGGCCGGCGGGTCAGGAGGTGCATCGCCGCCTCGCCGAGCACCGGGACGAGGGTGAGTCGGAACAGCAGGCGGTCGACGAAGCGAGCGCCGCGGTCGTGAAGGCCGAGGCCGGTTGGCGCGATCAGGCCGAGACCTGACACGCGATCCGGGTGGGTCGTCGCCAGCGCGACGGCGTAGGCAGCAGGCAGGCCGGCGGCGACGATCAGCGTCGGCTCGCCGATCAGGCCGTCGACCATCTCACGCAACAGCTCGACGTAGAACGCCGCGTCGACGCCGACCGGCGCCGCGGCGGATCGTCCCCAGCCCGGGAGGTCCGGAACGACGACCTCGACATGCTCTGCCAGGCGCTCGGCC
>JBCBCF010000235.1:0-7017 GCA_038530905.1 Acidobacteriota bacterium
GGGTCGAAGGGCCTTCGAAGGCGAAGTGGACAGCGCTCGGTGCGACGGCCGACGGGTCGTAGACGGCCTCGAGGTTTGGCTGGGCGGCGGCCGGAGCGCACAGCAAGATCAGCAGAGCGACGGCTCGGATCGGGATGCCAGAGGGGTTTTGAGTCATGTTGTGTCACCGATCAGCAAGAAGTGAGCTCGAAGACTGGAGGGTGTAAGCCTTACTTTATCTCGATGTATCGCCGTCGGCTTCTCATGTTCTCTGCAGATCCTGACCGTAGAAGCCTCCGTTGTCGGACCGCCGATGGTCTGTGGTCAGCTCGTCGAGTTCGCGTCCGAGGTTGGCGCGTCGATCTCGGGCGGCGTTCTGGCGAAGCCGGTTGGGATCGGCAGGCCGCGCGCCATCCAGCGTTCGATCGCGGCACGTTGGCGAGCGCCTTCGCTCCGCATTTCGGTGTAGCTCGAGATCGCCTGCTCAGCGAGTGTCCGGGCCCGGTCGCGATCGCCCGTCGTGGCCGCCGCGACCGCCGCCGCCCAATCCCCGAAGGCGACGATCCAGCGTTCCGAGCGGTCGGCGCGCACGAACGGAGCAAGGCTTCGAATGAGGTCGACGCCCTCGTCCTTGCGGCCCGCTTCGATCAGCGCCATCCCATGGGCGAAGCCAGCGTGCAGAGTCTTCGTGTTTTCTTGGGGGTAGACCTCGAGGGATTCTCGCCGTGCCGATGCCAGAAGCTCGAGCGCCGCGCTGAGATCGCCCCGTTCAAGCAGCAGCCTGCCGAGCATCGTCTCGACCGGCACGAGCCTTAGATGGGGCCGTCCGTAGTGCTCGATGCGGGCGGCCAAGACTTCGCGCATCAGCTCCTCCGCATCGCCGAGCCGCCCGCCCGCCCACAGGACCGTGGCGAGGTTGTGGCGGCTTCCTGTCTGGCGAGCGAATCCTGGCTCGCCCAGCCCGTCATAGATCGGGATGGCCGCGCGCAGAAGAGTCTCTGCCCGATCGAGCTCCCCGCTGGCCGACAGAGCAGCGGCGAGGGATTCTGAGGCCACGGCGGAGGCGTAGCTGTCCGCACCATAGAACGCCTGGATGCGTTGCGCGGCGTCTTCCAGGACATCGACGGCCTCGTCAGGCTGTCCGACCGCGATCAGTGTCTCGCCTCGCTCGAGCAGGAGGATCATCACCTGTGGGTGATCCGGTCCTGAAAGGGTTGTCTGAGCCTGGAGCAGCTCGTCGAGCTGCGGGAGGATCTCGTCCTTGCGATCGAGAAGGCGGAGCACGGTCAAGAGCAGTCCGCGGCTCTGGATCAGGAGGGCCCGGCCGTTCGGATACGCCTCAGCGGCGGCGACCGTGCGTCGAGCGGCAGCCAGCGCAGCGTCGAGGTCGCCGCTGGCGACATGGACCTGCGCCGCCACGAAGTCGCGTTGGACGGTCAGAAATGAATCGTCGACGCGCGCCGCGGCGGCGTCAGCAAGAGCGATCCAGCGGAAGGCTTCCGCAGGCTCTTGTCGACGGATCTCTGCGAGGGCGAGGAGGCCGCGGGCCCGCTCCCGGTCGACGCGTCCCCGATCCGCCTGCATCGATCCCGCCAAGAACAGCTCCTCGGCATCTGCGAGCTGCTCCACGCTCTGAGCGGCCAGTCCGCTCGTGAGCAATGCGCGCGCCACGACCGGCGGATGGTCAATCGATGGGGACGCGGCGTCGGAGCGAAGCGAGAACTCCTCGAGCAGGGCTTGAGCCTCGACCCATGCTGTTTGATGTTCGCCCAGCCGGAAAAGCTGTCGAACCCGATGCGTGCGCTCGTCGAGCCGGGCCACGCGAGCGCGGGCCTCCACGTCCTCAGGCAGCGGCAGGACGGTTTCGAGTTCTTCGACTTTGGCGCAGGCATCGATGGGCTCGAGCTGGCTCGCGGCCGTCGGCGCCCGTTCGACCATCGACGGTGTTGCTCCGTCAAGCAGTCCGATCAGGGCTTCGAAGTCTCCGAGAGAGCGATCGAGGCAGTCTGTGCGGAGGTCCAGCCGCCGGGGCGACTGTTCTCCTCGGACCCAGGTCGCGGAGCAGGTGTCGACGCGCATCGAGCGCCAGGTCTCGGCCCAGCGGTCGAGTGTCGCCCGCGTCTCCTGCCACAGCCGTTCGGCATACGGGAGCTCGCTCGCATCGAAGCTTGCCGCCAGTCGGCTCTGAACTGCCGGCGACCACAGACTGTCGAGGGCGTCGGCGGCGTTGCTGCAGGGGTCGGCGTGCCACGGCCGGAGCGTGGCGACGGCCGCGGCCGAGCCGGCCAGCACAAGGGCGACGGCGGTCAGCTGGCGGCGCCTGGGCCGGCGCGCCAGGCGATCGAGCAGGTCGCGCATCGACGGCCAGCGTTCGGCGGGATCGCCGGCCAGGCCGCGGACGACGACACGGTGCAGCCAGACGGGCACCTTGGTGCCGCGCGGCGGCTCGCGCAGGCGGCCGGCGAGCATGTCCGCCACGCGCGTTGGCACCGGGCCGCCGAACGGCAGGCGGCCATAGAGGGCTTCGAAGAATGCCGCGCAGAACGCAAACTGGTCGGCGCGCGCGTCGATCTCGCCGCCTGCGAGCTGCTCTGGCGGCATGTAGGCCGGCGTGCCGAGCAGACTTCCCGTCGCGGTTGGCGATCCGGCGTCGATGCCGCTCGGCGTCGGAAGCTTTGAGCCGAGAGCGTCCTGGGGCTCCATCGTTGCCCCGACGTCGGCCGGGCGTGCGAGTCCGAAGTCGGCGACGCGCACTCGCCCGTCGTCGCCGACGAGGACGTTCGACGGTTTGAAATCGCGGTGGAGAAGCCCGGCGGCATGGGCGGCGGCGAGTCCTTCGCCGGCCTGGCGGAAACGCCCGACGATGTCCCGCCAGTCGCGCCTCTCGGCGGCGAGCCAGCCGGCGAGATCGTCGCCACGGACGAATTCCATGGCCAAGAAGACGCTGCCGTTGGGAAGGACGGCTTCCTCTGGCTCCAACTCTGTGGTCTCACCACCCGACGCCTCGCTCCGGGTGCGCGACGCCTCGACCACGCCGACGTCGTGAACGGCGACGACGTGAGGATGCGCTAGCTTGGCGAGCGCGCGGGCCTCGCGCAGGAGGCGACCGCGGGCCCGCTCGGTCTGCGCAAGGTCGCCGCGCAGGAGCTTGAGGGCGACACGCCGATCGAGCTCGGGATCGTAGGCGCTGAAGACTTCCCCCATCCCGCCGCCGCCGATGGTGTCCAGCACGACGTACCGGCCGATCTGAGTCCCGCGGCCGAGCGATTGACGCGTCGGAGGGGGCGGATGATTGTGGGCTCCCTCCATGGATGATCGTCTCTTTGTCGGCGATCCGCGTCTCCGAGGACCTGTGCCACTGAACCTCGCGACGAAGACAAGCCGGTTTGGCAGCGGCGGTGAGCGGTTCTAGGGCAACTGCGTCAATGCCCCGATCCACTTCTTGTGAGGTGGTGAGAGCAGCGGTATCTGCATAAGCCTTTTCGCTGCGGTGGCCTGTCGATCATTCCTGGCAACGTTCAGATCCTTCTACTCGTCAGGAAAATCGAACCAATAGGCGCCAAAATTGTCAATCATCAGCTCCGGCGAAACTCCCCGTTGTCGATGGGTATCGCTGCCAGTCAGTACCCTAAGCGTCCCCAGGAAGAAGTAGTCCCATCGAAGGTCTGGATCGAACGATTGGGTCGAAAAGCCGCGTTCCTCGCTAGCGGCGTCGCTCATGAGAGCTATCCATCGGACCTCAAAGACTCTCTCCTTGATGTGATTTGCGAACTCGATCTCGAGGTTGCCGGTCCCGGGATTGATCTCGACAGATCCAATGACATCGCCTGCGTAATTCGTGGCCGTCAACGTCGTTTGATTAGATGCCAGATCCCACTCAATCCAAACAGACCAGTCGATCAATGCGGCAACTTTGAGTCGCACCCACTGGTGCTGAGGATCAAACGCATCGGGTTTTGGCAATCCTAGAGTCGCTCGGAACTTCCCAGCAGCCCGAAGCTGGTCGCTCGGAAGTTCGTGGTCGCCGTCGATCGGGGCCACCAGGCCCATTCGGTCGTCGGTCCCTACCCTGTCGCCGTCATCCTCAAAGAAAGGGAGCTCAAGTCTGTAGTCGTCGTCCTCGACATGTTCGATGTAGCCTGCAAGCCAGTCCCAGGTCTGCGCGGAAATGGCAGGGGTTTCGAACATATCCTCGGCTACGACATTGCCAACAACTACCGTCGTCCGCGCTAGAACCTCCCGGCTCACTGGATCGGCAACCACGACTCGGTACCGGCCCGCTTCCCAATAACGGTGGAATCTGAGCTTGTTGCCAATTCGTTCGACGCCATCGCCGAACGACCAAAGGTAGGTGCCGCGATCGCCAGAGTAGTGGAACTTCACATCAACTGGTGCGATGGCGGACTCATCAAAGGCTGCCGAGATCTCGCGAGCCTCCGCGCTCCCGTAGACGCCAGTCGCGATGAAGCAAAGAAGCGAGAGGATGGCAGGTAGAACGACGAATCGATTGGGTCTGGCAGAGGAGGTCTTCAGAGGCATCGTGGTGATTTCTACTCGTGTTCGGCTGGCTTATTCCAAGGCTCGAGGGAAGCTCTATCGATTCTTGAGTATATGCCTGACGAATGTGAATTCTCCCTAGAGCGAAGAGTTAGGGCTAGCTCCACGGCTCGTTCATCGGGGTCTCGAGACCGGCGGCGATCCACCGGTCGATTCGTTCACGTTGGCGCCTTCCTTCGCCTCGCATTGTCAGATAGAGGCGTCGGGCATCTTGGGCAAGTTCTAGGGCTTCGGCTCGATCGCCTCGCGATGCCGCGGCAGTCGCATGGGACCAAAGTGCGAGCGCTCGAATCCATGGCTCGGAGCCTTCGGAGGGTACGAGCGGAGCGAGGGAATCGATCAACTGTGCCCCTTGACTTGCTCTGCCGGCCTCGATCAGAGCCATTCCATAGGCCAAGCCGGCATGAAGGCTCTTTGTATTCTCCGTGGGGTAGACGACGAGAGCTTGGCGGCGGGCCGAGCTGAGCAGCTCTAGCGCTGATTTGAGCTCACCCTTCTCCATCCGAAGGCGGCCGAGCATCGTTTCGACCGGAATGAGGCGAACGTGAGGTCGTTCGTAGCGTGCGTCGCGTTGGGCAAGAACGTTCGTGAAGAGCGATTCCGCCTCGTCCAGTCTCCCGGCCGACCAGAGCACGGCAGCCAGGTTGTGTCGGCTCCCAGTCTGCCTTTCAAAGGCCGCATCACCCTGCAGGTCGTAGATCGCGATGGCTTCGCGGGCCTTCTGCTCGGCGTTCTCAAGGTCTCCCTGGCCAAGATAGCCGCCCGAGAGGGACTCGAGAGTCACGGCGTATGCGTAGCTCGATCGCCCAAGCGTCGACGCCGCTCGCTGCGCTGCCCGTCGAAAGACCTCTGTCGCTTCTGGCGCGCGGCCGACCGCTAAAAGTGCTTCACCGCGGTCGAGCATCAGGCTCAGGACTTGTGGATGGCCATCTCCGTAAATCGCCCGCTGATCAGCCAACAGCGCCTCGATCTGCTCAAGGATCCCGGTTCTCTCGCCGAGAAGGCGCAGCAGGAGAAGAACGAGTCTGCGGGCTTGGGCCTCCGTCGCTCGGCCGACACCACCCTGAGACTCTTCAGCGACTTCGACCGCTTGGCGGGCCGCGCGAAGGGCCGGCTCGAGCCGGCCCTTCGTGCGCTGCAATCGGGCCTCGACGATCAAGCGCTGAACCAGAAGTGCTGGGTCGTCGATTCGCCGCCCGGCGGCGCTCGCTAGATCAAGCCAGGGCTGGGCTCGATCTGGCTCGTGGATGTGAAGATCTGCAAGAGCTAGGAGCGCCCAGGCTCGATCTGAGTCCACACTGCCTTTGTCTGACTCCAAGACTGCCGCGAATAGATAATCGTGCGCAACGTCGGGCTCTTCGACTGTCCGCGCGGAGGTTCCTGCTTCAATCAAGACTTCAGCGAGTGCGGGCGGATACTTCAGCCTCGTCGAAGGCGTGTCGACGAGACCTTGCTCGTCGGTCGACTCCTGCCAATCAACGGCTGGAGACGCGAGCAGGTCTTGCGCACGGCGCCACGATTCCTTGAATTGCCCGAGGCGCCGGAGTTGGCGCACTCGGTCCACGCGCGAGCGCAACTCAGCAATGCCGGCGCGAGCATCCGCATCGTCCGGCAGAGGTAAGGCCGTCTCCAGCTCCTCCGTGTTGGCACAGTCGGCCACGGACTCGAGGCGACTGGCGGCCGCTGGCGCGTGCTCAAGCATCCCCGGTGTCCCGTCAGCGAGCAGGTCGACGAGCGCCTCGAAGTCACCGAGATGTTGATTGAGACAGTCGGTCCGTAAATCAAGCCGGCGCGGAGATTGCTCACCGCGCAACCAGGTGGCTTCGCAGGTCTCGACTCGCATTGAGCGCCAGCTCTCGGCCCACCGATCGAGACTCTTCTGGGTCTGCTGCCACAGCTGCTCGGAGTAGGGCAGAGAGCTTGCTTCAAAGCTTCCCGACAGGCGCTCTTTCTCTTGCGGCGACCAGAGGGCATCGAGAGCGTCAGCGGCCCCCACGCATGGGTCGGCATGCCATGGCCTGAGGGTCGCGACAGTGGCCGTCGCGCCAAGGAACACCATTGCGAGGGTGGTCAGCTGGCGTCGTCTTGGATTGCGCGCCAGCTGGTCAAGCAGGTCGCGCATCGACGGCCAACGTTCGGCAGGGTCGCCGGCCAGCCCTCGGAGGACCGCACGATGCACCCAACGAGGAGCCTTGGTGCCGCGCCGCGGCTCGCGGAAGCGACCGGCGAGGATGTCTGCCGCGCGCGCCGACGCCGGACCACCGAAGGGCAGGCGGTCATAGAGGGCTTCGAAGAGCGCAGAGCAGAAGGCGAACTGGTCGGCCCGCGCATCAATCTCGCCTCCCGCAAGCTGCTCCGGCGGCATATAAGCCGGGGTGCCGAGAAGACTCCCCGTTGCGGTGAGCCAGGCGCTGTCGGCATCGTCCGGCTCGCGCGAACGGAGGTTGGCGCCGAGAACACTCTGCTGGAGGGCCGATGCCT
>JBCBCF010000236.1:0-7017 GCA_038530905.1 Acidobacteriota bacterium
CGGGCGATGAGTCCGACGCAGCGCGATCGACTCCGCGATGAGCCGTTCGGCGCGTTCGAAGTCTCCCAGACTCTGGCTGACCCGCCCGATCGTGCGCAGCAGGCGGGCTGAGACCAATGGTTGATCGGCCAGATCGGCGTGAATCCGCTCGGCGCCGCGTTCGAGGAGCTCCCGCGCGCTGGTCTCCCGACCCCGCGCGGCTGCCGGGTCCGAGCCCTCGAAGAGGCTTTCGAGGAAGGCCACGGTCTGCTCCGCCTCGCGCCGCCGCTCCACCGCCTCCTCGCGAGCGCTGTCGGCGACCGACTTGGCGGCAAGCGCCGCTCGCCGCTCGCGCTCCAGATCGCTAGCGACCTTCGCGCCGCCGACGAGCACGCCGATCGCGACGGCTGCGGCGATGAGCCGTCGGCGTCGCCGGGCCGGGCGCTCGGCGAGCGCCTGCAGACGCTGGCGCACCTCCAGCATCGATGGGCGCTCGGCCGGCTCTCCGCGCTCGAGAGATCGAATCAGCTCCACGGTCGCGCGGTCGACACCTTCGAGCGGACGCAGATCCCCTTCGACCGCCTTGATTCTCAGCTCTTCGACGCCGAGACCCGGTGGATACGGCGCCACCCGGCCGAGCAGCTCGTGAAGTAGCAGCCCAAAGGCATAGACATCGGAGGCCGGGGTCACCTCCTCACCGCGCGCCTGCTCGGGGCTCATGTTGCCGACCGTGCCCGGCGTCGCGCCCAGCCGGCTGAGGCCTGGATCTTCGAGCATCGAGCGTTCGAGGGGCCGTGTGGCAATCGGGCGGGCGTCCGTTGGGCGCGCTAGACCGAAGTCGAGCAGGACGGCGCGCCCGTCGGGCCGGACCCGGATGTTGTTCAGCTTGAGGTCCCGGTGCACCATGCCGGCGAGATGTGCCGCGACCAGCGCGTCGGCGACGTCGAGGGCGAGGCGCAGGCGCTCGCGGCGTGGTGGATCGTCGTCGTCGAGCACTTCGCGCAGAGACCGCCCCTCGACGAGCTCGAGCACCAGCGCGCTCGCGCCTTCGTCCTCGATCAGGTCATAGAGGCGGCAGACGCCCGGATGCTCGAGTCGCGACAGCATGCGCGCTTCGCGCCGCAGGCGCAGCCGGCTCTCCGCGTCGAGCAGCTCGTCGCGGAGGATCTTGACCGCCACCTTGCGGTCGAGCCGCTCGTCGTGACCGGCCCACACCTCGCCCATGCCCCCGACGCCGAGCCGGCGCTGGAGCACGATCGTTCCGACGCGATCGCCGGCGACGCTCACCTCAGCTGGCCTCCGCTTCGCCGACGGGCCGGCCGTCGGAGTCTGAGCTGGGGGATCGCATCAGGTCCATGGAGTTCAGCCAGCGCGCCGCGGTCTCCGCGAGGCGGTCGAGATCGACCGGCTTGGTCAGATAGTCGTCCATCCCGGACTCTAGGCAGCGCTGGCGCTCCGGCCAGATCGCGTGCGCGGTCAGAGCGATCACCGGCACCTGCTGATTCGGACCCTCGCCCAGCCGCAGACGTCGGGTGGTCTCGTAGCCGTCGAGGCCGGGCATCTGGCAGTCCATGAAGACGAGATCGAAGGGTTCTCGCGCCAGCTGCTTAAGCGCCTTCGATCCCGAGCTGACCGCCTGCACGTCGAAGCCGAGACTCTCGAGCTGCGTGGTGGTCACCACGAGATTGATGTCGTTGTCGTCAACCGCCAAGATGCGGGCGCCATCTCGGTGTTCGAGGGTCGGCCCTTGGCGCTGTGCCGGCGCGGTGCCCTCGACCAGCGGCAGTAGAAACCAGAAGGTGGTGCCGCGACCTCGTTCACTGTCGACGCCGATCGCACCATCCATCGCCTCGATCAGCCGGCGGCAAATCGAAAGGCCGAGGCCGGTGCCGCCGAAATGGCGACTCGCGGTCGAGTCGATCTGATGGAACGGCTCGAAGATCTGCTCGCGCTCGCCCTCGACGATGCCGACGCCGGTGTCTTCGACTTCGACGCGCAGCTGATCGCCCGCCCGGCGGATGCGCAGCTCGACGTGGCCGACGTTCGTGAACTTGATCGCATTGCCTAACAGATTGATCAAGATCTGGCGCAGGCGCAGCGGGTCGAGCACGACCCACGCAGGCAGGTCCGGGTCCTCGTGCAGGCGCAGCTCCAGCCCTTTCGCCTGCGCGCGCCCGCGCATCAGCGCAACGACGGACTCGACGTGGCGATGCAGGTCGACGTCGAGCCGTCGGATGCGCAGTCGCCCGCTCGACAGGCTGGCGTAGTCGAGAAGGTCGTCGACCAGGCCAAGCAGCAGCTGTCCCGACTCGTCGATGATCCGCGCTGGCTGACGCACATCTGGATGCGCGTCGCGCTCCATCAGAAACCGCGACATGCCGATCACACCGACCAGCGGAGTGCGCAGCTCGTGGCTGAGGTTGCCGAGCAGTCGGGTTTTGGCGAGCGAGGCAGCGCGGGCCGCCTGTTCGGCATCGCGCCGGATGCGCACTTCGCGACTCAGCGCTCCGATGGCGCCGGAGAAGCTGCGACGCACGGCCGCCGCAATGCCGACGACGGCGACGAGCCAGCCGATGGCGCGGATTGCACGCAGCGGACCGAGGGTCGGCACGGCCGCCGTGATCGTGCTCGAGAAGCCGAGGAGAGTCGCCGCAAGAAGCGTCGCGATCGACCACGCCCACGCCGACCGGCGGCTGCAGAACGAGAAGGCGAGCGCGGGGACCGGCACCAGCCACATTGCGGTGAGCGTCGGTTGTGTCTGCGTCGCCGCCTCGCTCAGGAGCAAGACCGCGAGCACCGCCAGATAGAGATTGGCTGCGACGCCAGCCCGCCGTCGACGGTGCGCGACGATGCCAGAGACCGCCGTGACGGCGAGCGTGGTCAACATGCCGATCGTGGCTGTCGACGGCTGGGTGCCGACGGTGGAGATCGCCGCCAGCGTCAGGAGCACGACCGCGGCGGCGCCGAGGCTGGCGACCGCCGGCGTCCAGAGAGAGGACTGAGAGATGGACATCGACGCCTTCAATCTACTCGAACAGCGCCCAAGCCGCGAACTTGGTTGACATGACGCGGTGCGCGGGCTGCGAGCCTGCGGAGAAATTTCGCTGCCGGCTGTTGTGGCCAGGGCAATCGTCGAAGCGGCGTTGCGCAGAGGCTCTCCGGAGAATAAGATTGCCGAGTTTCCGTCCTTCCAGCTCCGCGTCTTGCTCGAGATCCGATCGCTGCCCGTGCAGTCTTGCGGCGGTCCTCTGTCCGGCTCGATCTCGACGACGCGGCCCAATTCGAGAACGCAGTCGGGTTTCAAGGTGGTGCCTTGAGCGGCGGCTGCACGATGACCAGACTCTTCGGAGGTCAGATCGTGATGTCACGTCTCCTAGCCGTCGTGTCCCTCGTCTGCGCGCTCGCCGCGCCGGCGTTCGGCAACACCGGCGTCGCATTCGTTCACGGAACCGGTGAACAGACCGACGCTCTCAACGACTATTGGACCCGCGAGATGGTGGACTCGGTTCGCCAGGGTCTGCCGAACTCCGCCAACTACACCGTCATCAACTGCGACTTCGAGCAGTACATGTGGGACTCGGCCGCCGCTGGCTGTCTCGCAGGTCAGCTCACCAGCTTCATCAACTCGCGCAACATCACCGATCTCGTCGTCATCACGCATTCGAACGGTGGCAACGTCATGCGCTGGATTCTGTCGAATCCAGGCTGGGACAGTCGCTATCCGAACATCATCGACAAGACCCGCTGGGTGAATGCCCTCGCGGCGTCCAGCCTGGGCACGCCGCTCGCCGATGCGGTCATGAACGGCACCATCTTCGAGGCCGCTCTCGGCTGGCTGCTCGGCTATCAGAACGACGCCGTGCGCATGCAGCAGGAAAGCTGGATGGCCTACTACAACGCGAACTATCTCCTCGGCACCGCCGGCCGCCCGTCGCTGCCGCGTGGCTTCTGGAACGTGGTTGGCACCGACGTCGAGACGGCGATCTGGGACGGCGACAGCTATTGCGGCGGCTACACGCTGAATCTCGGCCTCGAGATCACTCAGGCGTGGCTGTCGGGCTGCTCCGACGGATTTCTCGAGTGCACCAGCCAGGCCGGCGCCGGCAGCGTGTGGTTCTACGACACCTCGCGCACCCGCGGTGCCGAGCCGCTGTCGCACAACCAGAGCCGTCGCAAGTGCTTCAACCTCGACGTGATCCTGCGCAACGACCTGTGAGCGCGAAAGGCGAATTCGACATGACGTTCCTCGAGCTGAAACCCACCGCCCTCCGACTCCTCATGGTCGGCGCGTCGATCGCGCTGACGTCCGCTGCCTTCGCCGCGCCGGCGCAGCTGCTCGCGCCGTCGGCGCAAGACCTCGCTGGCGGCCAGGCTGTTCGCGTCGCCTCGCCCGCGCTCGAGCTCGCTCCCGAGCAGCGTGGCGCGGTCACCTACTCGTTCCCGGTCGCCGCGGACGCCCGCGTTGCCCCGGCCCCGACCCCGTTCCTCGCCGAGAGCCACGAATTCTTCGTCGAGGTCTCGGCTGAGACGCTGCGCCGCGGCACGCCGCTCCACCTGACGGCGCCGGGTGCCGTCGTCCGCGTGCATCCGGTCGGCCCGCTGCTCTCGGCCGCGGTTGACTCGACGGAGTTCGTGCTGACGTCCGAGGTCGGTCGCTTCGCCGCTGGCACGGGCATGGAGACGCTCGCCGACGCGGACGCGATGGCCGAGGCTGGTGTGCCCTTTGCTGCCGGCACGGTCGCTTTCCGTGTGGCGCCAGAGGTCGGCGTTGGCGCCGTGATCCTGTCGGCACCCGATCTGCGTGCGCGCGGCACCTATCAGGTCCACGTCTTCGAGCCGCAGAGCCGCATCGTCCTGACGCTGCAGACCGCGAAGGTCGACTACCTGCACGGCGAGGAGCTCGAGGTGGCGGCGACGTTGCGCGACGGCCGAACGGGCTTCGCCGCCAGCGCGATCGAGGCCTACGTGACCTCGCCAGCCGGCCGCGCCTGGACGCTGCCGCTGAATGCCGAGGGGGCGGGGCGCTACGTTGGCACCCTGCGTCTCGACGCCGTCGAGGCCGCCGCGCCGGGTCTGTGGGAGGTTCACACCGCCGCCCGCGGGCGGGTTGGCGGCCTGGAGGTGGCGCGCTCCGAGCGCACCAGCTTCGGCGCTCACGTGCCGACCGCCACGCTGTCGAACCAGGTGGACGTGACGCAGGCTCGCGGTCGGGTTGAGGTCGGCTTCGAGGTCGCCGTCGCGACGCCGAGCCGCTTTGAGGTGCGCGCGTTGCTCTATGGCACCGATGCCCGGGGTCAGCTGCGACCGATCGCGTCGGGCCACGCCGCCGACCTGCTCGAGACCGACGGCACCCTGCGTCTCGTCTTCGATCGCGAGCTGATCGCCGCCAGCGGCCTCGAGGCTCCGTTCGAGCTGCGCGATCTGCGCCTGGTCGACTACGGCCGTCTAGCGACGCTGCATCGCCAGGCGGTGGCCTTGCGCATCGCCGACTGACCTCCTCGACGCAGGTTCCGCCCGGCTCGTGCGGTGCGGAGCTTGCTGCAGCACACTTGGAGAAGCCCGCGGATCTCGGTTCGCGGGCTTCGTTGCGTCCGGGCCACAAGATCGTTCCGAGCGCGCCTCACCGATTCGGCGAACTCGACTCGAGAACTGATCTCCGATTGAATTCGGAGATCGAAACCTCTAAGATCCGAATTCGTTAGGACGTTGGGTGGCCGTGACCGCGATCGGCTCACGATCGAAGACGAGCCGCGTGAACCGCTGAGATCAACACGAGAGCACCGATGGCCCGACCAGCCGGCAAGACGCTGACGGAGAACGAGCTACAGATCATGGACGCCGTTTGGCGGCTGCAGGCGGAGGCCTCGGCGCCAGCGGCCGCTGGCGCGACCGTGCAGCAGGTCGTTGATCGGCTGGTGCGCTCCCGATCCGTGGCCTACAACACCGTGCAGACCATGATGGGGATCTTGGTCAAGAAGGGATACCTCGATCGACACAAGGATGGGCGCGCGCATGTGTACACGCCCAGGATGACGCGCGGCGGGGCGCGCCGCGAGGCGCTTGGTCACGTTCTGCAGACATTCTTCGGTGGCTCGCGCCGCGAGCTCCTCGAGAACCTCCTCGACCCCACCGCGACGGACGCAGCCGAGATCGAGGCGCTGCGCGAGCTCGTCCATCGAGCCGCGGCGGCTCAAGCATCCTCGGACGACGATGAGACATCGGGTTCTGGCGCGGGAGACCTCTGATGACTGCGTCCGGGTCCGGCGGCGCCTGGTCGGAGATGACATGGGTCGGTGACACCTCGTCCGACCCTTTGTGGGTCGATGGGGGCGTCTTCGTTGCGAGGTTGATCGCGACCCACTGGCTCGTCGGTGCGGCGCTCGTCTTCGGCGTCGCTCTCGTGCTGAGGATGCTGCATCTACGCCTCAATGCATCGACCCGGCACGCGGTCTGGTGGAGCGTGCTTTATCTTCTCGCGGTGCTGCCGCTGGTCGGCGTCGGGTTCTCCTGGCTGGCAACGGACGCCGAGATCTCGGCGGGACCTCGTGATTCGGTCTGGAGCGCTTTGGTCGGCGATCGGCAGGCCGCTGTCGTGCCGACGGATCCGGCAACGGCGGCGGATGGAAAGGCCGGAGCGCGGTCGATCTCGGCATCCGGCGCCACGGGCTCGGCGTCGGCCCATTCGCGGGCGCTGGCCGCCATGCGTCTCGCCCTGGCTGCCGTCGGCCTGGCGCTGGCGGTGTTCTGGGGCCTGCTCGCCGCCGTTCGTTTTTCTCGTCTTGCCGCAGCTGGCGTCGCGGCGAGGGCGCTGCGCGCTGCCTCTCGGCCGGCGCCGGCTCGCGTGCGCTTGCTCGCCCGCGAGCTGGCCGCCTCGGTGTCGGGCGCGGTTTGCGACATCCGGACGTCTAACGCCGTTGCTGGACCCGCCTGTCTCGGGGTCCGGCGACCGTGGATCGCGGTGCCGGACGGCTGGTCCGCCGAGCTGTCCGACGAGGCTGTGCGCCACGCGCTGCTGCACGAGATGGGCCACGCGGCGCG
>JBCBCF010000237.1:0-7007 GCA_038530905.1 Acidobacteriota bacterium
GCATCACGATGGCCACCGCTGCGAACGGCAAGGCAGCGACCACGGAGACGGCGGCCTTGTCGGACTCTTCTGTTTCACCGCCCTCGATGTAGCTGTAGCCAGGCTTCCACGTGGCCTGCTGCTCGTTGAGCCACGGCCGGAAGGTGTCGAGCACTTCGGCAACCGTGACGCCGAGCTGCAGCTGCACCTGGATCGTGATCATGCGAACACGGTCGAGCCGCTCGATGCGCGCCGGCTCCCACACCACTTTCTCTTCAGCGACCTGACTGAGCGGCACCACGGCGCCGCTGCTCTGGGAGAAAACGCTGAGATTTTCGAGCTTGCGCAGATCTTCGCGGTCCGAGCCCTCGGAGCGCAGGATCACCGGAATGGTCTCGTCCTGCTCGCGAAATTCGGTCATTTCCTGGCCAGCGAGGCCGGCGTTCAGGGAGGTTGCGATATCGAGGTTGGAGACACCGGCGCGGAAAGCGCGGGCTTGATCGACGTCGACAATCAGCTTCTTGCTCTGCGGCCCCCAGGTGTCCTGCACCGCGGTGACGACGTCGTACTCCCAGAGCTTCGACTTGATCTGGGACTGCAAGGCGAAGAGTTCATCGAACTCGGGGCCAGAGAGCTTGATCTCGATCGGATAGGCCACCGGCGGACCGTTCGCCAGTCGCTTGACCTGGAGCCGTGCGTCGGGGTGGTTCTCGAAGATGTAGTCCTCGATCGCCAGCTTGATCGGGTCGAGGGACGCACTGTTGTTGACGTTCAAGATCAGTGTGGCGACCGAGTTCCGCGGGTTCTCAGGCGAAAAGGAGAGCACGAAGCGAGGGCCGCCCGAGCCGATATAGCTGGTCCAGCCACGGGTGCCGATCGCCGTCGGATCCTCGGCGCTCGCCCTCTTGGATTCGAGGAAGCCGTCGAGGTCGCGGATCAGGGCCTCGGTGACCTCGATGTCCGAGCCCGGCGGCAGTTCCAAGGTCGCGGTCAGCACGGCGTCCTCGGAGGGAGGAATAAAGACCTGCGGCACGGAGCCCATGCCCATCATCGACAGGGCGAACGCTCCGATCACCAGCGCGCAAAACAGCAGCGGAAAGCGGATCACGGTCTCGAGCAGACGCCGGTAGCCGCGGTAGAAGGCGGAGTTGAACTCGCCGCCGTTCTCGCTCTTCTGTTTCGGCTCGACCTTGATGAACGGGGTCAACATGGGGATGAAGGTCATCGCCATGGTCCACGACAGCAGCAAGGCGATGGTGACCACGTAGAAGATCGAGGCCGTGAACTCGCCGACCGCCGATTCGGCGAGGGCGATCGGCGTGAACGCCGCGGCGGTGGTCAGTGAGGAGATGATGAGTGGCACCATCATCTCTCCCGCAGCGTTGACGGCAGCGGGGATCGGCTCCTCGCCGTTCTGGCGCCGTACGATGGTTGCCTCCACCACCACGATGGCGTTGTCGACCAGCAGGCCGAGCGAGATGATGAGCGCGGCGAGTGAAATCTGGTCGATGCCGATCGCGAAGACCGACATCATCACGAAGGTCGAGACCATCACCACCGGGATCAGGGAGGCGACGACCAGCCCGGTGCGGATGCCGAGCGAGACGATCATCACCAAGATGACGATCAGCACCGCCTGCACCAGATTGCTTACAAAGGCGTCGACGCTGGCACCGGTAAGCTGAGACTGCAAGAACATGGGCCGCAGCTCCATACCGAGCGGCAAGCCTCCCTCGAGCTCGCGGGTCAGGGTCTCGAGGCGCTCACCCAAGGTCAGGATGTTGCCGCCCTCGCGCATGGAGATCGCGAGCGAGATGCCCTCTTCGCCGTCGATGCGCACCTTCTGGCTGATCGGATCTTCGTAGGCGCGGTAGATCTCTGCGATATCCCGGAGCCGGATCAGCGCTTGGCTGCCGGGGATCTCCACGATCGCCTCGCGCAGGTCCTCGACGGTGTCGAAATTGCCCGTTGGCTCGAGCACGATCAGCTCGCGGCCGATGGTGATGTCGCCGCCCGAAGCCAGAATATTGAGCGACTGCAGGACGCCCTCAAGCTGCTGGGGAGAGACGCCGAGCTCGGTGAGGCGGGCGTTGTTGTACTCGATATAGATCGCGTCTTCGATATCGCCGAAGAGGTTCACCTTGGCGATGTCCGGCTCCTTGAGCAGCACGTCGCGCACGTCGAGTGCGGCATCGCGCAGGTCCTTCGGAGTGAAGCCAGAGCCGACCAGGCTATAGAGGTGGCCGTAGGTATCGCCGTATTCGTCGTTCACCTGTGGTGTCACGGCGCCCGAAGGAAGCTCAGGGATGACGTCTTCGACCTTCTGGCGCAGATCGTCGAAGATCGGCGGCATGTCGTCGTAGCTGTCCTTGAAACTGACCGTGACCACGGAGACGCCGCTGATCGACTCGCTGGTGATCTCGTCGACCTCCGGCATCTCCTGGATCTTCTCTTCGATCGCATCCGTCACGAGCTGCTCGACGCGCTCCGGGCTGGCGCCGGGGAAGAGCGTCGTCACCGTGGCGGTGCGAATCGTGAAACCCGGATCCTGAGCCTTGGGCAGCTGCACGTAGGCGGAGAGACCGCTGACGAAGAGGGCCAGGACGGCCACAAGGGTGACGCGGTTGTAGCGGATCGCAGCGGCTGTGATGTTCATCGCGCGCCCTTGAGTTACTGCGCTGGCTCGCGCACCAACATGCCGTCGCGGGCGTGGATCTGGCCCGCCGTGACGATGCGTTCGCCGACTTCGAGGCCGGAGAACACCTCGATTCCCAGCTCGGAGATCTCGCCGACATCGACGGCTCGCCGTTCGAGCACGGCGGCGCCAGGCTCGTCGCTTGCCGCGACGACGAAGACGAAGGTGCCGACCTCGTCCTTGAGCGCTGCCGAGGGCGGAATGTAGAGGCCGTCGGAGCTGGCCCCGACGGCCCCGGTCCCTTTCGAGTCAGCCCGTTCCGGGAACCTGAAGGTCACTTCGGCCGCGAGGTTCGACCGAATATCCGCTGGCGCAGTGCCGAGTGAGAGCGTCACCGGGAAGGTTCGGGTATCCCCGGTGCCGACGCCCACCTCGCTGACGATGCCCTCGAAGGACTCTCCTGGGACTGACGGGAACCGCGCGACGCCGGCCATGCCGTCCTCGAAGGAGGCGATCAGGCTCTCCGGCACGGCCAAGACGACCTCCCAACCTTTGCCGCAATTGACCCGAGCGATGGTTTGACCGGCCGAGACGTTCTCGCTGACCTCGGCGCCAAGCTGGGCCACGGAACACTCTTCGGCCGCCGTGAGCCGGGTATACCCGAGGTTCAGCCGCGCGAGACGCACCGTTTGCACTGCTGCGCTGTACGAAGCCTTGGCGGACTCGGCGTTCGCCAGCGCGGTATCCAGCTCGTTGCGCGACGCGTTGTCGTTGGTGAAGAGCAGCCGCACCCGCTGGTACTCGGCCTCGGCGCTGCGTCGCGTGGCCTTTGTGCGCGCCTCCTCGGCGAGCGCCTGCTCGAGCTCGACGTTGAACAGGTCGCGGTCGAGGGAAGCGATCAAATCGCCGCGTTGTAGCTGGTCGCCGACCTCGACCTGCATCTGCGCCACAGTTCCCGAGACCTTGAAGCTGAGCGCTGCCTCCTCGGCGGATTGCGCCGTGCCGCTGAAGATGCGATCGCGGATCGACGCCGAGCCGCTTTCGACGACGATCGATTTCACCGGCCTCAGGGCCGCTTCGGGAGGTGGTGACTCGTTGCCGCAGGCGGCCAACAGGGCGACACCGGCTGCGAGCGTCCAGGGCGCCAGCGTGAGTGGCAGGGGGCGTGAATTCATCAGCGGGCGTCCTCGGTGGATTGAAGGAAACGGCTCAGGCGACTGAGCCACGCCCGCTCATCCGCAGGCGACGCGGCGAAGTCGAAGAAGGCGATGGAGCGCTGCAGCTCCACTAGATCCTGCAGATGCTGGTAGACCGCGTTGGCGGCGGCCAGGCGCGCGCTCAGGAACGTGTTCTGGGCGTCGATGAGGTCGATATAGCCGGCGGATCCGCGGGAGTACGCGTCGGTGACGAGCTCGAGCGTCTCCCGTGCCGCCTCCGCAGAGGCGTTGGCGAAGGCGATGTTGAGCCGGGTAGAGGCCGCCTCCACCAGCCGCGCGCGGGCGTCGGCTTCGATGGCGTCGGAGGTCTGCTGGAGGCTCAGCTCGAGCTGATCCACCTCCAGCGAGGCCTGCGTTTTCCTCGCCTTGATGCCTCCGCCTTCGAAGAGGCTCCAGGTGAGGTCCACTCCGATGCTCCAATCGCTGTCGAAGTCAGTTTCGAAGAGTGCGCCGCCGTCGTCGACGATGCGGTTCACCCGCGACACAGCATCGACGGTGGGCACATAGCGTCGCCTCTCGGCGGCGATCAACAGCCGCTCCTGCGCCTCGATCCGAGACCGCAGCGCCGCAAGCTCAGGCGCGTTCCGCAGTGACTCCTGGGCGATGAAGGTGCCTAGCGTCTCAACCCCATCGGGCCCTTCGAGCAACTGCGCCACGCGCTCGTCGGCGAGCAGCTCGGCGTCCGTGATGCCGGGCTCCTCGGTCTGAAAGTCCTCATCAATGGGTCGGCGGAGGAGACGATTGAGTTCGAAGCGCAGCCGTTCGTAGGCGGCCACGGCGCTCGTTACGTTCTGGCGATCCGTGCCCAGCTCGGCCTCGAAGCGCAGCACCTCGGAGCGATTCGCCGAGCCGACGTCGGCGCGGAATTGCGCACGCTCCAGGTTGGCCCGCGTCAGGTTGAGGTTTTCCAGCTGAATGTCGCGCTCGGTCTTCGCGACGAGGACCTGCAGGTAAGTGACCGCCACGGCTTCGATCACATCCAGCTCGGTGGCGTCGCGGTCCGAGGCCTCGGCAGCTTCGGATAAAGCGGTCGCCCGAAAGTTGCTGCGCAGGGTCTCGGAGTAGACCGACTGCGACAACGTGAGCGCGGCGTCGAGGGTGCGCGTCGGACCGGTGCCCGCTAGGTCCCGGTCTTGGCGGGTCCAGCCGATGTCGCTCCCGGCCTGCGGCAGGAGTGCGCCCCGCGCGATGGCGGTGTCCTGGCCGGCGATGTCGAGATCTCGCTGCGCCACGGCGAGGCTCAGGTTACGCTCGAGTGCTTCCTCGGCGGCGCCGCGCAGGCTCAAGACGCGCCCTCCATTCGCCGGTTCTTCCAGCACGTCGGCGTCGAAGAGCAGCTCAAAGGACGGCTGGAAGCCGATGCTGTCGGCCGTCGTCCGGTTGATCGCCAGCCGACCGCGCACTTCCATCTGGACCGGCAGCTGTGACGCGGAGCGGCCGAGCGCGATGTCGCGGATGTCGATCGCCAGCCGACGGGCGAGCTGGTCCGGGGAGGTCACGAGGCTTCGACCCATCAGGAATCCAGCATCCACCCCTTCGCGGCCAAGCGTGGTGAAGGTGGGCCAGCGCTGCTCCTTGGCTAGCCGGATGAGCGCTTCCAAGAGCTCTTGCTCGAGCCGCGGCAGCGGCGTCAGGAAGAGCGCGTCGACTCCCGTCGGCACTGAGCCGAGCCACTGCTTGAGGCCTCCTGCAGCGTCACCGGACGGCGCCTCGATCAGGCTGAGGTCGAAGTCGAGCTCGGCGCGGACCCGGTCTGTTTCTTGCGGCAGCGAGGGAATCGCCTCAAACAGGCTGCCGTCCACGACGAGGCCCACGTTGGTGGCGCCCGTATGGCGCTGGAAATCCCTCAGCGCCGCCGTCAGATCGAATTTGGCGGTCAGGAAATGGAGGTTCGGCGCTGCGCTCGTTCCGTCTGCCGACACCTCGAAGCCCTGCAGCTCCGGCAACACCACGGTGGTGGCGACGAGCGGTTTCTCGGGCGTCAGTCCGGCGGCGACACTGCTCGAAAGGATGTCCAGCGCGACCACGAGATCGACGGAGTCCTCGGCGAGAGCCGCTTCAATGGCGTTTCTGGCGGAGCTCGGACTCCAGTCGTGGGTCAGTTGCCAGTCCGGAGGGAATCGGAAGCTGTACTCGAAATCGCTGAGGCTGTTGAGCTGTTCGACGAGCGCGGCCTTGGTCTCGAAGGTGAGCTCCGTCTCGCCGTCGTCAATCACGGCGATGTCGACCACCGAGAGGTTGTCGACATCGGCGGGCTGGTCGGGTTGCGCTCGGGCCGCCATCGCGGTGATGGTGCTCAGCGCGACCGCCAACGTCGTCGCCGCGAGGGGGATCGTCGCCAGGCACGACAACGCGCGCCCGCGCACATCGCATGCTTGAATTTGTAACATTTGATACATCCTGAAGAAGCAGATCGGGTGCGTGAAGGACAGCAGCGGTTCATGAACGGACAATTCGCGCCAAACCGAGTCCGTCCGACCATCGCCGATAAGGGCCGGGAGACGGTCGGCGAGCGGGCTCGGTTCGCCGCCGTTCGTCGCGACTCACCGACCGGGGATTGGATCGGTCAGGGCTTCCACAGCGCCAACCGGACTCGATGATCCGACGATGAGTGCCTTGCTTCGATCTGCAACATCGGGCCGGTCAACCGATCGATCAAGGATCGATGAAGAAAAGTGATGCTCTCCGACCATCGACAGACTCCCAGCGTAAGCTGACACTCCTGCCGGGACTGAGTTCTCGAATGTGTATGATCCGACCGAACGGCGGAAAGACTCTGGAACGTCTCGCTCAATGAGACGCGGATCGATGGATCAGCAAGAATGTCAAGGACGTTGATGAATCAAGAACCGACGATGCGCGCCAGCGTGAGTCAACCAAAGGCCCACGCCAGCATCGCCTCCGTCACGGCGGCTTTCGCGCTCTCGCGCGGATGGAGCATGGAGCGCATCAACCGGTCATGCGGCGTCT
Organism: Acidobacteriota bacterium; assembly: GCA_038530905.1. GTDB lineage: Bacteria > Acidobacteriota > Thermoanaerobaculia > Multivoradales > J023 > JAUIJL01. Next base: position 6,802 of record JBCBCF010000237.1, read on the forward strand.
CGGGTTTGGATCTAGTCAACCCGAGCGATCGTCTGCCGGACTACGTGCTGCCTCGACTGTGGCTTGCCTTGTGGCAGGAATGGCCCGATGAAGCTCTGCCGCTCCAGATGGCCAGCGCCGCCCCTCTGTCCTGCATGGCCGGGCTTGCCGAAGGAATGCAATTCGCGGAGAACCTTCGGCAGGCGCTCGAGCTGCTGACCCAGAAC
>JBCBCF010000238.1:0-7003 GCA_038530905.1 Acidobacteriota bacterium
TCGTCGGCGCGACCGGGGACGGTCAGCCGTTCGTCGACCGCGTCGCGGTGTCGACGGAGGCAGGAGCGAGCGGCGCTTTGGTGCTCGATCTGCCGCCGGCCGGCGGGCGCCTGCTGGTTTCGCACGGTGCCGGGCCGCTCTTCGCCCGCCGGGTGATGGGAGACCAGCCACGATCGCGGTGGCCGGACGGGACGGTGAAAGACGGGACGGTGCACGAAGAGACGGGGCAAGACGAGACGGTGCAAACGATCGAGCCGCCGGTCGTCCTGGCGCTCGACGGTCCGGCCCGCTGGCGGATCGCGGTCGAGGCGCCATCGGTGCTCGAGATCGATCTGCCGCAGCGGTCGATCGCCTCACTCCTGACCGCCGAGGGGCAGCCCACGCGCGACATCGTTGACTTCGTCGGCCGGGGGCAGACGCTGGTGCTCGAGCCGGGGACAACGCATCTGGCCCTGCGCGGGCTGGCCAGCTCGCCTCTCGTCGGGTCCGCCACGGTCCGATTGGGCACTCTCGAAGCCCTGACTGAAGGCATCGGGGCGCCGGCGCTTCTGGCGCCGGGAGCGGCGCGCTGGTTCCGCGTTCGTCTCGACACGGCGCGGCGCATCGGCGTTGGCGCGGCGGGAAGCGACGCGGTCGAGAGCCGTTTGCGGGACGCGGCTGGCAAGGTGGTCGCGTCGGGGCTGGCGATCTTCGAAGAGCTTCCTGCCGGCAACTACCTGCTTGAGCTGCGGCTGCCGGCCGACGCCGCGGCGACGACCGTGCAGCCGGTGGCTGTGGGCCTCGAGCCGCCGTCAACCGGGCCGCCTGCCGACGTGATCGACAGCTTCCGCAGGCTCGCTTCCGCCGACGGGGTCACAGGACGATGACGGGGGCCGGCGTCCGCGCGCAGTCCGACCGCGGGCTAGAGGGAGAAGCGCACCAGCGCGCCGAGCGTGATCGCGTCGGTCGACGCATCGTCGAGCTCGTCGAACGCGTCGGCGATGTAGTTCGCGTTGATGTCCAGGCTGATGCCTGGCAGCAGGTCGAGCTCCCAGCCGACGCGGCCGATCCAGAACGGCTCCGACACGTCGTCCTCGAAGTCGTCCGAGAACGTCACGCCGACGCCGGCTGCGCCGTAAAACGTGCCGCCGATCCCGACCAGCACGGCAGGCGACAGCGCGGAGTCGGTGGAGCCACCGAAGCCGTCGGGGAAGTATTGGAGCTCGCCCTCGAAATGGATCAGCCCGCCCGGCTCGAGCCGGTAGTTGAGGATGTAGGAGAAGCCGTCCTCCTCGATGCCGTCGAAGCCGTCGTCGAAGAGATCGTCGCCGATGTCATCGACCGTTTTGAAGAAGCGGGCGCCGATGCCCAATCGATGCTCGGCGGCGAAAGCTTCGCCGCCGAGGAGGCCAGCGAGACACGCGAAGATGATGACTGTCCGAGCTGAACGTCGCATCGAGACCTCCCGAAGCGGTCGACGCGGTCCGTCCGGCGCCGCCGCCGGCCAGGCTAACGCCTCCTCGGAGGCTGGACAAGGAGGCCGCCGTCCGCCTCGATTCGGCAGGCCGTTGGCCGCCGCGTGGATGGTCTGCGCCCTGCTGGCGTCCGCGCTGTGCTTCGGCTCGGCGTCTGCCGCCGCCGAGCCGACGGTGGTGCCGGATCGCTTCCTGCGACCGTGGGATCCACTCACGATTTTTTTCCAGCGTGACGTCGGTCCGGCGGGCGGCGGTCCGGAGGATCGGCCCGAGCGCTTCGTGCGCCTCGAACCGGCGCATCCCGGCGTTTGGGAATGGCTTGACGCGCGGACTCTGCGCCTCCGCCCGGTCGATCCGTGGCCGGCGCTGGAGCGTTTCCGGCTCGAGATCGACGGCTCCCGGCATCGGTTGGCCACCTTGTTGGAAGCGCCGATCGCGACGCAGCCGGCCGCAGCAGAGATCGGCGTCGGCCGGCGTTCGTCGATCGAGCTGACCTTCGCCCGCCCGCTCGAGATCGACGATCTGGCCCGTGCCTTGACCGTCGAGCTGCGGCCTCTGCCGGGCGTCGATCGCGCCGCCGCTCGCTGGCTCGATCGGCGCGACTTCGAGATCAAGCCGCTCGAGCGCGCGGCGCGCGACGCCGCCGCGACGTATTCGGTGCGTCTCGCTCGCCCGCTGCCGGCCGGTCAGCGGGTTCTGGTGCATCTGCAGCTCTCGCTCGATTCGCTGCCGGTCGCTTCCTGGGACGGCGCGGCCGCGCCGGTCGAAGATGGCGCCGCTGGGCGCATCACCGCCGTCGAATTCTCGACCGTCGAGGCGTTTCGTGCCGTCGGCCTCGGCTGCGGCAGGAGCCTGTGGCCGGTCGACGTCGAGGGCGTCCGCTACGGCGACGAGCGTCTGCTGCGCTGCCAGGCCTCCGAGGTGCGGGTTCGCTTCTCGGCGCCGCTCGGCGCGCTCGACCCGGTGGCGGCGCGCAATCTGCTGCGCCTCGAACCGTCGGTGGCAGGCCTCGAGCTGTCGGTCGAAGGCCTCGATCTGGTGGCGCGCGGAGACTTCGCTCGAGACCGCGCCTATCGCGTGACCCTGGCGCCCCATCCTCTGCGCGACGCCGAGGGGCGGACGCTGCGCGCCGAAGCGAGCAGTGCTCTCTCGCTCTTCTTCCCGGCGCAGCCGTCGTTCTTGGCGTGGACGCGCGGCTCCGCAGTCGTCGAGCTGGCCGGCCCGCGACAGGTGCCGCTGCGCGGTCGCGGCGAGTCGCGCGCGGATCTCCGGATTCATCGCATCGATCCTCTCGACCGTGGATTCTGGCCGTTCCCGGAGGCGCCGGTCGAGGTGGATGAGAGCCGTCGGCCGCCCGGTCCCGGGGAAGAGCCGGCGGCCGACGACGGGCCGCTGGGGAGGCCGACGGCCGAGACGCTGGCCTCTCGATTGACCACCCTCGGGTCGCCCGTGGTTTCGACCTTGGTCGACCTACCGCTCGATGACGACGGCGATGCGGCCCGCTTCGGCCTCGACCTGCGGACGCAGCTCAGGCAGGCCGCGGGTGCCGACCGCCCGGGCCACTACCTGCTCGGCCTGCGCCGGCTCGACGGCTCGACGGCTCGCTCATGGCTTCGCCTGCAGGTGACGGACCTGGCGCTGACGACGATCGAAGAGGCGCGCCAGACGGTCTTCGTGGTCACGTCAGCGGCGACCGCCGAGCCGCTCGCGGGCGTGGAGGTGCGGGTCGAAGGCGGCGTCCGGCGCGGCGGACTGGCGTCCTGGGAGACCTTCTTCACAGGCCGCACCGACGCCTCGGGTCGAGTCGCGTGGCGGGCGCCGGGCGGGCTGTCGCGCGTCGATCGGACGGTCCGGCGACTGATCGCCCGGCAGGGTGACGACGTCCTGGTGCTCGATGCGGCGACGCCGCCCGATCGCTTCGCCGACGGCGCCTGGACCGACGACGGCGAGACCTGGCTGCAGTGGGCTCTGCGCCCGCTCGACGACCGCGGTCGTCCCGACGCCTGGCGCGCGCATCTCTTCACCGAGCGACCGATCTACCGACCCGACGAGCCGGTGCACTTGGTTGCCTGGCTGCGCCGTTATCGCGCGGACGGTCGCCTGGAGCTGCCGCCGATCGACCGCGCCGCGGGCGGTGACTGGCAGCTCGTCATCGACGGCCCGGCCGGTCGCTCGTGGCGGCAGCCGGCCCGCTTCGACGCGGCGGGCGCTGTTTATTGGCGCTTCGCCGAAGACGACGCCCCGACTGGAACCTATCGGGTGCGGCTTGAAGATCCGGCGAAGAATGTGGTCGACGGCGGCGTGACCTTCCGCAAGGAGGCCTATCGCCTGCCGCGCTTCGAGGTCACGCTCGACGGCCCGCGCGCAGCCTCAGGCCCCGTCGATGCGCGGCTCGACGAGCCGTTCGAGGTCTCCCTTCTCGCCACGTATTACGCCGGCGGTCGGGTCGCCGAGCGGCCGGTCGACTGGCGGGTGACGCAATTTCCCCTCGCCTATCAGCCGCCGGCCCGCGAGGGCTTCGTCTGGTCATCCGACGGTCGTTTCTCGCGCGTTGAGCCGTTCCGCGCCCGGCCGGCGATCGAGCGTCGCGACGCGACCGACGGCGACGGCGCGGCGACGCTGCGCATCGATCCCGCCCTCGAGCCGACCGCGCAGCCGCGCACTTACGTCGTCGAGGCGACGGTGATCGGCGCCGATGACCAGACGGTGACCTCGACACAGCGGGTCCGCGCTCTGCCGCCCTTCTTGCTCGGCCTCGACGTGCCTCGCTGGCTCGAGCCCGGGGCGGCGCTGCGTCCACGGCTGCTGATGGTCGCCGCCGACGGCACGCCGATCGCCGATCGTGAGGTCACCCTGCGGCTGCTGCATCGCCAATGGCATTCCCATCTGCAGGCGAGCGACGTCACGGACGGAGTCGCCCGCTACGTCACCGACGTGGTCGACGAACCGGTCGAGGAGCGAAGCGTCAAGACCGGCGGCGAGCCGCTGGAGGTCGAGCTGCCGATCGGCACGCCCGGTGTCTATGTCGTCGAGCTGGAGGCGCGCGATCGTCTCGGCCGGGCGCAGGTGGTGCGCGTCGACCTCTACGCGGCCGGCGGCGGGGAAGCGCCGGTGGCCTGGCAGCGCCCGAAGGCGCCGATTCTCGAGGTATCGACCGACGCGGCCAGCTATCGACCGGGAGAGACCGGTCGGCTGGTGCTCGAGAGTCCGTGGCAGACCGCCCGCGCGCTGGTCGTCGTCGAGGCACCGGCTGGCAACCGCTATCGCTGGATCGACGTGCGCGGCGGCGAGGGAGTGGTCGAGTTGCCGATCGAAGACGGCTGGGCACCGCGGCTGCCGGTGCACGTCGCGCTGATGCGCGGGCGTGGCGAGGGCGACGCGGCGGTCGACGCGCGCAGCGGCCTCGACCTCGGGCGACCGGCGACCCTTGCGGCCACCCGCTGGCTCGATATCGAACCGGTCGATCGACGGGTCGAGGTCACCCTCGAGCATCCGCCGCAGGCGCTTCCCGGCCGCGAGATCACGATCGACGTCCGTCTGACGGATCCCGACGGTGCGCCGCTCGCCGGCCGCGTGGCGCTGTGGCTCGTCGACCGCGCGGTGCTGGCGCTGGCGCCGGAAGCGCGGCTCGATCCGCTGCCGAGCTTCGTGCGCCCGGAGCCGTCCCATGTCGCGCTGCGCGACACGCGCTCGCTGCTCGTCGGCCTGGTGCCGTTCGCCGAAATTCCCGGCGGCGGCGTGGCCGCGGAGAAGGCATCGCTGCTCGATCGGGTCACGGTGCGCAAGAACTTCGACCCGGTCCCCTTCTTCGAACCGGCGATCGAGGTGGGTCCGGACGGGCGGGCGTCGGTCGTCGTACCGCTGCGCGACGATCTCACCGACTTCGCGATTCGCGCCAAGGCGCTCGCCGGCGCCGAGCGCTTCGGATTTGCCACCAGCCGGCTGGCCGTGCGCCTGCCGGTGATCGTGCAGCCGGCGCTTCCACGTTTCGTCCGGCCGGGCGATCACTTCACCGCCTCCGCCATCGGCCGCCTGGTCTCCGGCGATCCGGGGCCGGGTCGCGCCGAGGCGGCATTTGAGGGGCTCGAGCTGGACGCCGGCGTCGAGCCGACCCGCGAGGTGCAGTGGCTGCCGGACCGGCCCGAGCGTCTGGACTTCCCGGTCCGGGTTGCCGAAGACGCTGCGGAAGCGGTCGTGCGGGTTGCCGTCGAGCGCTCGACCGACGGAGCGGCGGACGCCTTCGAAGTGCGCCTGCCGGTGAGTCCCGCGGTGCGGCCGGAGATCCGTCGGCAGGTCCTCACCCTCTTCGACGGAGGCTCGCATACGTGGGAGGCACCCGCCGGCGCGCGAGCGCTCGAGCGCCAGATCATCGCTTCGACGCGAGCCGAGTTGCTCGACGCCGCCATCGGCCTGGAGACGCTCCTGGCGTATCCCTACGGCTGCACCGAGCAGCGTCTGTCGACGACGCGGGCGCTCCTGGCGTTCGATCGCCTCGGCGAGGCGCTCGGCTTCGACACTGCGGACGACGATCGCGTCGCCGCAGGCGTCACCGAGACTCTTGCCTGGCTCGACGAGGTGGTGGGTGACGACGGCCTCGCCGCCTATTGGCCGGGCGGTCGCGGCTACGTGTCGCTGAGCGCCTGGGTTCTCGAGCTGCTCACCGAGGCCGAGCGCGGTGGCCACTCGGTCGATCCGCAGCTCGCCACCCGCCTGCGCCGGGCTCTCGAACGCGCCCTGCGGTCGGACTTCTCTGGCTTCGTCGACGGTGCCGCCTGGGCCGAGCGGACGATGGCGCTGCAGGCGCTGGCGGCGAGCGGCGACGCTCAACCCGCCTATCTGGCGGAGATGGCGCGCCGTGCCGAGGTCTTGTCGGCAGAGAGTGTGGCGCGGGTGGTGACGGCAGCGGATCTGGTTGGAGATGCGACGGTCGACCTGTCGGCGCTTGTCGATTTGCTCTGGAGGGCGGTCGTTCTCGAGCGCCAGGCCGGCGAGTCGGTCTATGGCGGCCTGCGCGAGGGCGCGCGTCCGCCGAGCCCGCGGGTTCTGCCGAGTGAGGCGCGGGCGCTGGCCGAAATTGTCCGTGCCCTCGGTCGGCGAGCTCCCGACGATCCCCGCCTGCCGGTTCTGATCGACGGTCTCGTGGCGCTCGGCGGGGACGACGGCTGGGGCGAGACGCAGGCCGATGCCGCGGCGATTCTCGCCCTGCTCGAGCGGCTCGAGGCCGAGAACGTCGGCGAGGCGCCGGTCGCTTCAGCGGCGGCGAGCGCTCTCGAAGTCGTCGACATCGCAGGCGCGACGACCCGCCTCGAGGCGTCTGCGCTTGTTCGCTCGACGACGGCGACCGAGGGCACGCTGGTCCTGACCGCTCGTGGCGGCGAGCCGGTGCGGGCGGCTCTGTCAGCGCGCTGGCTGCCGACCGGCGATCCGGCCGCGGTCGAGGCGGCGCGGAACGGTTTCGTGGTCGAGCGCGAGTTGGCGATCTACGAGGCCGGCGCGGTCGCGCCGCGTGTTCTGTCGCTCGATGCGCCGGCCGAGGTTCAGCTGCGGGT
>JBCBCF010000239.1:0-6950 GCA_038530905.1 Acidobacteriota bacterium
AGTCCTCGTACTCGTTGTCGAAGTAGGTGACGCTGAAGTCGAAGCGCGAGAAGTTGCCGCGCACGCCGAACTCGAGGTTGTCACTCGTCTCCGGCTCGAGATCCGGGCTCGCGAGCGTGCGGTAGCCGCCGCCGAAGTTGGTGAAGCCGTTGTTGACCGCGCTCATCGGCGGCGCACGGAATCCGCGGGCGTACTGACCGAAGACCGAGAAGGTGTCGGTGGCCTGGAAGACGACGCCGAGCTTCGGCGACACCGAGTCGGTGTCGAGATCGACCGGCGGCGGGCTGCCCGGATTGCCGCTCAGGAAGATCGCGTCGTTCTGGTCGGCATCGAGCGAGTACTCGTCGTAGCGCACGCCGGGAACGACCTCGAGCCGACCATCGAACAGAGCGAGCTGTGCCTGGACGAAGAGGCCGAGCTCCTCGATGTCGCTCTCCGGGAAGTATTTCGTCGGCAGCGCCAGAGTCGTCGGCACCGGCTCGCCGGTGGCGATCACAAACTCCGTGCGATCCCGGAGCTGATCGAACGAGTCTTCCTGCCAGTCGACGCCGTAGGTCAGCACACCCAGCTCGTCGCCGCGACCCAGCGAGCGATAGAAGTCCAAATCCAGACCGAAGGTCTGCTGATCGAAACTCAGAAGGCCATCGCGAATCGACTCGCCCTGAAACGGCAGCCGGCGCTCGAGGGTGACCTGCTCGGTCTCGGCGTCCTGCACGTAGAGGCGCGCGAGGAGGGAGTCGAACGCGACGGTTTCCCGCACCCACGTTTGCTCGAGACTCAGGCGCCAGCGCTCCTGCGTGTCGGTACCGTCGGAATCGAGGATCGCGGAGGCGAAGGGCGATCCAGACGAGCGCGACGAGAACACTTCGGTTTCGGCATCGCTGTCGAACCACTCCGCCGACACGACGAAGTCGCTCGTTTCGCTCTGCGAATACCCGAGCTTGGCGAGCACCTGATTGCTCGAGCGATCGATCGGATTCGGCTCCGTGCGCGAAGAGTTCTCCGCGCCGTTGGTTCCCTGATTGTCGAGCTCGTCCCCGTCGCGACGCGAATACAGCACGGAGGCTCGCCAGGCGTCGGAACCGAGCGCAAAGACGATCGCCTCGGACAGCTCGTCGGACCGGCCGTCGTAGCCGCCGCGCAGGGCGAGTGCGCGCGACTCGCCGTTGAGATAGCTGCGCGGGTCACGCGTGGTCAGATCGACGACGCCGCCGAGCGCATCGCTGCCGTAAAGCGCCGAGCCGGCGCTGCGGACGACTTCGACCGACTCGAGCGCGTCGACGTCGAGGGCCAGCTGGGTGACCGTGAACGGACCGAAGTCGAATTGCTCGGCGTTTGGCACGCCGTCGACGCGGGTCAAGACGCGGTTGCCGCCGATGCCGCGGATCCGGAACCCGCTCGTGCCGAAGCGGCCTAGGTCACCATCGAGCTCGACACCTGGCAGGTAGCGGACGAGGTCGTCGAAGCCGTTCAGGCCGCGGCGCTCGATCTCCTCGGCCTGGATCACATCGACCTTGCCCGGCGTCTCGCCCAGGGAGCGCTCGGTGCCGGTTGCGGCGACCGTCACCTCGTCGAGGTAGGTCGGGATCGAAGGCTCGTCGGCCGCATCGGGCGAGTCGACCGCGGTGGAGTCCTCGGCAGCCGCCTCGGTCGAGGGTTCGGGCGCCTCTGCCTCTTGGGCGAATGTCGGAGTGGTTGCCGCGAGAAGCATGACTGCCACGCACGACCATCGGATCTTGGACATGTAGACTTCCTTTGGATTGGCGACAGCCTTGCTTGTCGCCTGTCTCGAGCGGCGACCCGCCGTCTCCCCACGAGTGGTCTGGGTCGTCGCTCGTCTTCGATCGCGGCGTGAGTCGACGCTGCAGTTCGCAGCAGCTCACGTCGTCGATGACGATAGTGGACCCATTAGGTCCGCTTTGTCAATAAACGAATGCAAGATCTTCGACGTTGAGAACAAATTCATGCCGATTGGATGCTGTCAGGCGATGAATTCGTTCAATTCGCCCGAAGGCCGGCTCTGCTCGACCCGAGATCTGCGATCCTGACGACGCTCAGGCGAATCCGGCCCAGAAGTGAAACGTGGCGAGGCTGCGCCACGGCGCGAAGGGCGTCAGCAGCTCGGCGACTCGATCTCGGCTTGGTGCCTCATCGAGATCGAAGTACCGGCGCAGGGCCCGTCGGAGGCCGGCGTCTCCCAGCGGTACCGCATCCGGGTCGCCAAAAGCGCGCAGATCGAGATAGCCGACCGACCAAGGACCCAGGCCTCGACGAGCCAGGAGTGCTTCGCGGCGCTGCTGCCGCGGCGAGCTGGCCAACGCCTCGAGATCGAAGTCGCCGCTGACGAGCGCGCGCGCCATGTCGCCGAGGTACTCCGCCTTGCGACGCGACAGCCCGCACGCACGGAGCTGCTCGGCATCGAGCCGCGCAACGACCGCCGGCCCGGGCACGGTGGACAAGCGGGTCGTCTCCCCCGCGCCGAGCTCGAGCTCGACACTCTCTCCATGCTCGCCGGCGAGGCGGCGGCGCTGAAGAAAGGCGACCGGCAGACTGACCTGCTGGCCGACGACCACCCACACCAAGGCATCCCAAAGGGTGGGCTCGAGAGGCGGCGTCAGGCCTTCTCGCCCCTCGACCAGGCGACCATGGCCGATGCGCCGGGCCTGCGCTTCGAACTCGGCTGGATCGATATGCAGCCCCAACAAGCGTCGCGCGATGCGTTCGATCGCCGAGGGCTCAGGCGCGCTCGCCACGGTCCTTGCCCAAGACCAGCGGATGTCGACTGCGTCGCTCGCCGACAGGTCCAAGACCAAGCCGATCGGACCGTTCGGCGCCGCCACCGCGAAGCCGGCGCGCACACCTTCGACCCGCTCGGTGGCGCTGTTGGCGTCGCGACCCCAGCGCGCCAACAGCTCGGCGCGGCGGAGGGTCGAAGGCAGGTGCAGGCGACGTGCGCCCTCGCGCGGCGACGAAGACTCATCGGGCATGGTCGGTGTCGACATCTTGGCACTGTATCCAAGCTGCGAAGGAGCGGGCGCTCAATGCCGGGAGCGGTCGGTTCAGAACGCATCCCAGACTGCTCTGCAATTGCGGCGGACCACCGCGCGACGTGAGCACGGACGCGCCGCGCCCCATGGACACCAACGGCTGCGAGAGATGTGGCGGTGCTAGACTTGGAAATCACATCATCGCCTGATCAACCTCGCCCGCTCTGCGCTCCCACTGCGCGTCTGCGACCACCTCGTCGCGAGCACCGCAGCGCGTCCGACCCCTGCCGCGCACGCCGCCGTCGCGTGCGAGGCCGCGTTCAGGCCCGCGCCCTTCGCCGAGGATGCGCACCAGCCCGAAGATGAATGGATCGATGCCTGTGGAGCCCGCCGCGCCACCCGTCGAGAGCGCGGCCGAAGGGCCCTCGCCGCTGAGGACTTCCGTGTGGGAGACGATGCTGTGGGGGCTTCTGGTCCTCTTCGTCGCCGTCGCCGCTCTGCAGCCGTTCCTGGCTTCCGAGACCTCGAGGGGCACCACCGAGGAGCCGGCGCTGTCGACCGAGTGGATCCTGGAGATGCGGTATGCCCTCGGCCTCGAGCGTCTGCGCGGGCAGTGGAGCGACGACGCGCTCGATGCGGGGATCGGGCCGCTCGCCGCGGCTCCTGCAACGTCGACCGCGGAGCGCTTCGCGCGCATGATCGCTCTTGATGCCGTCGATCCGGCCGCGGCGCGCGCCGAGCTCGAGTCCCTGCGCGACGAAGCCGCGGACGGCATGCCGCTGGCCGAAGACCTCGCCGCCTTCGAGTCCGTCTTCGCAGCGCCCCCGCGACCGGTGGACAACGTCACCGAGCAGCGCCTGCTCGAGCGATACGGCTGGTTCGGCGAACTTGCGCTCAGCCGCCTCGAGGGCGACGCCTCGCCCCGGCGCGTCGAGATGCTCGCCTCCACCGATCGGATGGCGCGCCTGCTGACCGCGGTCGGCAGCGCGCTGGCGGCGCTCCTGGTTCTCGGCTGCGGACTCCTGACAGTTGCCGTCGTTCGATGGCGGCGCGGCGAGCTGCAGAGCGCCTATCGCGTCAGCACGATCGGCGCCTCACCCCGGCGGGTTCCGTTTCTGGAAACACTCTTGCTCTTCCTGTACGGCCTGCAGATCGTCGCCGCGCTGGCGCTGCTGATCTTCGGCGAGCGCCTTGGCACCGCCGCACAGCTCGTCGTCCTGGCGATTCTGCCGGCTCTGCTCTGGCCCGTCGTTCGCGGTCACGACCTGCGCGAGACTTTGCGCGGCTTGGGCTGGCAACGCGGGCGCGGCCTGGTGCGCGAGGCTGGAGCCGGCGTCGTCGTCTACGTCGCGACACTGCCCGCTCTGGCCCTCGGCCTGGGCATGACCCTCTGGCTCTCGAGTACATTCGACCTCGCGCCGAGTCATCCGATCGTCGACTGGCTTCGGGATCCCTCTCTGACCGATCTCGTCGTCGTCACTCTGCTGGCGGCCGTGTGGGCGCCCATCGCCGAGGAGACGGTCTTCCGCGGCGCGTTCTTCCACTATCTGCGCGGCCGGTTCGGCGCCTGGAGCTCCGCGGCGGTGAGCGCGTTCGTTTTTGCCGCCATCCATCCTCAAGGTGTCGCCGCCTGGCCGGTGCTGGGCGCCCTCGCAATCGGCCTGGCGGCGGCCCGCGAATGGCGAGGTTCTTCGATCGCCGCGATCGTCATGCACGCCCTTCACAACGGCCTGGCTCTGCTGCTTCTCCTGTCGCTATCGGCCGGCACGGTCGGCGGCCTCTGACGTGTCAGGCCGCCCGCCGACGCGCGCGCCGCGCGCAACGACACCGGACGACGGCAGGGCACGCAGCCTGTGGCGAGAGATCGTCGACGATCCGTTCGCGCTCGGTGCCTTCGCGGCTGGTCTGGTGATTCTCGCCACCCCGTGGCTGGTGCCGATGACGCGTGCGGCCTGGGGCGCCGGCCTCGATCTCCTGCTCCTTCTGCCGATTGTGCTCGCGATCTTCACGTTCGGCATCGGAACGCCGTCGGGTCGACGCGAGCGGTTGTTCTGGAGGTTGATTGCCGGCGCCGCGGCGAGTTGGTGGCTAGCGGCGCTCCTCGCCTACCCCGGCCTTGCCTGGGTCGACCGCGGGGCGACGACCTACGGCCTGCTGATCGCGGCGGCCTATCTGGCGTTGCTGCTCGCTCTCGAAACGCGCCCGGACCTGTCGCGCCGGCTGTCGTTGCCCGAACGCCTCGACGTGCTGAGCGACCTGGTGCTGGTCGCCGGCCTGTTCGCGTACTTCATGTGGCGCCCCGAACCGAGCGCCGTCGAGCCAGCCGCTCTCTCGCGCCAGGTGCTGCATCTGACGCTGGACTGCGTCTTGACGGTGCGCTTCGCCGGTCTCGCCCTCTCCCTGCCGGCGCATCGGCGCCGCTGGCGCGCGCTCTACGGCAGTCTGGCCGCGGTCGGCATCGGCTTCGCGATCTTCAACATCGCACCGCTGGTGCTTGAAGTCGACGGCTTCGGCTGGCCGCCCTGGACAACGCGCCTGCCGATGATCGCGGGAGTCGCCGCGCTCGGCACCGTCGCGCGACTTCGGCGGCGCCATCTACCGGCCGACGACCGGGTGCCGCAGCCTCGATTCTCGAGCCTGTTCTTGGCGTACGCATTCCTTTTCCCGATGCTGCACTTCGGCCTGTCGCGGCTCGGCGTGCTCGATCCGGTCCTGCAGCCAACCCGCGAGTGGATCGTGCTGGGCGCGATCGGGCTGCTCGGTCTGCTGGCGATCCTCGAGCAAAACCTGCTGCGCCAGCGCAGCGCCTACCTTGAGGAACGCCACCGACGCGACATGCGGCAGGCCGAGGAGCGCGAGCAATTCTCCAGCTCGCTGATCGAGCACAGCCCGCTGGCGATTGTCGTGCTCGATGCCCAGCACAAGGTCAAGCTGATCAATCCGGCCTTTCAACAGCTGTTCGGCTTCGATCCGCAGGAGGTCGAAGGCGCCAGCCTGGACGACCTGATCGCCACCAGCAGAACCGCCGACGAGGCGGCTGACTACACCCGCCGCGTGCTGGCCGGCGCTGCCGTCCACCGGGTCGCTCGACGGCGGCGCAAGGACGGCCAGGAGGTCGACGTCGAGATCCACGGCGTGCCGCTGCTCGTCGACGGCGACCTGGTCGGCGTCGTGGCCATCTATCAAGACATCACCGAGCGGCTCCGCACCGAGCAGGCAAGGAGCGAGAGCGAGCAGAGGTTCCGCCTGCTGTCGGACGCGACGTTCGAGGGGATCGTCCTCTCGGACGACCGCATGGTGATGGACTGCAACACGCAATTCGCTCGCATCGCCGGTCGGCGGCCGGACGAGATCGTCGGCCTGCCGGTTCTCAACTTTGTGGCTCCGGAAGATCAGGCGCGCGTTTCCGATGCGATGCGCCGCGGCCTCGATCGACCCTACGAGCATCTTCTGGTTACCGGCACCGGCGAGCTGCGGACGGTCGAGGTGCATGCGCGATCGATCGGCTACGGCGGCCGCCAGGTCCGCGTCGCCGCCGTGCGAGATATCACCGAGGCTCGGCGCTGGGAGCAGGAGGAGCGCCAGGCCCAGAAAATGGAAGCGGTCGGTCGCCTTGCAGGCGGGATCGCCCACGATTTCAACAACGTGCTGACGGTCATCAAGGGCTATGGCCAGCTCTTGGCGCTGCAGCTCGGCGAAGGGCGCGCCCGCGAACACGTCCGGGAGATCAACCAGGCAGCGGATCGCGCCGGCTTGATGACTCAACGACTTCTGGCATTCGGGCGCAAGCAGGCTCTGCAACCGACGATTCTCGACCTGTCGGCGGTGGTCCGCGGGATGGAGCAGATGCTGCGGCGCCTGATTCGCGCCGACATCGATCTCGAGGTGGACACCTCAGGGGACGCCGGTCGAGTCCAGGCCGATCCCGGCCAGATCGAGCAGGTGATCCTCAATCTAGCGATC
>JBCBCF010000240.1:0-6912 GCA_038530905.1 Acidobacteriota bacterium
GGCTACGTCCGCGCGGTCGCCTACCTCGCCGACGGCTACTCGACCGAGGATCTGGTCTTCGTCAACGCGCCGCATGAGGTCGACGAGGTGGAGGTGCAATTCGTCGAGCTCTACACGACGGCGCTCGATGGCCGCGGGCGGCCGGTGGACGATCTGCGGCAAGAAGAGTTCAGCGTCCTCGAAGACAACGTCGAGCAGACGATCGCGCGCTTCGAGGAGCTCGACGATCTGCCGATCCATGTTGGCGTGCTGCTGGACACCTCCGCCTCGATGGCCGAGTCGCTCGACGCGGTGCGGCGGGCCGCCCTCGACTTCTTCGATCAGGCGATCCGGCCGCGCGATCGGGCGGCGGTGATCCCGTTCGCCAACTTTCCACATCTCGCGGTCGAGCTGACCGGCGACCATGCGGCCCTCGGCGCCGGTCTCGCCGGCCTGTCGCCCGGCGGGCGCACGGCCCTCTACGACAGCGTGATGTTCTCGCTCTACTACTTCACGGGCGTTCGCGGCCAGCGGGCTCTGCTGGTGCTGTCGGACGGTCGCGACGAGTCGAGCCGGTTCACCTTCGACGACACGCTCGAATACGCCCGACGCGCCGGCATCACGATCTACACGATCGGCCTCGACCTGGGGGACCGTGGCGCCCGCTCGAAGCTCGCTCGTCTCGCCGACGAAACCGGCGGCCGCTCGTTCTTCCTGAAAGATACCGGGGCCCTGCCGCAGGCCTACGCCACGATCCAGCGAGAGCTGCGCTCACAGCTGTTGATCGCCTACCAGAGCTCGAATACGGCGGACGACGAAGCGTTCCGCCGGGTCGAGCTGCAGGTGGCTCGACCCGGCGTCGAGGTCAAGACGCTGAGCGGCTACTACCCCTGAACGTCACAGCACCGGTCGGGTCGCGGCGGTGGTCCATGGTGTGACCCCGACGAGGCGCTCGGGCTCGCCTGCCGCCGGCCAGTGAAAGAGCGCGTCGGCTGAGCGAAACAGATCCGCCGGCGCGCTGCCGCCGGGATGCGGTATCGGCGCGAAGCCGCTGCCGAGGCGGCTCATTCGTCCGTCAGCGAGGTCCAGCGTCCAGGTCGATCGCGTCCGCCACGGCTCGACCGCCAGGCGGTCCACCACCGGATCGGAAACGTCCTCCGACTCTCGGCCGAGCTTGGCGAAGACCAACGCGCCGCCACGCTCGCCGGCGAGGAGCCACACGCCGGGCGGCAGGGGCACAGCTCGATCAATGGTCCCGTCGGGCGCGAAGAGCCTCAGCTCGGCATCGGTCATCCGAAGCTGCACCGCCAACCGTCCGTCGGCAAGAAAGAGAGGCGGCGCCCCGAGGCGCGGAGTCGGCCCCAGATCGAGGCGACGTGGAGTCCGTTCACCGTCGAGCGACCAGAGGTCGACGGCGGCGTCGGGATCGATCGACTCACCACTCTCAGGATCAGGGACGGAGGTCGCCAGCCACCGACCGTCGACGGATCGGACGACGGTCGACGCCGTGCCCAGCTCGGTCACCGCCCCCGTCTGGACGTCCACGTCGAGCAGGCGCTGGTCGCTCGACGCGATCGCCCAGAGGGAGCCGTCGCCGAGATCGTGAAGCGACGAGAGAGCGGGCACTTCGATCCGCCGGATCGGCGACGCCGACTCGACATCCCAGATCACCAAGCTGTCCGCGTCGTCCCGCGGCTGCAGCGCAACCGTGCGGCCGTCGGGAGAGATCGCCAGCGGCGCCCAGCGACCGGAGACCTGGAACGGCAGTGCCTCGACCCGCCCAGTCGAGCGATCGTGCCATTCCAGATTGCAGTCGTCGCGGCCGAGCCCCGGGCAGCGAGCGACGACGAAGCGCGGCGCTGCGGCAGCATGCGCGAACGTCGAGGCGCCGCCACCCGGACCGATCAGGCGCCGCGTCCCGCTCTCGATGTCGATCTCGAGCATGCCGGCGACGTCGCCGCGGCCGGCGAAACGTCCCCAAAGCAGCAGGCGAGCACCGTCCTCAGTGCGTCGCACCACGCCGGCGTCGCTGAACTCGTCCGCGGACGGCGAGGTCGCCCATGACACCCACACCGACCCGACGGCCAGGAGCAGAGCCACCAGCGGCCAAAGCGTCGAGGAAAAGGCGGCATGCGACCGGTCGACCCGCACGCGGCCGCTTTCGAGCTGTCGGGCACCTGCGATCACCACGAGGGCAAGAAACCCAAGCAGCAGCAGCTGCAGCAGGAGCCGACTCGACATCACCGCCTCCCAACGAGCGAGCGCATGGACCGATTCGGCGAGGACGGCGCCAACCGCGCCCAGCGCGACGAGATCGAGCAGGCTCCAGGTCGAGCGGAGGATCAGGGTGGTCGCCAGCAGATGGGTCAGAAGCAGCCACGCCAGGCAAAGGAGCGCCAGGCGCACGCCGACTCCGCCGAGCGTCAAGCCAAGCACCACCACCGCCGGCGAGAGATCCAGCCACCGCGCGAGGTCCGCGGTAGAGCTGTCAGGCTGCCCTAGAGAAACACCGAGGTCGGCGAACCAGGCCGACGGCGCGGAATCGACGGCCAGACTCGGCGCCAACAGGATTGCGCACAGGCCGATCAGGCCGATCCACGCACCGACCAGTCGCCCGAGCCAGAGTGCCCGCCCGCCGACCGGCCAGCGCAGGAAGAAGCCGAGGCGACCGTTGACCAGATCGTGGACCAGCAGCCGCGTACCGAGCAGGCCGCCGATGACCGCGACCGAGGCGAGCGTCAGCACCGAGGCGACGACCCGCCGCATCTGTTGCGCCGACGCGAAGCCGAGATCGGTCACGAACGACAATCCGACGACCAGCACCGACAGAATGGCGGCGCCCATCCAGAAGGGAACCATGTCGCGCAGAGCGTCCGTGATGACGGTGCGAAAGGAGCTGCCGGCGGCAACCGCACGGCGAGGTTTGGACGAGGCGGGATCATCGACGGTCATCACGGATTCCTCGGTGCGGCGACTTGGTGAGAAGAGGCCACCACGATGTCCTCGAGGCTGGCCCAGCGGATTTGCGACGCCGCGCCGAGGCGCGACGCCGCGCGGTCGTCGTAGCGGGCGACGAGAGTCTCGTGGCCGCGACCCCAGGGGCGCTGCACGATCGGCTCGAACGGCGCGGTGAGCTCGGCGTCCTCGGGTCGCGGTGTCGCCACCCAGCGATGTCTCTCGCGCAGCGCGGCGACATCTTCATCGAGCACCAACAGACCGTCGGCGAGCAGGGCGACGCGCGACGCCAGCCGCTCGACGCCCGGTAGGTCATGGCCGGTCATCAACATCGACAGCTCCCGCTCGGCCAGCTCGGCAGCGAGCTCCTCGAGCACCTCGAGGCGTGTCGTCGGATCGAGGCCGAGGGTCGGATCGTCGAGCACCAGGAGCCGCGGGCGTCGGGCCAGCGCCAGCGCCAACGACACCTGCGTCGCCTGACCGCGCGACAGCGCGTCGAACGGTGTATCGACGGGCACCGCTCGGCGCTCGAGACGCGCCGCGAAGTCCGGAGCGTCGAACGATGGATCGAAGCGGGCGGTGGCACGCGCCAGACGCGTCGCAGTCCAGCCGGGCGGCGCGTCGGGGCGCTCGGGAACGGCGGCAACCTCGGCCATCAGCTCGGCGCGGTGGCGCCACACGTCGCGCTCGAGCAGCCGGAGACGGCCCGCCGCCGGTCGCTCGAGACCGAGAAGGCAACGCACGAGGGTCGACTTGCCGGCGCCGTTGCGCCCGAGCAGAGCGAGCACCTCGCCCGGCGCGAGCGACAGATCGAGGCCTCGCAGGATCTCGCGCCGCCCGTAGCGCACGACAAGGCCCTTGATGTCGGCAACGGATTCAGGCATTGATCTCGGTCTCCAACTCGTTCCAGACGTCGTGCAGCAGATCGGTGGTCTCGGCGAGGTCGGCGGCGAGGCGGCGTGCCTCGAGCGCGTGTGTCCGCGCCGCCGCTCGGCGCGAGGCCTGCCGTTCGGCCTCGCTGAGGATGGGCGGGCGGTCGGCGACGAACGTCCCTTGACCGCGGCGGACGATGACGAGACCTCGGTCGGCAAGGCGGCGATAGGCCTTCGACACCGTCAGTGGGTTGACCCGAAGCTGGCGCGCCAGCTCGCGGACCGAAGGCAGGGGATCGCCGGGAGCGAGGGCGCCACTGGTCGTCATGACCTCGGCCGCCTGCTCGATCTGCTTCCAGATCGGCACCGGGCTGGCGGGATCGAGGCTCAGCACGGCGGGCGTCCTCGGGCCGCCGCGGCCCGGCCGCGAACGGCCGAGAGACGGGAACTCTTCGATAAAGGTGTTCGGTTCATGTGTAGTAGTTTAGTAATACACCACGACAGAAACAAGGCCGGATCGAAGGACAGATCGAGAGGCCTTGTTTCGAACGACGCCGCTGCTCGACGCCCGCCACCTTGCGGGGTGCCCACCACGCCGCTACAGTCATTGCCGCATCGCAGTTCACTTTCCGGAGGTCCGACATGGCGTCTTCGACCGTCGCTCCGTCTGTCGATTGGCAGGCCTTCCGCTCGCTTTTCTTCGCCGAGCCCGAGCTCGGGCTCAGCCTGGACCTGTCCGCGATGCGCCTCGCCGACGACGCCTTCGATCGGCTGGCTGATCCATTCGCGCGCGCCTTCGATGACATGGCCCAGCTCGAAGCTGGCGCTATTGCCAATCCCGATGAAGGCCGTCAGGTCGGCCACTACTGGCTCCGCGCGCCCGCGACGGCGCCCGAGCCCGCGATGCGCCAGGCCATCGAGGAGACACTCGACCGCGTCGAAGCGTTCGCCCGCGAGATTCATCGAGGCGAGCGAACCGCGGCAAACAACGAGCTGTTCTCCGACCTCCTGCTGATCGGCATCGGTGGCTCGGCGCTCGGCCCTCAGCTCGTCGCTGACGCGTTGGGCCATCCCGACCTCGACCGACTGCGCCCGCACTTCTTCGACAACACCGACCCCGACGGCATGGAGCGAACGCTCGACGGGCTCGGCGCGCACCTGGCGACGACACTCGTCGTCGTCGTGTCGAAATCGGGCTCGACCCCCGAGACGCGCAACGGCCTGGAGATCGCCTCAGCGGCCTGGGCGGCCCGCGGCCTCGACCTCGCGACGGCGGCGGTGGCGATCACCGGCGTCGGGTCGCATCTCGATCGCCGCGCCGAGCGCGAGGGCTGGATGGCGCGCTTCCCGATGTGGGAGTGGGTCGGCGGGCGCACCAGCGTCACCTCGGCGGTCGGCCTGCTGCCGGCGGCGCTTCAGGGCGTCGACATTCGCGCGCTGCTGCGCGGCGCCGCCGCCTGCGACACCGCGACGCGGCGACCCGAGCTGCGGCGCAATCCGGCAGCGCTGCTGGCCCTCGCCTGGTTCGAAGCGACCGGCGGTCGCGGCGCGAAAGATATGGTCGTTCTGCCGTATAAGGACCGCCTCGCCCTTTTTGCGCGCTACCTGCAGCAGCTCGTGATGGAGTCTCTCGGCAAGGGTCGCGACCTCGCCGGAAACGAGATTGCCCAGGGCCTGACGGTCTACGGCAACAAGGGCTCGACAGATCAGCACGCGTACGTTCAGCAGCTCCGCGAGGGCGTCGAGAATTTCTTCGCGGTCTGCGTGCAGGTGCTCGAGGACGGAGGCGCGCCGCTCGAGATCGAGCCCAGGACGACGGCCGGCGACTTCTTGCGCGCCTTCTTGCTCGGCACGCGCCAGGCCCTCACCGAGGCCGGGCGTCGGGCGCTTCTCCTGACTCTCGACCGTGTCGACGCCTTTCACCTCGGCGTCTTGATCGCCCTCTTCGAGCGCGCGGTCGGTCTCTACGCCTCGTTGATCCGGATCAATGCCTACCACCAGCCGGGGGTCGAGGCGGGGAAGAAGGCCGCCGCAGCGATCCTCGATCTGCAGCGGCGCGCGCTCGCGGCTCTCGCCGAGGCCGACGCGCCGATGGAGCTCGACGCGCTGGCCTCCGCCCTCGATGCGGTCGATCGCCAGCCGACCCTCTATTACCTCCTGGCCGGGCTGGCGGCCAACGGGCGGGTCGCACGGCACGCGGGCGGGCAGCCGCTCGACTCCCGCTGGTCCGCCGCCGACAGCTGAAGGCTTTCCCGCAGCGATGACCGGGCACAGCGAGGCTTAGAGCACCTCGGCAGCGAGCGCCTCGAGATGGGCCGCCAGCTCCCGGCCGGTGCGAGACCGACGCGCCGGATCGCGATGCAGCTCGCGATGGAAGAGCTCGGCGATCTGCGGCGGGCAGTCCGGCAGCTTCTCCCGCAGATCCGGCGCGCGCGCCGAGCGGATCGCCTCGAGCATCTGAGGCAGACTGCGCGCCAGGAAGAGATTCTCCGCGACGAGGGATTCGTAGAGCACCACCGACAGCGCCCAGAGATCGAACGACGGCGCTGGGCGCTGATTGCGCAACGCTTCGGGTGACAGGTACGAGGCGGTGCCAAGCACACGGCCGGTCGCCGTGCGATCGACGATCCAGTTGGTCTCGGTCTGCGGCACGGTGGTGCGCCGGACCTCGCTCGGTCCGCCGGAATCGCCGTCGCGAGTCAGATCGTGCTGAATGCGGGCGATCCCGAAGTCGAGCAGCTTCGCCTCACCGTCGCCCGTGTAGCCGATATTCGAAGGCTTCACGTCGCGATGCAGAATGCCGGCCGAGTGGATGCGATCGAGGGCGTAGGCGACCCGCGTGCCGACCGTCAGCATGTCGCGAATCTCGAGCGGCTGGCGCATCAGACGATCGGCAAGGGTGCCTCCGGTCAGAAACTCGAGAACGAGCATCGGCACGCCTTCCCAGGTTTCCAGACCGTAGATCGCCGCCAGGCCGGGATGCACGACGCTGGCCGCCGCCCGCGCCTCGCGATGCAGCCGCATGGCCGCCTCGGGCGAGACCCGCGGCAGAGTCTTGATGGCAACCGTGCGACCCAGGCGCAGATCCGTGGCGCGATAGACGACC